>NZ_OY764902.1:2370000-2695000 GCF_963668665.1 uncultured Anaeromusa sp. | reverse complement strand
GTTCGACTTGCATGTGTTAAGCACGCCGCCAGCGTTCGTCCTGAGCCAGGATCAAACTCTCCGATAAAATCGAAGAACTGATGTCAGCTCTTAGTTTAAAAAAGAAATTTTAAATGACTTCCTTCGCCTTGCGGCTAAGGTTGCCTCGCACATCTGGCTTGTTTGCATCGTTCAGTTTTCAAGGAGCACTGCGCCCTTTCGAGTGCTTATATAGATTAACATGAATATTCCCACTTGTCAATCTATCTTTGCTTATTCCGTTTCGCTCTTTCGCTTTCGCGCTTTGCGGCCCGGCCTCTCGCGGCGACAGGTGTTATAATACCACTTTGCTCTTACCGTGTCAACGCCTTTTTACAAGGAATTTTCAAAACCGCTAGCGCAGTCCTTTAGGAAGACGCCATACAGTACATTGAACAATAGAACCGGCGACGGCAAAGAGAAAGATGGAAGGGATATGTAGTACTGGTTAAATAGTACCTTCTTTCTCGTCCGTGCCCGGCACCAGTAAGAGCCAGTGATTGAATGAGTGCATCGCCAGGAATCAATTAGTGGCTCGGCAAAAAAATAAAAGAGGCCGGTTCCAAAGAACCTGATATGCTCCCCCTAGATAGGACAATGAAAAAATACATTGTCCTATCTAGGGGGTAATTTTATGCCACAAAAAGAAAAGGTATCGACCACTTTGAAGGTAGAGGCTTGCAAGAAGTATTTGGCAGAAAGCATAAGCATAGCTGACATAGCAAAAGCCCTAGAAGTTGACGGGAAAATAGTAAGAAGATGGATTTTTCAGTACCAGTCAGAAGGTAAATCCGGCTTAGAACCACAGAAACACAATCGAGTATATCCGCCTAAACTGAAGCTGGCAGCTGTGACTGATTATCTGCAAGGCAACGATTCTCTATTAGATATTTGCAAGAAATATCAGATTCACTCAGATTGCCAATTGAGTCGCTGGCTAAAGCAGTATAATGGACACGAGGAGTTCAAGCTCCGGTCAGGAGGAAGTCGAATCATGTCGAAAGCTAGAAAAACGACGCAGACTAATCGTGTAGAAATCGTTGAATACTGTCTTGCTCATGATATGAATTATGGCGAAACAGCCCTAAAATACCAGGTATCATACCAACAGGTATACCAATGGACAAAAAAATATCTAGAAATGGGAAAAGTGGGTCTGGAAGATCGGCGTGGGCATCGGGTTGGAACCTTGCCTGGCCGTACCCCGCAAGAAGAACTAGAGGCTGAAGTTGCCCAGTTGAAACACAAGAACTGGAGGCTGCAGATGGAGGTTGATGTGCTAAAAAAACTGCAGGAACTGGAAAGAAGGGATGTCTTGGCTTTACGCGGCAAGAACGAGAATACGAAGCGGTAAAAGCTTTAGCTGAAGATAATCAAAAGCATTACCCAGTTGAGATATTGTGTAAAATCCTGCATGTCAGCCGGTCGGCCTACTACCATTGGCGCAATGATGGTAAAAGCTTGCGTGAACAAGAAAACGAACGGCTAGCCAAAGAAGTGATAGAAATCCATGCGCAGCATCCGGATAAAGGGTACCGCCGGATTCGAGACGATCTAAGTCGCAAATACAAGGAACAAGTAAACGACAAACGCATCCTGCGGATTACTCGGAAACTCCATATCCAGTCTACAATAAAGAACCCGCATAACTGTTGCACTCGTCGTGCATCGAATCCGGCTTATATAGCAGACAATATTCTGAACCGCAAGTTCCATGCAGATTGTCCTAATGAAAAATGGTTGACTGATGTAAGTGAGTTTAAATATTTTGAAGGTCCAGTCATGCGCAAGCTTTATCTGAGTGCCATATTGGATCTCTATGATCGCAGAATTGTGTCGTTTGTAGTGCGCGACCATAATGATAACCGGCTGGTGTTTGATACGTTCGATACAGCAATAAAAGCAGAACCAACCGCACATCCACTGTTTCACAGCGATCGCGGATTTCAGTATACGAGCCTCGGCTTTCGCAATAGACTCGTCAAACAGGAAATGACTCAAAGCATGTCTCGCGTAGCCCACTGCATTGACAATGGGCCCATGGAGGGCTTCTGGGGAATACTAAAGCGCGAGATGTACTATGGCCGGAAATTCACCAGCAGAACCGAATTGATACATGCAATCCGTAGCTATATTCACTACTACAACTTTGACCGGTTACAACGAAAACTGGGTGTTATGACACCTTGTGAATACCACGAACATTACAAGGCTGCATAGGGAAAACAGCCCATCCAACTGGATGAGCTGTAAAGAAAATCTTTATGTTTTTAATTGTCCTATTGACGGGGAGCACACCAACCAGCCCCTTTTATTTTCGGCGTTGCTTAGCAGTATGTTTCGATGTATTGTTCAGTCAGTTCGTCCAACGTTTGCCGCAATTGAGAAATGGTTTGTGCATTGAAAGAATACTCGTGCAGATCTGCGCTGTGAACCAGCGATGAGACTTTGCGAATACGAGCCAACAATTCGAGTTTTTCCATTTTCTTCTTTCACACCTCGTTTGAATTAAATCAAAAAAGTAAAATCACAACGTTTTTGATTTTAACAAGGTTTTCCAGCAATGTAAATGCCTTTATCAATTCACGCAACTGCAAGTTTTTTCAAAAAACTCCAAATTTCTTAGTTACGGCGGCCCCGTTTAAATAATTGCAGCAATCCCCCTGCTGCAGCCCCCGTTCCCTCATGGTTGCATGAATCTCATCGCGAATCTTCCACCAACCGGTCTGCCAATTACTAAATAAGGTGTGACTCTCCGGCGCCCGCCCCAGAAGACGCTGTACTACCATATCGGGATGCAGATATTGCAAAAATAAAATGACCCGTTCCATATATTCTTCCATAGAACATAATTGAATGCTTCCTTCTTCATACCACCGAGCCATTTGCGTCCCTTTAACAATATAAAGAGCATGCAGTTTTACCTGTTCCACCCCCAGCGCCGATAACACCTTCGCATTCTCCACCACGTCCCGCCGGTCATCCCAGGGCAGATTCAAAATCAAATGAGTGCAGCACTCCAAACCAAAGCGGTGCAGCCGGCAAACAGCATCTACATACTCTCCCAACGAATGCCCTCGGCCAATTTTATCCAGGGTATGATAGTTCACCGTTTGCAAACCCAGCTCTACGCTGATGTCTACGTTATATATTTCTTTAATATTCTGCAGTACTTCCAGATGCGCGTCGCTGACGCAATCCGGCCTGGTCGCCAAAGCCAAGGCCACCACGTCGGGTTGGCATGCTTCTACTAAATAGCGCCGTAACTCCTCCGGCGGCAAATAAGTATTACTGAAGTTTTGAAAATAGGGTATGAACTTATTGGCTTTATATTTACTGGAAATATGCTCTCGGTTCGCAGCCAATTGCCGCGTCACCGTCCAGTCCGCTGGTAAATTTTCATACCCTGCACCAATGGAACCGCAAAAAACGCAGCCTTCGTTACCGCAAGTTCCATCGCGATTAGGACAAGTTACAGGCAGACTAACGGGCAGCTTATATACTTTCTCGCCATAACGTTCTTTTAGATACTGCGAATAGCTGCGATAAGGCAATTCATTCTGCATCCAATTGCACCTCCTGGGCCAAGCTTCCCTCTGAAAGATCGTAGCGCACTAACCAATTATGCCGTTCCACTCGCCCGTCAGGCCCTGGCAAAAAGAGAAACTCCAGATGATACTTTCGTTTCAATTCTCGCCAACTGCCAAAAGCGTACTCCGGGATATACTGCCGCACAGCTTCCTCATCACGCCAAAAAGCCTGTTTTTCTCCTTCCCACTCGGATCCGTTCCAATTCAACTCCGGCGGCCGCTGTTGCCCGCCATCGCTAAGAAGCGCATCCAGCCGCAGCCACTCACGCAATACACCTTGCTTTTCTTCTCCCCAGCGCCACTGGGCGTAGGCCAGCAAATTTCGATACCAGCCGCGCACTCCCATCGCTGCCAAATCCAGGCGCTGTTCATCCCAGTATGCGGCAATACTGCTAAAACAGGCAAAAGCGTCTTGCTGCCAACAAGCGAGCAAATAGTTCAGAGCCTGTTGAAAACGGCCTCCATTATACACATGTTCTACAATATCCTCCACCAAGCGCAATTTGCGAATTTCTTCCGCCGACATAGCATTACTCGCCAACACCGTATAAGGAGGCTTTTGCAAGAACCGGTATTGATAGGCTGCCGCTCGCTGCCGCAAGCCAGACGCCGGCAGCATCTTCAAAAAACCCATTTGCAGCATATGCGGCCGCAAGGCAAAGACTTCATTAAAAGAGCGGTGGAATTCTCCCCATCCTTCATAAGGAAGCCCTACAATCAAATCCAAATGCAAATGCATGTTATTTTGCCTGCGTAAAAACGCCACGGCTTGCTGCAGTTTTTCCCAGTAATTCCGCCGTTGAATTTCCTCCAACGTCGGTTCATGGGTAGATTGCACGCCTATTTCTAGCTGAAATCTTCCTACTGGCACGGTAGCTAAAAAGTCCAAATCTTCTTGTTCCAGCAAACCGGCGGCAATTTCAAAGTGAAAGTTAATGTTCCCTTCCAAAGAAGCCAGCCAGCTCCACAATGGCCGATAATGATCTTTGCGGGCATTAAAGGTGCGGTCTACAAACTTAATTTGCTTGACGCCATGACGCAAGAAGAACAAAACTTCTTCTTTTATGCGCGCCAACGGCAAATACCGCACCCCGTCCTGGGCGCTGGAAAGACAGTATTGACAGGAAAAAGGACACCCTCGCGTCGTTTCGTAGTACAGAATCCGCCCTTGGAGCGAAGCCATTTCTTCTTCCTGGTAAGGAAAGGGAAGCTGCGCCAAGTCCGTTTGCGCTTGCGGTCCGCCCTGTACGACAATTCTTCCTTCCTTACGCCAGGCAACTCCGTTTACCGTCTCCGCCTGTCGTTTTCCAGCGCAAACCTCCAGCCACTGCGGCAAAACCGTTTCCCCTTCCCCTAAAACAACGGCGTCCGCTCCCGGCATAGCCTCCAAGGCTTCTTGCGGCGTAAAGCCTACTTCCGGTCCGCCCAATACAATCTGCGACTGCGGCAAAACCTGCTTCAAGCTATCAACTAACTCCTCCACTAAAGTTCTACTCCAAATATAACAGCCAAGAGCCACCACATCCGGACGCTCACGGCAAATATCGCCCACAATTGTTAATAGCTCCTGATTAATGGAGTATTCCTTGAAGACTACATCATGGCCCAATGCTTTGCTACTCTCCCGCAAGTACCGCAGGCCTAATGATGTATGAATATATTTTGCGTTTAACGTTGTTAAAACGACCTTCATTGCGTTCACCTCACCCTGAAGTGTATCGCAAATCAGCACATAGAGCAAACCTTCCCTTTAAGCAGGACTTTCCCCCGCAAGAAGAGAATGAAATTTGAAGACTATCCTTTTAAGGAGTGAACTCATGAAAATGAAATTAGTATCTTCTCTTTTACTTGGCTCTTCCTTGTTTTTCGTTTCCGCAGACAGCGACGGGGTCGCCCTCGCCGCCTCAGAACCAGTCTCCTCTGACTGGCGCTGGAACCTTAACGACATCTACGCGGACGAAGCCGCTTGGCGCCAGGATGCCGCTGCCCTCAAGTCCCTCTTGCCAAAGCTGACCGCTTATAAAGGACATTTGCAAGATCATGTCGATTCACTGCCGGCAGTATTGCAGCTCAAAGATGAAATCGGCCAAAAGAGCAGCCGTCTTTATGCTTACGCCCGCCTGCATAGAGACCTCGATAACGCAGACAGCCGTTATCAGAGTATGACCAGCGAAATGGAAGCGCTCTTGGCCGAAGCCGGCGCCGCCAGCGCTTTCATCGAACCGGAGCTTCTCGAATGGCCTGCAGGAATGCTGGAGAAAAAAATACAGGCTGATGCTCGCTTAGCTCCTTATACCTTTGACTTGCGTGAACTGGAACGACAAAAGCCGCATGTTCTCAGCCAAAAAGAAGAAGAACTTATGGCCCGTTTCCAAGAATCCTTTGCAACACCTGCCACGGTTTTCAATATGCTGGCCCGCGCCGATATGCGTTTTCCCGAAACCTTGACAGACTCTGGCGAAAAATTGCCTTTAAGTGAAGCGCGTTACAATTCGCTTATTCGTTCTCCCCAGCGAGAAGTACGCAAAGAAGCCTTCGAGGCGTTGTTCACTACCTATCGTTCCTATCGCAATACGCTAGCCAGCACCTTAAGCGGCACGATCAAAAACCATGTACTAAGCGCCAAAGCCCGCCATTATGATTCTTCTTTGGACGCTTCCCTTTCACCGCACGCCATTCCAGCAACGGTATATGACGGCTTAATAGACACCATCCATGAACATTTGCCGGCGCTGCACCGTTTCGTGCAGCTAAAAAAACAGGCTCTTGAGCTAGAAGAAATCCACATGTATGATCTCTACGCCCCAGTTGGCGCCTTGCCGCCGCGCAAAATCAGTTATCCCGATGCGCAGCAGCTTGTCAAAAGCAGCCTAACCGTCATGGGACCGGCTTATCTGGAGCAATTAGATCAAGCTTTTGCCTCGCGCTGGCTGGATGTACCAGAGGGAAAGAACAAACAAAGCGGCGCTTATTCCTGGGGAATCTACGGCGTGCATCCTTTCATTCTGCTCAATTATCAAGGACGCAGCGAAGATGTATCCACGCTCACCCACGAGCTGGGCCACGCCATGCACAGCTATTACAGCCAAAAGCAGCAACCCTATGCCACTTCTGCATACACCATTTTCTGCGCAGAAGTCGCCTCTACTACTAATGAAATATTACTTCTCAACTATCTTTTAGCGCAAACCACCGATCGCCAAGAACGCATTGCTTTATTGCATCAGTATTTAGAACAAGTGCGCGCTACCGTCTTCCGCCAGACCTTGTTTGCGGAATTTGAACGCACCGTACACAAACAGATGGAGCAAGGACAGCCGCAGACTGCCGACTCTCTTTCCAAACTCTGGCTTGACCTTAACCGCCAATATTATGGTCCCGACCTGGTTCTGGACGAATGCTTAGATATCGAATGGGGCCGCATCCCCCATTTCTACCGTCCTTTTTATGTTTACCAATACGCCACAGGCTACGCTGCCGCCACGGCTCTGGCGCACGGTCTGAGCAGCGGCGACCCTCAGGCGCAAACGCGTTACCTGAAGTTCTTGCACAGCGGCGGCTCTGATCATCCCGTAGAACTTCTCCGCCAAGCTGGCGTCGATATGAGCACCCCTCAGCCTGTAGAAGTGACCATGGCCCAGTTCTCTTCTCGCCTGGCTGAATTGGAACAACTTTTAAGCCAACAGCCTTAAACACAGGGTTGCAAAGGATTAAACAGGAGAATCGGAGAACCGGAGAACCGGAGGGCTCGAAGGAGGGCATGAGGTTCGGAATAAAGCCCTTTCGCGTCTTTCGTGTGTTGCGCGGTTCGTTATCAACGTCCTTCCAAATCATTGTCCAACCTCGAAAATCGCAAAAAGCACGAATTTAAGAATTCTAAAATTGAGAAAGAGCAGTCTCGAAGGAGACTGCTCTTTTCGTATGATCTTTTCTCTGCAGTTGTGGTCCATATGCCTGACGCTTACAAAGTAGGCCCTGCGGCAATAATTTCCGCCGGCATCGCGCCAGAAAACTTGTGGAAGTTATCCTGAAAGCGCTCTGCCAACCGGCGAGCCTGTTTGTCGTAATCAGCAGCATATTGCCAGGTTTTTCTGGGGTCCAGCACAGACTCCGGAACGCCAGGACAGGAAAGCGGGGTCGCTAGATGAAAAATAGGATCTGCCTTAAATTCCACTTCGTCTAAGGTTCCGGACAGGGCCGCCGAAACCATAGCCCTCGTATAAGCCAGCTTGATGCGGCTTCCTACGCCATAAGGGCCGCCGGACCAGCCGGTATTAATCAGATACACCCGCGTCTGATGTTGCTCCAGCTTCTCGCCTAAAAGCTTGGCATATACCAAGGGAGACAATGGCAAAAACGGAGAGCCAAAGCAGGTAGAAAAAGTAGCCTGCGGCTCCTTAATCCCCCGTTCCGTTCCCGCCAGCTTGCTTGTATAGCCAGACAGAAAATGGTACATAGCCTGTTCCTTGGTCAGGCGAGAAATAGGAGGCAATACGCCGAACGCGTCTGCCGTCAAAAAAACAACCGTGTTCGGATGACCCGCCACGCCGGGAATCAGCGCATTAGGAATATAATCGACCGGATAGGCGGTACGAGTATTTTCCGTCAGTGAAGAATCATCATAATCCGGCAAATGGGTCTGGGTGTCTAGTTTTACATTCTCCACCACACTGCCGAAACGAATGGCCCCCCATATTTCCGGCTCGCTTTCGGGTGTTAAATGAATGCATTTTGCATAGCAGCCGCCTTCAATATTAAAGATGCCCTTTTCACCCCACGCATGCTCGTCATCGCCAATCAATTGCCGATGCGGATCCGCGGAAAGAGTGGTCTTGCCGGTACCGCTCAAACCAAAAAAGAGCGCTGTATTTCCGTCTTCTCCGGCATTCGCTGAACAATGCATCGATAAAATGCCTTTTTGCGGCAGCCAGAAGTTCATAACCGAAAAAATGGCTTTTTTCATTTCCCCTGCATAATGAGTGCCGCCAATCAAAACTACGTTTTCATGTAAATTAACAACAATAAACGCTTCCGAATTGGTCCCGTCAATTGCAGGAATAGCCCGAAAACCAGGAAGGCAAAGCACCGTAAAGTCAGGTTCTACCTCAGGCGCCCCTTCTTCCGGCCTTATAAAAAGCTGGTGTACGAAAAGATTCTGCCACGCCCGCTCATTAATGAATTGTACTGCTAAATGGTGTTCTGTGTCAGCGCCGGCAAAACCGTCGAACACATAGACGTCTCTTCCTTGAATATACGCTAGCATGCGCTGATACAAACGCTCAAACGCTTCCGGCGAAAAAGCGGCGTTGTTTTCCCAGTCAATTTTCTCATGTACTTCCGGGCAATCCACCACAAATTTATCCTGAGGAGACCGTCCCGTATATTTGCCGGTAGTCACGCTCAAAGCCCCACTCGCCGCCAAAACTCCCTCACCTCGGCGGATGGCTTCTTCCACAAGAGCTGCCGGAGCCAAATTACGCTGCACACACCCTGCCACCTGTAAAACTTCCACACTGTGTTTCATCTTTTAACACCTGCCTCGTCAATATAGTGTTACGCCTTGTTTACTCCCTATTTCGCGAGAAAACATTTTTAGAACACTATATCCATTCGGCAAAAATACATAAAACACCTTTTATTTTTACTTTTTTGTAAGAAAAACTTATTTTATTAGCAGCTTATAGACCATGCTTTCCATGTCTGCTGCCGGACATTCCAGAGAATGCCGGACATTCTTGGTACGCAAAGACGCAAGTCCTTCTGGAATTGCAAGGCCGGTTTTCGCCGCCAACGCCTCCAGTAAAGAAAACTCATCAGCTGCGCCGCGCAACGTCTCTGGCGCCAACGCCTCCAGCACGCTGGAATTGAACTTAAAGGGGCTGGCAGTGGAGACGACCAAGAGCACGCGATTGTCGCCAGTTTCCTCCTGATAGCGCTCCGCCACCTTCCAGGCAACGGCCGAATGGGGATCCAGCACATAGCCATGCTGGGCATATACCGTTTTTATCGTGTCCTGCGTGACCGCATCATCCACCCAATCCGCCCAGAACACATCGCGAATGCCATCCCAAGCTGCCCCATGAACATCATACAGCCCCTCTTCTTGAAGCGACTTCATCCACGCTGCAACCGCCGCCGTATCCTGCCCTGACACATGGTATAGCAGTCGTTCCAAATTACTGGATACCAAGATGTCCATGGACGGCGAAATGGTTTTGTGAAACGGACGCCGCCGGTCATAGCGGCCTTCCCGCAAAAACTCAGTCAGTACATTATTATTGTTGGAAGCGCAAATCAGCTTGCCCAGCGGCACTCCCATCAATCGTGCATAATACGCGGCCAAAATATTGCCGAAATTGCCTGTCGGCACAACCACATTGATTTCTTCGCCAAACTCTACGCTGCCCTGTTTTACCATATCCAGGTAGGCGCTCACATAATATACTACTTGCGGCACCAACCGCCCCCAATTAATTGAATTAGCCGAAGACAGACGAATTCCCGCCTCAGCTAATTTGGCTGCCGCTTCTTTGTTGCCAAAAATTTCTTTAACGCCGCGTTGCGCATCGTCAAAGTTTCCTTCCACGGCGACCACATCCACATTGCCGCCTTCTTGCGTGACCATTTGCAGGCGCTGCACTTCACTTACACCGCCTTGGGGATAAAAAACAATCATAGCCGTATTCGGCACATCTTTAAAGCCCTCTAGGGCCGCCTTACCGGTGTCACCGGACGTTGCCACTAAAATCGCCACTGTATCAGTTATTTTTGTCTTTTTCAAAGATGTAGTAACCAAATGCGGCAGTAATTGCAATGCCATATCTTTAAAAGCGCTTGTCGGTCCGTGCCATAGCTCAAGAACGGCTTTTTTCTCCGCCACTTTCACAACCGGCGCAATATCGCTGTGGGAAAATTGTCCCTGCCCATAGGCGCGGGTCACGATGTCCTGCAGCTCCGCTTCGCTAAAATCAGTCAAAAAGCAGCCTAATACCGCTTTAGCCCTTTCCTCATACGATGCATCCTGCAAAGCCCGCAACTCATCAGGCCCTAGTGCCGGCAGTCTCTCAGGTACAAACAAGCCCCCATCATTGGCCAAGCCTTGGCAAATCGCCTCCGCGGATGTAACCCGGATGTCCGCATTCCGTGTGCTCTGATACAACATAAATTGTCTTCCTCCTCTATTTTCCTGCATCCGGCAATATCCGCCTCTATTCAACAGCGGCAATACCTTGTTCTACCAGTATGCCTCCATTATACCTCATCAGCATTTCCGCCGTAAAATCAAGCATAGTTGATAATTCTTCTTTGCTTTCTTCTTCATCGGCATAAATAACGCAAAGCAGCCGTTCACTGCTTAAGGTAACAGCCGTTCTCCGGCTGTCACTGCTTGGGTTGCCAAAGATCTCTCCAGCGTCGCACAAATAAGGCCTTTGCCCGGCTTGAATCGTATGGCCCGCAATATTGGTATACGCTCCTTCGCCGACAATCTGATAGGTGACGCAATCGCCAGCCACCTTATCTAGATCATACAAACCAAAAGGCAGCAAATATTTTAGCGAGCAAAAATTATTCACATCCACCGCACTATTTACAAAATACAACGCCCGGTTCTGCAGCACCCGCCGTACCAAAGCCTCCGAGGCGGGTCTGTAACGCGAAGGATCCACAGACAGCTTTTTATACATATTGCGTACCGCCATGATTTTAGGTACTTGAGGCAGCACATTCATCTGGTATCGCTCCGCCATTTCCGCCTGCAGCTGTGTAATCTCCCGACTCAGCGCAGGAGGCGTTCCCTTGACGCGAACGCCATTCAGTGTCAAATAGCCCAATTGGCAGTGCGGTAAACGCTCGCCAATCGTTTTGTCAATTTTTATCTTCATAGTTCCTCCGCGCTCAACTCTCCGTTGCAATGCGGCATACCGCCGCCTTGGTTGCCAAAATCAAATCCTGCGGCGCTAAAATCATCTGGCAGCCGCGCACACCGGCGCTGACGGCAATTTGCTCTTGCGCCACTGCGGTTTCATCTAAATATACCGGATAGCTTTTCTTAGTTCCCACCGGCGAAACACCGCCGCGTATATAGCCTGTCAAACCCTGTACTTCTTTTAAAGGAACCATTTCCACCCGTTTATTGCCGCTGGCCTGGGCCAGCGATTTTAAGTCCAGCTCCGCATTCGCAGCAATGCAGGCTAACAGGACGCCATGTTTATCGCCTCGCGCCACCAAGGTCTTAAAGACCTGTTGGGGCTCCATACCCACTTTAGCCGCTACAGAAGGAGCGCTCAAATCATTTTCATCCACCTCATACGGCTTCAAGTCATAAGAAATATGCTGCTGCTCCAGCAGCCGGACGGCATTCGTCTTTTTTTGTTTCATCTACTTACTTCTCTCCATACAGTATGGCTCTCTTTTCATCACAAAAAAGCAGCAACACAGAAATCCGCGCTGCTGCCTTCCGTTTCCCAAAAGCGCTTTTTCTATAAATCCAGCTCCATTGAATTTACCTTTACAGTCGGAATTTGCAGCAAATCCTGGGTTAGCTGCTGCACAACCGCATCGTCGCCAAATAATTGCAGCAAAATCAAGCCTTGATTGCTGCATACATCCGCAGATGCTTGATGCAGCCCCAAACGAGTTCGAATATGACACCCAAAATGAGTCAGCACTTCCTGTACCTTTGTCGCCGTTTCCACTCGATTTTCCAAAATCACAGCCATCACGCTTGTCTTTTCAGTCATACTCTGACCTCCTTGCAGTAATTGCTTTCGCATATACTTATACAATTCTACTTAAAATTCCTGCCTTTCTCAAAAGAAAAGTCGTTCCTTATAGCGAATCGGCAGGACATCTTTCCGCGACAGCGAAATTTATAGGCTATGTTAGAACGGAAAGGAGCCTGCTTACGTGCCTATTATCGCCCTTGCGCAAATGCAAGTTCGCCCGGGACATCCGGCTGAAAACCTCGCTTGTATGCTGCAGCTTATTGACGAAGCCCGTCAGAAAGGTGCAGAGCTAATTGTATTTCCGGAAATGTCGCTCCCAGGCTATCTGCTGGGAGATGTCTGGGAGCAGTCTGCCTTTCTCCGCGACTGCGAAGCTTGCGGCGCCGAAATCATCGCCGCAAGCCAAGATATTACTGTTGTTTTTGGCAACGTAGCTATTGATTGGCAGCGTCGCAACGAAGACGGACGACCACGCAAATACAACGCTCTTTTTGCGGCCAGAGACGGCCGCCTGATAGCTCCGCCGCATTCCCCCTACCCCTTTGTCATTAAAACCTTGCTGCCTAATTACCGTGAGTTCGATGACAGCCGTCATTTCTTCAGTCTCCGGCAGTTAGCGGAAGAAAGCGGCCTGCCTTTAGCACAATTGGCGCAACCGCTTTCACTGCCTATCGGCGATCGAGTTTTTAATACCGCCTGCCTCATCTGCGAAGACGGCTGGGACGCAGACTATGCTGTCCAGCCCTTGCAACTGCAGCAGCGCTGCGGCAAACTGGATCTTATCGTCAACATTTCCAGTTCTCCCTTCACCTTAGGCAAAAACAACAAGCGTCACCGCGTTTTTGGCGCTCAGGCAGCCAAGTATGAAGCGCCGCTCCTCTACCTCAACCAAGTAGGCCTGCAAAACAACGGTAAAACAGTGTATACTTTTGACGGCAACAGCAGCCTTTATGACGCCCAGGGCCGCCTTCGTTATAGCGCGCCTGCTTTTGAAGCGGGCCTGCATATCATTTCTTTAGAAAATCTGCCTGCTCAATTTCCTGCCATGACGCCCGACGACACAAGCACGATTGTACAGGCTTTGCGCTATGGTATTCGTCAATTCCTGCAGCAAACCGGTATTTCCCGCGTGGTCATCGGCGCTTCCGGCGGTATCGACTCCGCTGTCTCTGCCGCTCTATACCGCTCTGTACTGGAACCGGAGCAATTGTTTCTCATTAACATGCCCAGCCGCTTCAATTCGGCTACCACCAAGGATTTGGCCGCCCAATTGGCGCAGCGTCTAGGCTGCTATTACGCCGTTGTACCAGTGCAGGACTCCTTAAAACTGACAATGCGGCAGTTCAGTTCGCTCCGCTGTCCAGACAGCCCGCTACCCTTGCCGGATCTGACTCCTTCTTCCTTTGTCCAGGAAAACATCCAAGCCCGCGACCGTTCCAGCCGCATCTTAGCTGCTGCTGCGGCCGCCTGGGGAGGCGGTTTTACTTGCAACGCCAATAAGAGCGAACTTACCGTCGGCTACTCGACGCTGTACGGCGATCAGTCCGGGTTTCTCGCCGTACTAGGCGATTTGTGGAAATACCAAGTGTATGATGCCGCCCGTTTCCTCAATGACTGCGTCTATCAACGCGAAGTCATCCCCCAAGCCACCATTGACCTGGTTCCCAGCGCCGAGCTATCTGCGGCGCAAAACGTAGATGAAGGCAAAGGCGACCCTCTTATTTATCCCTATCATGACCGCTTGTTTCACGCTTTTATGGAACGTTGGCAACGCGCCACGCCGGAAGACGTATTGACTTGGTACAGTGATAATACGCTGGCCGAACAACTTGGCTGCCCTCCTGAATTACTTAAAACACATTTCAGCGATCCTGTCGTTTTTATTGCCGATCTAGAACGCTGGTGGAATCTTTACAGCGGCATGGGCGTAGCCAAACGAATTCAAGCGCCTCCAGTCCTGGCCATCAGCCGCCGCGCGTACGGCTTTGACCATCGGGAAGCGCAAAACGGCCCCTACTATACCCGCCGGTATCACCAACTAAAAGAACAACTACTAAAAGAAAGAAGGTAATGCACATGCTTCGTGGACACCGCGTCACCTTGCGCCCCATTTGCGAAGAAGACCTGTCTCTGCTTTGGCGCCTGGGCAATGATATTAATGCCAAAGGCAGCTATTGGCCCGCTGAACTTTATACGGAAACCGAATTGAAGCAAAAATTTAATGAGCATGGACTCTGGCAGGACACTGCCGGAACCATGCTCATCATTGACGCCCAAACAGATCGTCTGCTGGGGGAATTGTATTACTTCAAAGGCCTCCTCTACCAGGCCGGTCTGGAAGTCGGCTACCGCCTGTACCGTCCTGAAGACCGCGGCAAAGGATATATGACAGAAGCGCTGCAGCTTTTCATCGCCTTTCTCTTTGCTTCTCGCCCCCTGCCTCGCTTGCAGTTGAATGTCTTGAAAGGCAACCAAGGAAGCCGCATCGTCGCGGAACGCTGCGGCTTCCAGTACGAAGGCACATTGCGCCAAGCCGTCTTCCATATGGGAACCTATCTGGATCTCGAAATGTTCTCCATGCTCCGCTCCGAAGCGCCTTCGCTAGAAGCGCTTCTCCATGAGCCTACCGTTGAAACCAAGAAATAGAACTTAGCGCAACCGCAGAAAAAACCAGCCTAACAAAGAGGCGATGACCAAAACAAAAAAGACCGGCAGCAAGAATATAAATACTGCGCCCAATGCAACCACCGCCAACAACGCCTTCCACCACCAGCCGCCGCCAAAGAGCCGAATCTGCTTCACATACACGCCAGACGGCCGGCTTTGCTGGTAGGAAGAACTGCGCTCCTCTCTTGCGGCGCCGTCATTGCCGATCTCAATGGTTTCTCCTGAAAAAGATCGTCGCTCTTGGCGGCTCAATACGCGCACATCGCCTTGCCCGCACTGCGGGCAAGGCTTATTTATGTCTTCTTTAGGGGCTCCGCAAAATTCGCATACCGTCACAGCACATCCTCCTAATCCTGTTCCCAGGCCTCGCCTGATACCACAGACACTAACCCCTGTTCATTGAGATAGCGCACATCATAAGCAGTAAGTTCCAGGCTGCGGCATAACTGTTCATAATTTTTTTTCAGCAATGTATGGGACACATCCAAGAAATCACTAGCAATTCCCGCCTGAATATGATCTAAATCATTGATGCCGCCATACGCCAAGAGCAACGCGCCTCCCCAGCTTTCAGGGCGGCGAAAGCGAGGACGCCCCTGTACGGCGCAGTAATGTCGCCACATTGTTTCTAGCATCTGTACGTCATAATGCGACAAGCCAAAAACAGGGGCCACTTCCTTCACAATTTCCACGACAGGCGACAACTCTTCTGTCTCCGCTGCAACCGGAGGCTTTTCATGTTCCACCAGTTCCGGCAGCACCTGAAAACGCTCCCCATGCGCCATCTGCATAACCAATTGGCGCACTGCCGCCGCATGGCGGCATAGGAAGTCATCCATAGAGCCAGCTCCGCTCTGACAAGAAAACCAAACCTGCATGCGATGCACCTCTGTTTGAATGCGGCGCTGCAAGGCGCGGCTTGTTTCATACGAGGTGAAATGGCAAACATAATTGGCCATTGACGCTGCTCCGGTCCGTACATGTCCTAAGAACAGAAACCCCTTCCAATCCAAGCCAAAACCTGGCATCGGCATATTAAACGCCGTTCCTCTCAATAAATCAATGCATTCTACTGTTTCCGCATCCAACACTCGCTGTACATAAAAGACGGTAAACTGCGATTGTGCCATATCCTCCAACAAAGCCGCTTCTTCCGCCGACAAGTTCGCTTCATTATGGATTAAAAAATGACGAATCGGCTGCCTGTCATTCCGCAGCAAATGATAGTCAAAAAGAAAAAAATCCCAAAAAGAAGTCCAAAAAGCATCGCGCTGCGGCCCCTCTTCCGGCGCCAGCATAGATTCGCCTCCATACAAAAACACTGCTCGGTTGATGTCTTCTTGAAACACTGTGTTTTGGAAATAGCCGCTCATACGAGTATAGGCGCGCTCCAACAAATCAGCGACGCGCTGAGCTGTTTCCGCCAGACCAAACTGCTGCTGGTTACGCCGCACGACTTCAACAATATCCAGGCCTTTCGCTTCCGCAAAACCCACTGCAGGCAATTCCAGCAAATGCAGGCGTCCTCCTTCTACCATGCGTTGCGCCGCTTCCCGAACGCCTGGCGCTCCATCAATATATTTTTTGCCTTCCAGATAATCGGCCAAATCACGCAACGTATTCAAAAAGGGTCGTACAAAAGACAATTTCAGTTTGAACTCTTCTTCCTGCACAGCCAGCCATTCTACTGCCAAGCTGATCTGAACCGCCCGCAGGTCTTCAAAAAACACAATATCTGCAAACATCATGTATAACAGCAAGCGACGCACATTTTGCCATTGTTCCATCAACTCGGCGGCATTTTTCCCTTGCCAGGCCAACTGGCGTAAAAAACCATCTACACATTCCTGCGATAACGGAGTTAAATGCGGCGCTTCATCATAAAAAGCCTGAACTTGAGCATATACATTATTCATACGGCGGCACTTCTTTCTCTTAGAGAACCAAGGAACACGCACTTACAATTCCCTAAAAATATAGTTACGTTGCCATTATATCACTCTCGTTCCTAAACGAGAAGACGACAATCCCCTTAGCAGCGCGAGCGGCTATTCCTGTATGGGCGGCAAAAACAGTTTTGTCCGCAAAACGCGCCGTACCGCTTCATCCAAGCGATCAGCCGGCAAACGGCCTTCTTGGACGGCTTCCAAGATTCCTGCGTATACCTGTTTCTGGCTCTCCGCATTGTGACAAACCAGAAGTGCATCCGCTCCTGCCGCCACAGCCATCACCCCCATATCATGAAAGGAATAAAGAGACGTCATGGCGCCCATTTCTAGATCATCCGTCACAACCAGCCCCTCAAAACCCAGCTGCTTGCGTAACACTCCTTTAAGCAAAACTTCCGAAACGCAAGCTGGATTCTCGGCATCATACGCCGGATACCGCAGATGAGAGACCATAATCAGCGGCGGCTGTATGTCAAATTCATTGATCAAATTTCGAAAAGGAGCTAAGTCCTCCTGTTCCAGCACATCCCGCTCTGCGGTAATATCGGAAATCTCCTGGTGCGGATCCTTGGGGGCCTTACCTATGCCGGGAAAATGCTTCAACGTGCAGAGCATGCCTTCTTTGCGGTAGCCCAATACAGAAGCCCGCGCCAAACGAGTCACCTCCGCCGCTTCATTGGCAAAAGAACGTTCCGCCCCCAGACCGATATCTACTACAGGCGCAAAGTTTACATTAAAGCCCAGGTATATAAGTTCACGCGCATTTTTCGCCGCCCATTCTTCCACCTGCTCGGCGCTGCCTTGCAAGCCTAATTCCGCCTGAGACGGCAGCGGCAGCACCTGTTCTCTCATGCGCAGCACTCGTCCGCCTTCTTGATCTACACTAACAAAGAGAGGAAGTCGCGGCGCTTGCGATAACGTCTGTTTTTGCAAAGCGCCAATAAGAGCCTTCACTTGGGTAGGATTTTGCATGTTGCGATCAAATAAAACAACGCCTCCAGCATGCAATTCCCGCAGTTGGGCCAAGGTCTCCGCATCCGCCTCTGGGCCCGCAATGCCGACAAATAGCAACTGACCCACTTTTTCTTCCAAGGTCATCCCGTGCAGCAACGCTTCCACTTGCACTTCTTGAGATACAGACTCCTTTGACCCCGCCGCTGTTTCTCCCAAGCCCTCGGCCGTCACGCCCATGAAAATACAAAACAAAAGAAAAACTGCTACTTTTTTTAGCTTCCCTTTTCCGCTATGCAAAATTTCACCCCTTTCTTATTCACGCAATACTGCCGCAAATATACAAGCCGCCTGCCTAATACAATTACAACAAATCCGCTAGCTGCGGAAACGGCGAAAGCGCCCGCGGCAAAATCCCCTGCAGCGCCGCAATAGCCACACCATAGTTGACGATCGGCACCCCTTGCTGCTGCGCAGCCATCATACGCGCCAACATATCCCGTCGATTCAGCATGCAAGCGCCGCAGTGAACAACGACCTGATAGGAAGACAAGTCTGTCGGCAGCGTTGTACCGCTGGACCAGGAGAATTCAAGCTCGCCCCCAACATACTGCCGGATCCAGCGAGGAATTTTCACCGTTCCGATATCGTCTTCCACGCGATGATGCGTACAGCCTTCGCTCATCAAAACACGGTCTCCAGGCTTTAAGGCCAACAAGGCCTTGGCCCCCTTTACCAGGGTTTCCAAATCCCCTTTATAGCGAGCAAAGAGAATGGAAAAAGACGTCAGCAATACATCAGGCGGCGTATCGGCGTCAGCCTTTAAGAAAGCCTGCGAATCCGTAATAACGATACGAGGTTTGTTTCTCAAATTCCCCAGACATTCTTTAAGCTCCCTTTCCTTGACTACGTATGCCATAGCGTCGGAATCCAAAATATCCCGAATGACTTGGACCTGCGGCAAAATCAGCCTGCCTTTAGGCGCCGCCAAATCAATAGGCGTCACCAACACCGCCGTATCCCCAGGCTGCAGTAAATCGCCTACAATCGTCGGCTGTTCAAAAAGAAGAGGCGCTGTTTTCACCATGGCAATCTTTAAATCGCCGATGCCTTTTCGCTGCAAGGCGCTCACGGAAACCATCTCCGCCGCCTGTAAAGCCCCTTGCCAAGCCGCCAGCTGTTCTGGCGTAGCTTTCGCTTGATCTTGTTTATTGATCACCGCAATCACCGGAATTTTTTTCTCTGCGCAAAGAGCGGCAATCTCTTGCTCCGGCTCCCCGCAGCCATTTTCTGCATCCATGACAATTAACGCCAAATCCGTTTTTGCCAAAACCTCCAGTGACTTTGCCACTCGCAGTTCTCCCAGTTCACCAGTATCGTCCAGGCCAGCCGTGTCAATAACGACCACCGGGCCTAACGGCAAAATTTCCATAGACTTATACACAGGATCTGTCGTCGTCCCGGCAAATTCCGAAACAATCGCCAATTCCTGGTTGGTCAAAGCGTTGATTAAACTTGATTTTCCGGCATTTCGTCGCCCAAAAAGCGCAATATGCAACCGGTTGCCTCGGGGAGTTGTATTCATAGCCAGCGTCTCCTATGCTTTGATTTCTTCGCCCACAATACCGGCATGGGTAAGATGCCTGGCTTGCAGCCAACGTTCCATTTCCTCTTCGCTCAGCAGTTTTTGCTCCAACAAAAGTTCCAATACTTGCCGCCCGCTGCGCCGCGACTCTTGAACCAAGGCAGCCGCCTTTTCATAGCCTACAAGCGGAGCTAACACGGTAGCTACAGCCGTACTTTTTTCCAAATGTCTTCGGCAGGCTTCCGGAACCGCTTCAATGCCCTCAATGCATTTTTCCGCAAACAAATTCATCCCCTTAGCCAGACTTTCCAAAGCTGGCAACAGATTAGCGGCAATCAGAGGATAAAAGGCGTTCAATTCCAACTGCCCGCTTTGCGCAGCCAAGGTAATGGCCAAATCCCGCGCCATTACCTGATAAGAAATCTGCGAAATCATTTCTGGCATCACCGGATTGACCTTACCAGGCATAATGGATGAACCAGCTTGGAGCTGCGGCAAGCGCAGCTCGCCAAAAGGCTCTGACGAGAGCAAACGCAAATCGCCGCTAATTTTCTGGAGCGTGACAGCGCAAGCTTTAAGTAAACCTGACACTTCCGCAAAAACATCGGCGTTTTGGGTTCCGTCCACGCCGTTTTCATCCCGCGCCAGTCCCAAGCCGCTCAAGCTGCGCAACCGTTCAATCACCATATAAATGTACTTGCGAGGGGCATTCAAACCAGTTCCTACCGCCGTACCGCCAAGATTGACCTTGCGCAGGCGCTCTTCTACTTTATAAAGACGCCAGCGGTCACGACTGATTGCTTCCGCCCACGCTGAAAAAGACTGACCAACGGTAATCGGCACGGCATCCTGCATCTCTGTGCGTCCCAGTTTAAGGATACCGGCAAATTCTTCTTCCTTGCGCTGCAAAGCCCCTTGCAGATTGGCGCAAGCTTCCGCCAACGGCAAAAGCAGCCTGATGGCCGCAATACGCAGCGCTGTAGGATAGACGTCATTCGTCGATTGTGACATATTCACATGGTCCAAAGGATGAATCAGGCTATAGTCTCCTTTAACGCCGCCTAAAATTTCAATGGCCCTATTGGCAATGACTTCGTTTGCATTCATATTGGTAGACGTTCCTGCGCCTCCTTGAAAGGCATCCACCAAAAAGAATTCCTGCCATTGCCCTGAAGCTACCTCGCCAGCCGCTTGAAAGATAGCCTGTCCCAGCCGTTCGTCAAGCCGCCCCAGCTTCATATTGCTTTCCGCCGCCGCCTGTTTCACGACACCAAGCGCGCAAATCAGCTCCGGATGCGCTTTTTCGCCGGATACGGCGAAGTTTTCCATGGCTCGCAGCGTATGAATGCCATAGTACGCGTCTTCCGGCAGTTCCCGTTCTCCCAAAAAGTCTTTTTCCAACCGTCCCATATGCATTCTCCTCGCAGCAATGTGTTTACTTTCTATGTTACTAGCAACCTTTGACATGTGCAAGACATTCACCACAGAAGAAAGCGACGCTTGGAATTGTATCCAAACGCCGCTTGTAGAGATTTTCTTATTCTCTTATTGTACTGCTTTTACGGCCTGCACCATTTCACGCACATACTTTGCCACATGTGGTACGCACTCTTGGCCATGCTGGGCTACGATTTTCACAATAGCGCTGCCCACAATCGCGCCATCCGATATGGCAGCCATCGCGGCAGCCTGCTGGGGCGTAGAAATGCCGAACCCAATCGCACAGGGAATCTCTTTTGCTTCCTTGGCCGTCTGAATCATCGCCGCTACATGATTCCCCAACTCCTGACGCACCCCGGTCACGCCCATAGAGGATACGCAATACAAAAAACCTTCGGCTTCACTGGCGATAGTCTGGATACGCTGGTTGGAGGTTGGCGCAATCATGGAAATCAAGCGCACATCGTGTTCTTGGCAAAACGGCAGCAGCTCCTTCTTTTCTTCATACGGCATATCCGGGACAATCAGCGCATCAATGCCGACAGCCTGGCAATTTTGCAAAAATCGCGCTGCGCCATACGTAAAAATGGGGTTGATATAGGTCATGAAAGCCATGGGCACCTGGCAGGTTTTGCGAATTCTCCCTACCATCTCAAAAATCTTATCCGTCGTCGTGCCTGCCGCCAAAGCGCGGATATCAGCCTCTTGAATAACCGGCCCTTCGGCGACGGGATCGGAAAAAGGAATCCCCAGCTCAATTAAATCGGCTCCAGCAGCCGCCATCTGCAGCACGAGCTGTTCCGTCACCTCTAGCGACGGATCGCCTGCGGTGACGAAAGGAATAAAGGCTTTTCCCTTGGCAAAGGCCTGAGATAACTTATTCATAAATTTCTACCCCCTTATAGCGTGCAATGGCGGCCACATCTTTGTCGCCCCGTCCGGAAAGGCAAATAACCAATGTCTTGTCTTTAGCCAGCGTAGGCGCCAGCTTCATGGCGTACGCTACGGCGTGGGAGCTCTCAATCGCCGGAATAACGCCTTCCGTGCGAGACAGATATTCAAAGGCTTCCACTGCTTCATCGTCGGTCACAGGCACATATTCCGCCCGTCCCAAATCACGCAGATTGGAATGTTCCGGCCCTACGCCGGGATAATCAAGACCAGCGGAAATCGAATAGACCGGCGCAATCTGCCCATACTCGTCCTGGCAGAAATATGATTTCATCCCGTGGAAAATGCCGACAGACCCGGTTGCCATAGTTGCTGCGGTTTCCGCAGTATCCACGCCCCGCCCGGCAGCTTCACAGCCGATCAAACGCACATCCTTGTCTTCGATAAAATCATAAAACAAACCCATCGCATTGCTGCCGCCGCCCACGCAAGCCAGCACGGCATCAGGAAGTTTGCCTTCCTTTTCCAGCATCTGCGCCTTGACCTCGCGACCGATGACGCTTTGAAAGTCCCGCACAATGGTCGGAAACGGATGCGGTCCCATAACCGAGCCCATTACATAGTGCGTATCATCCACCCGGTTTGTCCATTCCCGCAGCGTTTCATTGACAGCGTCTTTCAAGGTCTGCGTACCGCTTGTTACCTCATGAACTTTAGCTCCTAAAAGCTCCATCCGGTATACGTTAAGCACCTGCCGTTCGGTATCTTCCTTACCCATGTAGATTTCACAGTCCAGACCCATTAAGGCTGCCGCAGTGGCTGTCGCCACGCCATGCTGGCCAGCGCCGGTCTCGGCAATAACCCGTTTTTTCCCCATGCGCTTGGCTAAAAGAACCTGTCCCAACACATTATTAATTTTATGAGACCCTGTGTGATTCAAATCTTCTCGCTTAAGATAAATCTTAGCGCCCCCTAAATCCCGAGTCATCTTAGCGGCGTAATACAGGCGCGACGGACGTCCGGCATAGTCGTTAAGAAGTTCCGTCAGCTCAGCGACAAACTCCGGATCTTCCTTGTAACGCTTATAGGCTTTCTCCAGTTCCAACACTGCACTCATCAGCGTCTCCGGCACATATTGTCCTCCATGAAGCCCAAATCTTCCTTTACTCATTTTCTTCATTCTCCTTTTACATCATAATCGGCAAAAAATAAAAGAGCCTTTGTCCCCTAAAAAGGGACAAAAGCTCTAAGCTTCTGCGGTACCACCCAAATTGACGATAAATCGTCCTCTCGTTTTGCATACTAACATATGCACCCAGCTGCTAACGGGCAGGGCCCCCGTAGACGCCTACTCTCTTTCGATTTCGGGCCTCCCTCGCAAGTCCATTCGGAATCACCTTTGCAATCGCATTCTCACCAGCTAGCGACTCTCTGAGTACAACCAATGATTCTTACTCTTCTTGCTCATAGGTTTATCATATTGATTCATATTATTCCACGAACTATCATTTTTGTCAACTTCTAGGTCGAATTATTTTTACAAAGATCCGTGTCCACTTTATGTTGCTGGAAGGTTTTTTTCGATAAATCCGGAACATATAGTATAAAGTCATCGTAATTACCGCCGGAAAGGAGCTTTTCTATGCACTATTCTGCCAAACCTTTTAGACGCAAATCTCTTTTCCTCGTTCTTTTTTTCATTTTCCTTTTCGCCTTAACTTTAGTTTATATTTACAATGATGACGGGCTGCTCTTTGCAGGCATTTTGCTTACTTTGCTTTTAGCATTACTTAGTTTTTTTCTGCTGCGAGAGCATCTGCGCCTAACTAAAGCGCTCGACAACGCCCATAGCGCCAATGAAAAGCTTTCATGCCAGGAATCTTTGTTACGAGCTATTTATGACAGCTCTGGCCTATCCCTCTTATTGCTGGACTCGCAGCGCAATATTCTCTATGCCAACCAATGCGTCGCCGATTTATTTCAAAGATCACCTGCTGAAGTGCTGGGTACTGATTACTGTCTCTACTTAGACCCAAGCACGCGCGAAGAAAGCAAACGTAATTTTAACCAAGCCTTACGTCACCCCCAACAGCCGGTCTTCGCCGAACGCAGCCATCAGCTCCCAAACGGAACTACGATCTGGTATCGCGCCGCCAGCCGGGCTTTTTTAGACCACGCAGGAAAGGCCAGCGGCGTGGTGATTGTTGTCGAAAACATTACCGAGCGCCGCCGCGAAGAGGCTTCTTTACGCCTGGCTCATACGGTTTTCGATACCAGCCCGGTTGCCATCGTTGTAACCGACGCACAGCACCGCATCATTTCTGCTAATGACGCCTATATCCGTACATCGGGTTACACTTTAGCGGAAGTCCTTGGTGAAAAAAAGACAATGCTCCTTATGGGTAAGCAAAACAGCGCTTTTTACCGGGATATGCTCCAAGCCATCCACCAACAGGGACATTGGGAAGGCGAAGTAGTCAGCCGTCGTAAAAACGGCGAAGTTTATCCTCAAATGCTATCCATCGCCCAGGTTTTAGATAAAAACAATACGCTTGTTTATTACGTCAGCATGTTCCTCGACATTACGGAACGTCACCAAGCGGAAGAGCGAATCCGTTACTTAGCTCATCACGATTATCTGACGAATTTGCCAAACCGGGTGCTATTTTTGGAAAAATCAGCGCAGGCTTTAATTCTGGCCAGACGCTACCATCGACAATTAGGTATCATTTTTATCGATTTGGATCGTTTCAAACCGATCAATGACAACTATGGTCATGATGCTGGCGATGCCTTGCTTTGCGCCATTGCCCAACGCCTCCAAAAGGCCATCCGCAAATCTGACACGGTCTGCCGCCAAGGAGGCGATGAATTTGTTATTTTATTGCCGGAAATCAAGGACCGCAACAGCCTGGCTGGATTAGCGGAAACACTGCTGCAGCTGATCGAGCAGCCTTGCTCCTTTGCAGGGCATCAACTGCAAGTATCCGCCAGCATTGGCATCGCCACCTATCCTGAAAATGGCAATGCCGTCGATGAAATCATCCAGAGTGCCGACTCCGCCATGTACGCTGCCAAAGCAGCTCCAGAAACGCATATCTGTTTCGCCCCGCCCAAGGCGCAAGAAGAACAGAAGAAGTAAACGTACAATATATAAACAAGAGTAAAGGGAGTAAAAGGAGTAAAAGGAGGGCTCAACGGAGGGTTACGCAATCAGCAAAAACGGAAAACGAAGGCACGCCGGTTTTCACCTCCGGTTTGCCTTCGTTTTTATTGGCATGCTTTAGGAAAGCCGCATGGTTTCGTCCTTTCACCCTTTTTAGGCCAGTGAAATCCGCCCCAGCACTTCTCCAATGCTCTCTTGAATCAACAGCTTCGCCTTTTCGTCCGAATGAGTGGCGCCCCGATTGATTAGCACCAACTGGCGTCCCCGGTAGTAGTCGATCATCCCCGCAGCCGGATACACCACCAACGAAGTTCCGCCTACAATCAGCACATCCGCTTTGGCGATAAATTCCATGGAACGCTGCATGGTTTCCTGCGACAAGCCTTCCTCATAGAGAACCACATCCGGCTTGATGACACCACCGCATTCGCAGGTAGGAACACCCGTACTTTGCAAAATAAACGCATCATCATAAAAAGCCTGGCAACTTTGGCAATAGTTTCGCTTTACCGAGCCATGCAGCTCCAACACCGTCTTGCTGCCGGCCATTTGATGTAGACCGTCAATATTCTGCGTAATGACCGCTTTCAGCTTTCCCGCAGCCTCTAACTCCGCCAGCTTGAAATGAGCGGCATTGGGCTTAGCCGTAGGACAAAGCAGTTTTTCCCGATAAAAATCATAAAACTCTGCTGTATGCTCTCGATAGAAGGTATAGCTGAGCATGACCTCCGGCGGATATTTATAGCGCTGATTGTATAAGCCGTCCACACTGCGAAAATCCGGGATGCCACTCTCGGTGGAAACCCCCGCGCCGCCAAAAAAGACAATATTATTCGACGCCGAAATGATTTCTTGCAGCTGTTCAACAGGAAGCATGTTTAGCCCCTCTTTCCACTTATTTTTCTTTTATCATAGCATATTCATTAAATCGCTGCGAATCGTCAGCGATTTTGCAAAGCTGCCACCAATCTAAGAATGTACTCTTGGCAGCCGCTGGCCAAACGTTCGGCTTTCGCCGGCTCCCATGGCTCTTGGGCTGCTTCGTTGTTGGAAACAACCCGTACGCAAAGATACGGAATCTGGTAAGCTGCCGCAATCTGTGCACTTGCTGCGGCTTCCATTTCCTCCCCCAAGGCGTTCTCTTGCTTTTGCCAATACGCTATATAGTCCAGCTCCCGCGACCAGCGGTCACTGGAAAAAATCGTTCCTGTATGCACCCGCCCCTGCGAATACACTTCTTTTAAAGCTTCCGCCAAGCGTACCAAGCGGGCGTCACTCCGCCAGCGAACCGGACCAAATTCATCACGCACCGACCACTCGCGTACTTCAAGTCCCTGCCCCGCTTCCCGTCTGGCGGCATTAACAGCCCCCGCGTTGGTAATGGTCGCCCCAATAATCAAATCGCCTCGATGCAGCCAAGCCGGATAGCCTCCAGCCGTACCCTGGTTGATAATCACAGCAGGTGAAAATCGCTGAATCCCCAGCAAAGTCGCTGCTGCTGCATTGGTAGTACCCACCTTAGTTTGTGAAACCACGACCTGTTGAGGGCCAATATATCCCTGCCAATAGGTCCAGCCGTCAATCACTACAGCTTGCGGCTCTTCCAGTCGTTCCACTAAGGTGCTGACCTCTATATCCATGGCGCCTTGAATCAACACCAGAGATTCTTGAGCCCAAACGGGCGCAGACGCCGCCAGCCACAAGCCTAAAACGAAAACAACAATTTTTCCCCAATGCACGTTAGTCCTCCTTCGCAAGCTTTTTCACACTTCCGAGCAGCTTAAAAATAAAAAAGCTCGCTAGCAGCGCCGCCGTAACGGCAGCCACGGTGTGGCTCCAAAACACGCCGGTTTCGCCCCCTAACGCAGCCAAAAAATACGCTGCCGGAACACGAACCCCCAAAGCATGGGTTGCCGAAACAGCCATCATATACACCGGACGCTTCAAGCCTTGGGCCAAGCCCAACAGCCCGAACACAGCCGTCATGAAAATCCCTGCAATACCGGACGCTCTAAGCGCATAAGAACCAAGCCTGAGAAGTTCCGGCGTCGGTTGAAACAAGGCCAACACCTGTGCTGGGGCCAGAAGAAATACAAGCAGCACCGGTACGGCTACCGCCAACGAAATCTGAAAAAAGGAGTGCACACACTGCTGCACGCGCGCATATTCTTTTCGGCCAAGATTAAAGCTGATCATCGTAGCCATGGCGTTTCCCAAACCCATGACCGGCAGCATGACCAACATTTCCAGGCGTGACATCATGTTCCAGGCCGCCAGCGCCGCCGGGCCGAACTGCGCCAGCACCGCATTAAGCAAAAACAAGCCCACCGGAATAATTGCATAAGACAGTGCAATATAAATCCCCTGCCCTAAGATGCGTTTCCACTCGTCAAGCATGCCTTTGCACCAACGCAGCTGCGGCAATTCATAGTCATGATGCCGCAGCGCCCGATACAAGTAAACGCCTGCCAGAATTTGCCCCAAAAGAGTAGCTAACGACGCCCCGGCTACGCCCAGGTTGCAGGAAAAAATCAAGATCGGATCCAGCCCCATATTAACGATATTGCCAAGAGCCATCGCTTTCATCGGCGTCAACGTATCGCCGCGAGCCATAAAGAAAGCTTCCGCCGTCATCACATAACCCATGACGAAGAACCCGGGAATCAGCCAAAGTATAAAGGCGTGAAGCATAGGCCAAAGAGCTTCATTCGCTCCAATGACGCTAAAAAAAGCCGTGTTGACTGTCGGCGCCAGCAAGGGAAGAAAAATGCACATGCTCAAGGCCATCAGCGGCAGCATACCCTGAGCGACGCGAACTGCCCGCCCTTCCGCCCCGCTGCCTCGAGCATGGCTCATGAGCATAATCCCGCCCATCGAAATCCCTTTAGCCATAGACAAAGCAACATACATCAAGGGAACTGCCATGGAAACAGCCGCCAAAGGCACATCCCCCAGCCAAGATACGAAAACCGTGTCTACAAAGGCATAGAGATTTTGAAACAACAGCGAAATCATCAGCGGCAAAGCCAGCTGTATCAAAGTCTTCCCTACTTCCGGGGATGCTAAATTCGCAGGTTCTTGGGCCTTAGATAAAATTCTTCCTATCTTCATGTTTCACCATAGTTTCATAAAATGGCCTTCAACGCCTTGATAAAGCCTTCCATCACCGGAAGTTTGTCCATAGTAAGCCGAATATGATTGGGATAACGAAAGCCGGTCATCGTCCGCACCATAAACCCGTGCTGCATCAACTTGCGGTAAGCCAAGGTATCACTAAGCGGCAGGCGGATCATCATGTAATTGCCCTCGCCAGCCAGATGATGCAGTCCCAGCGTGGTAAGCTCGCTATGCAAAAAGGCCTTCGCCTCGCGCACCAACGTTCGGGTATTTGCTACATGGTCTCCCTCATTATCCAGCGTAGCCAAGGCCGCAACCTGAGCCAGAGCGTTCACCGAATACACGACGCAGGTGCGGCGAATGACATTCACCACTTCCGGCGAGCCAGCCAGATAACCAATGCGCAAGCCCGCCAGGCCGTACATTTTGGAAAAAGTGCGAAAAACTACCAAATTTGGATATTCATGAAGCAGCTTCATACCATCTGGAAAATCCTCTTGCTCCACAAACTCCGCATAGGCTTCGTCCAAGACAACGATCTGCCGGCCCCCCACGGCCTCCAAAAACGCTCGCAGTTTTTTCTCCGGCCAATACGTACCGGTAGGATTGTTAGGATTACACACAAATAAAATTTTGGTACGTTCATCAATGGCCTTGAGCATGCTTTGCGCGTCGAAAGCCTCCTCGCACAAAGGCACCTGTTTGGATTGATACCCCGAAAATTCAGCTACCCATTCATAGACGGCAAAAGTTTTATCCGCGGTAATGATATTGTCGCCAGCCTGACAAAACGCATTGATCACAAAGGCGATTACTTCGTTAGCGCCATTTCCTACCAAAAAGCAGTCGGCATCCAGACCAAATTTCTGCGCCAAGCGCTGGCGCAAATGAAAGGCATCGCCGCTGGGATAGATAGCCGCTGCCGCCGGATCAAAAGCGGCAATAGCCGCCTGCGCTTCCTTGGCCGGCCCCAAGGCATTTTCGTTATTGTTCAAGCGGTGAATCGACAGGCAATGAAACATATCCCGCAGTACATCATCGGGCTTACTGGGAATGTACGCCTGAATGGAGCGAATATGCGCAGGAACCAGGTTTTCCCATCTGACGGTTTGTCCCTGCATACTCAAGCCTCCTCCGGCAGCGTCAAAAGCAGCAGATCGCCCCGTCCGCCCCAAGGCAAAATGAACTGCGGCGTAAAGCCGGCAGCTAAAATAGCTGGCGCCGCCTCTACTTCAGAAGCTTTGCCCAAGTCCAACTCAAAAAATATATTTTTAATGTTCTCGTTTCGCAACGCGGTAACATGCATAGCCAGGTTTTCCTGCATGTCCGCGCCAGGCGCCAATACCGCCAAAAACGCAGTCAGCTTACGCCGGTCCAAACGAGTGGACAAAATAGAATCCGCCAATTGCTCTTCCCCTTCATAGATCGCTGGCTGCAGCTTGCGCGGCAACGCCAAAAGCTCATACTGCTGCCGCAAAAATGCTTCGATCATCGGATGTGCAAAGACACTCATGCCGTTATCTTCTTCCAATTGTCGATATAAAGCCGTATGACGCTGAACAACGCCGCCAACTGACACTAAGGAAACTTCTCCCAGCGGTTCAAAATATCCGTCAGGCGCCTGTGCTGTCGGCTGGCGCATGGTCATGCATACAATACCGGAACGAGCTAACTTGTTAAGAGCTCCTTCAACCAAAGTGACAGCGATGCCGACTTGTTCCGAAAATACATACGGTCCAAATCCTTCCGCCATTTTGCCGCCACACTGCCAAAGAAAGCCGCCCCCCACTTGCCCCTTGCTGTCTTGCATCAATACAGCGCCATATTCGCCGCTGCCAAGCATGTCCACAAGCTTGCCAGGGTAGTGAAGAAAATCTGGAGCACTGTCGCCATAAACAGCCAGCACCCTCCTGGCAAACTGTTTCAAAGCTTCCCGCTCCGGCCCGGCTAACGCAAAACCTAAAGAAGGAAGTTCTTCAAATTCTTCTGGCGCTGCCTGGGGATATCGCTTCTCCAGACGCAGCTGCAGCCCCATGCGATTATCAGATAGCATTTCAAGACAAAAATGGTCTACTGTACGCGCCGCCAAAAGCAGCCCCATTTCCGCCAACGCCGCATCATCATCCAATGACATACTGGCTGTCCGATTAAATACTTTCGTCGGCAACGCGCGCCGCGGAAACAGGCAGGATGCTTCCAGGTAATAGCCGCCATGACGACAGCAAAATTGCATCTCCCCGGCATCTTCTCGTTGTCCGCTGAGAAAAGCGAATAGCTCTTCCGTCGCCAGGGAAAGGCTTAATTGCTCTTCTTTGCCAAAGCCAAAGGCTTGTGCGGTGTTTTCCGCACAACTTACAATGACCGGCAGCATTTCTTCCTGTAACGGTATGTGCAGCTCTACAGACTGTTTTTGCTTCATAACGACTCTCCTTTTCACCAGCCAAGATTACGCCGCCTGTTATTTCAGCACTTTGGAAAATCCCCAGTAACGAAAGGCCAGCATAGTAATATCATCCGACTGCTCCGCTCCTGCGGCAAATTCGTGTAGTTCCTCTCTTACCTCGCGCAGCAATACATCTGGAGCGGCCTCGCGGCGATTGCACAACGCCGCTTCCAAGCGCGCCTCTCCAAAAAGTTCCTCGTCTTTATTAGCAGCCTCGGTTACGCCATCTGTGTATAAAAGCAGCATATCGTCAGCTTCTAAAAGGCAGCTTCCTTCGGTATAGGTCATACCCTCCATGCCGCCGATAACCGGTCCCTTGGCTTGATTCAAATACACCAGTTGTCCTGTTGTTTTAAGAAGCATTGGCGGACAATGGCCGCCGCTGGCGTAGCGGCAGACGCCGCTCGGTAAATGGACTGCCCCGCAAAACAAGGTGACAAACATGCAGGATTCATTATTGCGGGACAATTCGTCATTCAGGCGACTCAACAGTTCTCCTGGTTCACGTTTTTCTCTCACCAGCGAACGCAGAAGCGTTCTGGCAATAGCCATAAACAAAGCCGCGCCGATGCCTTTGTCCGATACGTCGCCAATGACTAAGTATAACGTTTCCGTTTCTTCATCCAAAAAGAAGAAATCATAGAAATCGCCGCCAACTTCCCGCGCCGGCTCCAGCAGCGCAAAAAGCTCAAAATCCGTACGCTCCGGGAAGGGAGGAAACTCTTTCGGCACCAGCCCCATTTGAATGGAGCTGGCGATGCGCAGCTCGCTGGCAATGCGCTCTTTCGCCGCTACCGTGGCCTGCATCATTTCCATGTAAATTTTCAGTTCGCTGATCATAATCATAAACGCTTCCGCCAGGCGCGCCACTTCATCCCGACCGGAAATAGCCGGAATCGTCGCTTCAAAATTTCCTGCCGCCAGCTTTTGCGTAGCCTGCTCTAGTTGGCGCAACGGCCTGGTAATGGAACGGGCAATGCCAAGCACCACAAAGCAGAGCAATAAAAAACCGCCTATACCTAAATACCACTGGGTACGACTCAAATCAAAGACACGCGCCATAAGCTCATCACGCGAGAAAAAGATCCCCAAGGACCAGCCGGTAGACGGGATCGGCATGTACATCACCCAGCCGATCTTGCCGTTTACTTTGCTCGTATGAGCAACATATCCTTTTTGCCCTTGAATCATTTTTTGTCCTAATTCATGCAGCCCCGAATCTTGCAGGCCTTCGGCGACACTAAAAATAGACTCCCGCATGACATAACCGCCCGTGGGATGCGCAATAAACCGCCCCTGTCCTGAAATGATAAAAGCGTAATTTTCCCGCCCCAGCTCTAAAGAATCCAAAAGTCCCGAAAGAATGGTCAGCGACATGTCTCCAGTTACAACGCCGCGCACCGTTTCCGGATCGGATGCAGAAAAGACAGGCGCCGAATAGGTCGCCATCAATACATTGCTAATGCCCTCGTCAAAATAGGGTTCGCTCCAAACGGCGCTTTTCATTTCTACCGGAAGCAAATACCAGTCCTTCGTTTCATAAGCCTGTGCCGGCCCTAAAGAAAGCTTTTGCAAGCCCCCATAGGTTCGATACAAATAGGCTCCTATGCCGGCAGGATGGTTTTTAGTTGCCGGCAAGGCAACTGCCGTACCGAACACATCCTCTTGGCCTTGCAAAAACTTTTCCATTAACTGATACGACTGCTCCGTAGAAACCGGCATGACTTCCATTACTGCCGCTAGCCCTTGCGCCATGCCTTCCACGCGCCGCGAAGAAACCTCGATCCGCGAAGTGACCGTTGCCGCCACATGCTGAGCCTCTCTCATCATCTCTTCTTCCAGCAATTGTTTGGCCGAAAAATAACTATAGCCAATTACCGCTGTCAGAATGGTGCCGACGCCAGCCATGATGAGCACTGTCAGCCGCCATGTAAGGCTCCATTTATTGAACATCATTGCCTATCCCCCGGTGAAAAATCTTTTTTCATAAGCGCGAAACAGCTACCGCCAAAACGTTCTGCCCATCCATCCGGCGGTAATGCACTTCATCAGTCATACGCCGTACGAGAAAAATACCAAGCCCCCCTGCTTCCCGCTCATTCAGCCCCGCCTTTAAATCCGGTTCCGCCGCCGCCAGGGGATCAAAAGGAATGCCGCCGTCTTCAAACTCAATGCCGAATTTGTCCTCTTCACAATAAGTACGAATAACAATCTCGCCCGGCGGCACCTCATACGCATAATGGCAGATATTGACGACTACTTCTTCAATGACCAGTTCCAACTGCAAAATCCGCTTCGGACTTACTCCCGCCAGTTCCGCCTGCTCGGTAATAAAGGCAGTAATGGCCGGCACATTTTCATCTTGCGCGGCAAAAATGCGACTCGCTGTAGTCGATGACATAGCACTACCTCCTGCGCTGTTCTCAAAAATTCGAAACCGCTTCTTCCGCTGTTTCGTACACTGGGAAAAAGCTGTCAAAGCCCGATACGGAAAATACCTCTTTCACCAGACCAGACAACCCGCAAAGAGCCAAAGCCCCTCCTGACGCTTTCAGCTTTTTGGCAATAGACAGAACGCAACGCAGACCGGCGCTACTAACATACTCCAGTGCCGTCAGATCCAAAACAAACTTACTCCCGCCGCTTTGAATAATATCCCCGCACTGTTTTTCCCATTCTGGTGCGGTTCTTGTATCAAGACGCCCTGTTACGGCAATCACCGTACACATCGCTTCATTTCGTACTGAAATCTCCATAAAATAACCCCTTTCTTTACTGTACAAGTTTAGACTCGCTAAGATGCAGAAGCAGATTACCTGCCAGCTGCCGACGGTACGCCGCACTAGCGCGAATATCGTCGATCGGCGTTACCCCTTCTTTAACCAACGCTCCCGCGTGACGCATTACTTCGTCAGTCAACGGTTTCCCCTGCAAAAACGACTCCACTTGCGGCAGTTGCACAACAGTTGGTCCTACACTGCCCCAAGCCAGCTTCATATACTTTATGGTTTTATCTTCTAGCAGCTCCCATTTTGCCGCCAAACTGGCAATGGAAATAGCCAAAGCCTTGCGTCGGCCCACTTTAAAATAAGCGGAACCAGTTTGGTTCTCAGGCCGTGGGACATGCACGCCTGTAACAAATTCGCCAGCAACCAGCGCAGTACGTCCAGGTCCCTCAATAAATTCAGCTATCGGCAGGCTGCGCCGACCTTCTGGTCCAGCCACCTCCACAAAGGCTTCCAATGCGTAGAGCGGCGGCAATGTATCGCCCGCAGGCGAAGCCGTACACACATTGCCGACCAAGGTACCGCTGTGGCGTATAGGGGGAGACCCCACGACAGCGATCGCCTGCCGCAGCGCCGGAAAGCCGTCTTCTAGTGTTGGTAAATCCAATAGCTGCTGATAGGTAACTCCGGCGCCGATAAAGAGTCCATCTGTTCGCATTTCTACCTGCCGCAGTTCCTCCAAACGTTCCACGGAAAACAGTACAGGCGGCGCAGGCAGCCTGCGGTGCCTCACCCAAAAATCGGTGCCGCCGGCAATAATACGTCCAGTTGGCTGCGCTGCCAACAGCGCCTGCATTTCCGCAACGGTGCGAGGAAAGAGGATCTCCATCAGCTCGTCCCCCCCTGCAGCTTGGCTGCCGCCATTAAAGCCGCCTCCACGATTTTTTGATAACCAGTGCAACGGCATAGATTCCCGCTGATTCCCTCTCGCACTTCCGCTTCCGTCGGCAGCGGGTTGCGGTGTAACAGGTCGAGCACCGCCAGCACCATCCCTGGAGTGCAAAAGCCGCACTGCACTGCGCCGCAGTCAATAAAAGCCTGTTGTACAACAGACAAGTTCTCTTCCGTTGCTACGCCTTCTATGGTTACTATGTCCGCGCCCTCTAGCTGCGCCGCCGCCATCAGACAAGATAAGCGGCTGGAGCGGTTCACTAAAATCGTACAAGCGCCGCATTCGCCTTCGCCGCAGCACTCTTTCGTTCCTATCAATCCAAAATCTTCCCGCAGTAAATCCACCACCCTACGCTCCGGCGGCGTATCGATGCTTACTTGTTTGCCATTTAACGTAAAAGACACCTTCACCGTACCGCCTCCAAACCAGCTTGCCGCAAGGCGGCCAGCACTTTTTCCCCTGTCAACGTCCCTTGAGCAAGACGATTTTCCGTAATCGAAGCAAGGCCATTGGCAATAGCCGGCAGAACGCCGTCAATACTGATTTCACCCGCCCCTTTCATCCCAAACGGACCGTCGTCTTCATAAATGTTGGCGGTTACTGTTTCCAGCGCTGGAAGATCCAAGGCTGTAGGCAGAATGTACGTTGAAAAATCACGCGTCCTCACTTCTCCAGCCTGTAAAACAAAATCCTCAAACAAGGCGTAGCCGATGCCTTGAGCCGCGCCGCCTTGAATCTGCTGCTCAAAAACCTGCGGATTCAACACATTGCCCGCATCAATGCAGTTTAGAAAATCGCAAACCGTTACTTCCCCGCTCAGCGTGTCTACTTCTAAGCGGACCAATTGAGCTCCGTAAGCGAAAACGCGATGCGGGAAGCCATGCTTGCGCAGCTTCTTTCCAGTCTCCGGCACTTGCTTGTTTACCGGACAGGTATAGCTATAAGTAACCGTCCGCTCGCTTGGATCCATAAAGCCAGCCAGTAAAGCCAAAGGCACTTCCCGGCCCGAAGGTTGATGAATAATTTTCCCCGGACAAAGCAGTAAATCATCCCCATGCACTTGTTCTAAAAATTGAAAGGTAAAAAGCATCACGGCCCGCGCCAAAAGGCGCTCCTTCAATATTGCCGCCGCCCCTTCCAAGGCCTTGCCATAGGTAAAAGTCGTCCTGCTGGCCGAAGAAGAGCAAGAAGGCAGCGTTTGAGACGTATCCGGCAGCACCAATTCCATCTCTTCCATATCTTGAGACAGCAAATGCCCCGCGATCTGCAAATAGGTTGAAGCGTTGCCCTGCCCCATATCCGCAACCCCGGCATACACGCGCAGGCGGCCATTCGCTTTCAGTTCCAGCTTAGCATTAGCATAATCCGGAATAATCGGACCAAAGCCTACGGCATGATAGCAGGCGGCTATACCCACTCCCCTTCGCTTAAAAGCAGGCGCCTCTTCGCGCCAAGCTCGGCGCTGCGTCCACAAAGGATGCGCCGCCAGCTTCTTTAAACATTCTGTTAACCCGACGCTTTGGGAAAGCCGTACGCCCGCAGGAGTTATGCCGCCCCGCTGCACTGCATTTCGCAAACGAAACTCCAGGGGATCAAAGCCTGCACGTTTTGCCAGTTCATCCATCGCCTGCTCAATGCCGGCCGCCGCTTGGGGTACGCCAAAACCGCGAAAAGCGCTGGCAAGAGGATTATTGGTATAAACAACTGCGCCGGAAATACGCGAATTAGGAATGCCATAAGGCCCTCCGGCGTGTTCCATGGCCAGCGCGAATACTTCCGCCCCCATCGCGGCGTAAGCGCCTGTATCAAATAAAAGTTCACAGTCTAACGCTTGCAGCTGTCCTTCGCGATCACACCCCAGGCGATAGTTCATCTGCGCCGGATGCCTCTTGGTGCCGGCCACAAAGCGTTCTTCCCTCGTATACTGCATGCGCACCGGCCGTCCGCCGGCATGCAACGCCGCCAATACTAAAAAGCCCTGCACCGTAATGCCGTCCTTGCCGCCAAAAGCGCCGCCTAGATACGGCGCCATGATATGCAGCTTTTGCGGTATCACTTTGAGGGCTTCCCCCAGCTCCAACCGATCCCGAAAAGGAGTTTGCGTAGCCACCACCAGGGTAATGGAGCCATCTTCCTCAACTTGGGCCATGCCCGCTTCGGTTTCCAAAAACGCATGATCCTGCCAATTGACCTCAACAGACACGTCTACAGAGAATGCGCATTCAGACAACGCCGCCGCGCCGCGACCGCAGCAAATCTCATCGCGCAGCAGCACATTGCCGTCTGCACGCCCAGAATGAAGCACCGGACTTTCTGGTTGCAACGCCAAATGCAAATCCAGCACCGCCTCCAACTTTTCATATTCAATTCGAATGGCTTTCAACGCCTGCTCTAACGCGTCCTTGCTTTCCGCTACCACTAAGGCTATCGCCTCACCGCAATAGCGCACAATATCTTCTGCTAAAATCGGCTGATCTTTTTCAAAAATCCCCAAGCGATTGCTGCCTTCTATATCCCGGCTGGTCAGTACCGCCACTACCCCTGGCAATTGCCGGGCGACTTCCAAATCCACCTCGATAAGACGAGCATGAGTTTGGGAAGAGCGCTTTACCCCTGCCCATAAGCACCCGTTCGGATAATGGTCTGCGGCATACACTTCTTGACCGGTCACCTTCGTCTTTGCATCCATCCGGGAAACGGAGCAGCCAATGCCCGGCGGATTTCCATAAATCCTCTCGCTCTGCTTCATTCGCATTCTCCTGCATCTGAAAACTAACGTTAATTGCTCAATAAAATACCATGTATTCTCTTCGAGATCTTTTTACAAACCCCTTTAAGTTCTTGCTATATTATTCCATCTTCTTGGCTAAAAGAGTATACTATAAGTAAAGAGATATTCTCGAAAAGCAAGAAGATAAAATTTCATAGTGAAGGGAGGGGATGACCATGAAACGTTGGCTTAACCGCGCTCTGCGTTCTGCTAGAAATTATTCCCTCGTGGATTTTGGATTTTTAAAACTCACGCTTATCTCACTAGGTATCCTTGTGGGCGCATATTGGTCCGAGTATTTTCTGCGCCATACGGTTTTCCTTTGGTGCGTATTTCTTGGCTCCTATCTCTATATTTTGTATCGAACCTTTGTGTCGCGTCGTTATTAACAACTTCAAAATCCCCGGGAAACGCTCAGCTACGCTTAGCGTCACCCGGGGATTTTTTTATTCAACGTTAAATCTCTTTGGGGTCATGCCGCCGTCAATAGAAACGCTCATACGCTCAGTTGCGGCTTAGCGAAAGCGCCGTCCCCCTATAAAATACTTTTTATTCCAATTGTCAAAAGCGCTTATCATTACCTCGCCAGTGGCTCCAGGCCCTGCTCCAACGGTGTTTTGCGCATCAATATACTTCCCATTGCCAAGATAAATACCCACATGCTCCGCGTCCCCGCCATTCCAGGCAAAGAACACCAAATCTCCCGGCAATAAGTCTTTGAGGCCGATTGCCTCTTGCCGATGATACTGCAAGTCCGCTGTACGTTCAATCGAAATCCCCAACTGTCCCAGTACGTAATAAGTAAAGCCGGAACAATCAAAACCATTGGCTGGTGAAGAACCGCCCCACACATATGGCTTGCCCTTCAGCTGCATTGCCAATTCAACAATTTTACTGCCCATACGTTTCGATGCAGTCTGCGCTGGTGCTGTATTCTTTTCATTCCCTAGTGAAATCCGCGCCACGCCATTACTAATCTCAAATTTTCCAAAAGTCACCAACTTGGCATCCGCTTCAGCCGGAAAATCTTCATCTTGATAGTAACGAAACTTTCCTTTAGGCACAATCATCTGCATATTATCACTTTTGTCCCCGCCTTGCCAAGCTGCGCTATAGGCAAAGGCATAAGGCAGATTTTGCGATTTAGGAATGGAAATTTCCCGTTCTTCTCCCGCAAGCACATTATACCAACCGACGCAAAGCCATTTTTCTACACTTTCATCAAAGTAAAGTAAAGAAATGCTTTTTTGTTTGTCAAACTGATTGGCCACCGTAAGTTTAAAAGCAGCTGCCGGCGTAGTTACAAGGCTTGCCGCCACCACAATCAATCCCATTAACAACCACTTTTTTGTTACTTGCAACCACATGCAAACAGCCTCCTCGTAATAGTCCCGCAATAGTCTCCCCGTAATTCATATATTCCTGGGGTAACCAAGATAGCCGCCAGCGCCTTGCTTCACTTATAGCTGATTGCCGCTCCGCCTGAACTTTTGTAGTAGTAGGTTATCTCCCCTATTTGATTCAAATTGTAATCGTTTTTCTCCCATTTCCAAACTTTGCCGCTGCTGTCTTTGACACGGAAGTTCCACCACTCGACGTTGTTTGAATTTTCAAAAGAAATGTCCACACTGGAATTAGGCGGCAAGTATACGCCGTCCAACAAATTTTCCTCCCAATTGTCGCTATTAGCTGAAGCCACCCAAAAACCGACCATATTAAAGGGAGAATTATTAACCAAAACAAAATCCTGGGTCCCCGCCAAGGCCACGCTTGGCAAAGCCACCATAACCAACAACACCATCATCAACAATATTTTTCTTTTTACAAAATTCATGACGCGCCTCCTTCATTATTTTCTTTTCACATACACCACGCTCTTTAGCACCCTTACTTATTTTTGCGCCAAATGAAATATTTCGCTTACCGAAATCTCCACTTGGTTACCCCAGCGAATATACTGTCCATCGGTGACCGCCTGTTCAAACACAGCCGGTTCCTTTAGTTCTGCAAAGCGAAGACTCTTTAGCCTTGGCTCCATATTCAAAATGACAGTAGCCTGATTATCAAAGAATATTTCCAGCCAATACGGTTTGGCTATTACCTTAACAATACGCAGCAAATCCATCATCCTCCTCAAAAAAAGCTTCCCTATACCTTAATTGTATAGGGAAGCTTTGGCCGCTTCTATCACCCAACGGGTGACAGTTCTTTAATTTTTTATCAACAACGCCCGTGAACGAATACCAAGTTTTTCAAAAATACGTTTAAGCTGTGTCTTCACCGTGTTTTCGGAAATCCCTAATTCTACACCAATCTCTCGGTTCGTCAGTCCTTCTGTCGCCAGAACTACAATTTCTTGCTCCCGCTGGGTCAGTTCGGGCTTGCCAGCATCAGAGCCTAGTTCCTGCTGCATCCGCAGCAGCGACTTTTGATAGTGTTGTATCAGCGTTGCAAACTCGGTCCCTTTTTCACGATAACTCCCACGAACAGCTTCATCAAGAAGGCGCTCTATATAGACGGCATTTTCCACAAAAGGCATCAGCAGACCGTCTGGAATCGCTAGATCTAACGCAGAAGTCAGCGCCTTCCTTGCAGCCTCCCTACGAAACAACTTTTCATTAGCCGCCGCAATATAAATGTAGAGATAAATCTGAGCCAGCAGATTCGGAAATAAAGCCGCAGTCTCCAACAGCTGTTCCGAAATACCTAGCAGCTTTCGTTCTTCTCCTGCAACTAATAGAACCTGACCATAAATGATGTTGAAGTAACCTTGGGCTGGAAAAAGAAGACGGCTTGAAAAAAACTCCCCTTGGCGAATCCAGGGCGCAATATTTTCCGGCTGCTTTAACTGCGCCGCAACAAAAGCCCCGCACAAATCGGCCGTATGCAAGTATAAAGACTGCCTGCTGAGCTGAATCTCAGTATACATCTCTTCCAGTAGAGCTTGTACCGTCTGCAGATCTCCTCGTTGAAAAGCCAGACGCAATTGGAGAAACAGCACGCTGACTATACTGCCAATCTGCTTGCCGCTTCTAGCCAACTCTAACGCCTTATGACTGCTGATTTCGGCACTTTCAAAGTCGCCTTGCCCATAATGCAGCTCTCCTTGCATCACATGCTCCACACCAGCGCCATGACCGTTCGTCAACGCATAGTAAGAAGGCATAGCCTCCAGTAGCGTTTGCGCATGCTGCTGGAGCCTTCCTTTTTCCCGATAAAACATGTAGAGAATGGAAGGTGAGCCTAACGTCCACGGCGTATTGTGATCACTCAAACGAGAGACTCCCGGCAATAAAGCATGCGCCTTTTTGATATGCTCTGCCATCGCCGCAATGTCGTTATATTTCGTGAACATGCCTACAAGTTCCATTTCTCCTTGCAACCAATTTCTCTTTGTAGCATCCTCAATACGGTTGAGATCCTCCGTCAACTCCTGAGCATATTGACAAAACCGTTCCATTTCTCCAAACAACAACAGTTCCCGGCAAAAAAGCACGCCCGCAACAGGATGCTGCGCCCGAATCCCCTGGGGGCACTCCTCAAAATAACGAATGATTGTATCCTTGTACTCGCTGTTAATGCTGTTGCCTTTATCGCGTTCCAGCGCAGTCAGCAATCCCTCAAAATCACCAGCCTGATAAAAAGAGTTCATAGCCGCTCGATAGTCTTCCGTCTCTACATACCAAAGTCCAGCCCGTCTCCAGATTTCCCGCCTCACCGTCTCTTCTTGGGCAGCAAAAAGCCTTCGCAAGTATTCGACAAAGATCGTATGTATCTGATAGGTGCGCGTCCGCGCATTGAACTGCGTAAAAGCATTCTGCGCCAACAATTGCCGCAGCAGCGCCGCAGCATCATCCTGACGCCACATAGCTTGCGCTTGAGCTTCGGTAAGACTCGGAAACAAACAAATACAGAGCAAAAACTCTTTTAGTTCTTCTGTTAATGGCTGATATACCACCCGCGCCAAAAGGTCCTGCATGGTAGCCGGTTTCTCTACCCGCCCTTCTTGCAAAAATTCCAGTAAACATAAATACAACGCGCTGATCCAGCCTTCCGTATAAAGGTACAGCCTGTCAGCCTCTTCTTTTTTCAAGGAAACACCGCAAGTCTTGTAATAACGGATAATTTCCGTCGGCGTCAATTCTAAAGCGCCTTGTGTAATATGCTGGGCAATCCCCTTAAGCTTTAGTTCGTCAAGAGCATCTAAGGCAGCCGCCCGCGTCGTAAGGACCAAGTGTAAATGCGGAAGCTCTTTTCTTGCCAACAGCACAATAAACTCATGAACATTTTCATCCTGCAGTAAATGATAGTCGTCAATCACCAGCACAACTGCATGGTTGAGCTTAACACCTTCAAGAAGCTGCACCGCAGCTCTGCGAGTCACAGCATCATCCGGCATCCCCAGTTCTTCCAGTTTGCAAGCGCATTCGCCATCAATAGAAGCTACGAGTTGACAAAAATCATGCCAGAAATGTGCAGTTTCCTGATCGTATACGGTTTGCCACAACCACTCGATTTCCGCTTGGTTTAAATATTCTTTTACCGCCGTTGTTTTCCCATACCCCATGGGCGCTTCAACAATCGTCAAAAAATAGTCTGGGATTTTCCTCAGCACCGTTGTCAGCCTCTCCGAAAAAAACAGACCGCGAGCATTATAGTGCTTGCTTTTTAACATTTCTGCAGCTCCTTTGCATTAGCCAGAACTCATAGGGCTTCTTTATTTGGAAAAACATCTCATTTCATGCTCTTTCCTCAATATTCCAGGTTCTCCTGCGAAAAACCTCTCAGATGCGTACAAAGAATAAATTGAATTACTTGCGCCTCATACTGCGAATTTTGATTTTACTTTCTGCATCCACCCGATAAGACTCTGTAATTTTTTGCAATGCTTTGTTATACGTAAACGTATCTAATTGACTACTTTGCAAATACCCCCATGTGGTCTCTGGAAATTTCACATAGCATAGTGAAAGCGCCCAAGCCACCGCCATTTTTGCATAATATCCCTCGTGCTGCAGGGCGTTCAAACGAAGCAACACTGGATCGATATATTCTTCTTCAATGAAAAAACTAAGCAGCATGACTACGCCAAAGCGAATTTCATATTCCTTGGTCGATACTAGATAGGGCTGCAAAAAGTTCCAAACCAGCTCTTTATGGTTCTTGGTAAATTTCAACCCGCTGCAAAAGCTATCGCAAACAGACCAATTATCAATACGCGGCACAAAATCACCAACAAAAAAAAGAAGCTCTTCTGCATCGGCTTTCGCATATCCCAAAACCATCCCTTGCAGCATCGTTTCTTCAAAATAGCAAACCTCTGCACTCTTTAGATAGCTTCTCCAATCCTCTTTAGCGATCTTTTGGGCCAACTTCCGTAGCAGCGGCAAACGCACCCCCAGCAAGTTTTCCACATTCGGCAGCAACGCCGCAGCAAACTGCTGATACTTAGGCTCTGCCATTCCTTCCAGCGTTTCTCTAATGCTATAATTCATGACATCCCCCTGCAGCATCGCTTTCCATTTTCCTCGATGCCCACGACTCCCAACTCTGTTTGATAATAAAAAAAAGCAGCCATTTCTCGCGCTCCTTCTTGCCTAGTTCAATTCCTCTCTCCATTTTACAAAACAAGCAGGCCTTTTGTCTTGGCAAATCTGCAGGCCAAGCAGCTTCAATAGGTTTTCGCAAAAATAAGTTTCCCATTTCTTCTTGCTCTCCTTGACATGGAGCATACTCAAAGTTGTATCATAAGTAGTAAACTGTAAGCTTTATTGATTTGCACCAAATACTGTGAGGCAGCGTATGAATTCAAATATAGACTGGGAATTACAACAACGAAAAAAAGCATATTGGAAAACTTGTTTTCTCACCTTCATGCTCTTGTTCATTTTTTGCCTAAACCTAGCCGGTCTCTTTCTAGGCAGCGTAATCTATGAAGAAACAAGCATCATCTTTTCCCAAATAAAAACGCAAAACCGCAACAATTCTCTTCAACAACTGATGAATAAAGGCACGACCAATTATCAATGGGAGAACGTAACCGTTTCTTCCCCTTTTGGCTATCTCTTGTCTGGAACCTTTATCCCCAACGCAAAACCCACTCATAAAACAATTATTTTTCTGCATGGTTTTACGGAAAATCGCACAATTGGCTTATACTACCTAGAAATTTATCTTCGTGCCGGCTTTAATGTGTTGCTGATCGACTCACGCGCCCATGGCGAAAGCGGCGGAGATTCCGTTACTTGGGGCAGCTTGGAAAAATACGACTTGGAGCAATGGGTCAATTGGCTTGCGCAGCGCATCCCTAACGGCGCCATCGGCGTTCACGGTCTATCCATGGGCGCCGCCACCGCGCTGCTGCACGCAGAGCTTAACGAAAAAAGTAAACGCGTGGCTTTCTATGTCGCTGACAGCCCTTATTCCGATTTTGAAACTCTCCTCTCTCTCTACGTACGGCAATATCTGTCTCCCTATATGGAGACCCTTAATTATCCTTGGCTTGCCAATCTAGATATCACTAGCCTTCTTTTGCCGTATGCGAACCTTGTATCGTACTTTCATTCCCGTTCTACCTTTCATGACGCTTCGCCGCTGCAATCCGTACGCCATGTTACAACGCCCATCCTGTATCTCCATGGCGAAGCGGATACGCTTATTCCCGCCTCCATGTCCCTTGAGCTGCAGCAAGCCACCAAGGGGCCTAGCCAGTTATATCTATTCGCCAACTCCAAGCATGGCACCGCTATTTTTGACAACCACCGCCAGTACAGCCACGTGATACAGCATTTTTTGCAAACCATCGGCGAACTTGGCTGAACCCAACGCATGGGGCTTGCACCAGAGAACCAGAATCACGCGAGGGTACGCAGGAGAAATACTAAGAGCTATAAGTAAACGAAGCGGTCTGCGTCTAACACAGACCACTTCGTTTATGCTTTAATACATACAATTTCAACAACCGTAAGAACACCCTTAGCGACAATGAAGCGAACATCAAAACCAGCAAAGGGAATCCCAAAAACTCGTTCAGAATCTTGAACATAGGCCGGCCGCGGATCTTGTTCCAACACACTGCACAACCCCTGCCGCAAAGACTCTGGAATAAGAGAAAGCCAGCGCTCCGGAAACAGCACTTTCAATTTATACGCTTCATGCGGAGCGGCAAAGCCAGCCGCAGCCTCTGGGTGGCTATCCGCATAGGGCAGATACGGCTTAATATCAAAGATGGGCGTCTTATTGATCATATCCGCCCCTGACACATGCAAGATGGGCCCCCACTGGGAATGCATCTCAATATTTTCCAGCTTAACAGAGGAAAGGCCTAGATGATTGGGCCTAAATGGAGAACGCGTAGCAAATACTCCCATACGGGTATTGCCGCCTAGCCGCGGCGGTCTGACAGTAGGTGAAACTTTGCTGCCCACCGCCTCTGAAAACTGCCAAATAAGCCAAATATAAGAAAACCCCTCTAAACCCCGAATGGCGCTAGGATCCCGATATAACGGTTCAAAAACAATGGTAGCCATTAACGGAGTCAGACCGCTTTGACGAGGAACACCGAACTTAGTTGGAAAATCCGTATGAATCCTGGCTATATTCTTTATGGTCGCCACAACACCTAATTCGCTCATAATTTATCTTTCCTTAGCTCCAAAATTATTCACCTTACATACCACTAAAATAAATTCTACACTATTATACAAAAACCAACCAGCAAATAAAAAACACCACCCAAATGGATGGTGTTTTTTATTTGTATGAGTTTTAGTTAAATGATTAAATTGCGCCGGTCAGATGAACTAGGTCTAGCGCTAGAAAAGACAGTGCAATAAATGCAAATGCAGCCGCGCCCATTTTAAAAGCCATCTTCTCATCTCCTTCTATATCTTATTCCGCCTGCTCATAACAAGGATGTAGCAGTAGCAAACGAAATAAAACAATATAAGATAATTAAGTAATTAACTTAACTTGATCCTCTCTTAGTTTACTGCTACTACAAAAGTAATGCAACGAAAGAGACGAGGCGTATCCGCCGCAAAAAGTCATACACGCAGATAATTTTAATTTAATTTTATATATTTAAAATAAAAATTGCTTTTTTCTCGCTTTATCTCGTCTATTCTAAATAATTGTAATTTTCAATTATGTGATTAGGCGCAAAAATCTCATCTTTCTCCTTATTGCAAGTGTTCATACTCTTCTAGGCCGGTACTTTCTCTAAAAATTCATTTTCAGCATAAAAAAAAGCCCTTGTTCTCACAAGGACTCTTTTTCCCATTTTTAGAATTTTGCCATCCACAAACCATGTAGATTGCAGTATTCATAAACAATGCCAGCAGGCATTTCACAAAATTCCACTTTAGGCTCTTCTCCTGGCTTCAAGAACCGGATAGCAACCCGATCCTCTGTCACCAAGGCAACCCACTCAATGTAATGTTCCGGCAGCATAGGATGCAGCGTGGAACCTACGGCTACCTTAATTTTGCCGTCTTCTTTGGTCACAACCGGTACATGTTTTTCTTGTGCCGCATCAGTAGAATTAGCCGAAAGCTCAGTCATGGCTTGCCCGCAACAAGCCAAGGGCCCGCCTCCATTTTTAATCAAAGCAACAATATTACCACATGTTTCACAACGATAGAAAACTACTTCACTCATCTCGATTACCTCCTTGATTATTAATGTGTTCTAAGAGTTATTTCTATTTAAGCCTCTTATTTCCTGCTTGAAATCATAATTTAATTATACCTTTTCCGTTACTTGCCATACTCATTTTTCAATTCATTCATCCATTAACAAGAACTGGCTCATTTTAATAGCTGGCAAACAATTGCACGCCATAAATAGTGCCATCCTCTTTAGTATACAGCCCCACGCCGGCATGAGTATACCCTGTATTAAGAATATTGGCCCGATGCCCTGGACTATTCATCCACGCCTCCTGCATCGCTTCGAGCGAATGATTGTAGGCAATATTTTCACCAGCTAAGCGATAGGCAATGCCATTCGCTTTCATGCGGTCAAAAGGAGATTTCCCTTGTAGATTCGTATGGTTAAAGTAGTTCTGTTTTGCCATATCGGCGGCATGGCTGCGCGCAACTTGTGTTAGCTTAGCATCTGCCTGAAGCGACTTCAAGCCGTTCTTGGCCCGGTCACGATTCAATAATTGGATAGCTTGCATCTCTTGTTGCGTAATACCGCTGTTTTGCCCGCCCGCACTCTCTTTAACGCTTTGCTTCTCTTGCCGCGCAGCTCCCCATTCTATAGAAACGGCATCATTCTCATCAACGGCAAACTTGTAAAAATGTGCAGACTTAGAATTGGGGCCAGCCGGACATTTATTGCCGTCGTAGTACTGAAATTGATTACTTATAACCGTACGAGTAATATACGGAGCGTCATCGCCGCCGCATAATTCCGCATTGCCTGCCTTCGCATACAGATACATATGCGAAGTTTGAACCGCTTTGCTAATATTAAAGTTTTTGGTTGCCCCCACAGGCACATTGTACCAGCCACTGCATGACCATTTCTTCGCGGAACTATCAAAATATACAAGAGCGCAATTCATCATACGATCTTGATTGTTGGTAACCTCTAATTTAAATGCTTGCGCCTGCTGCGGCGCAAATGCAAGGACTCCCCAGATAACCAGCAAACTAAGCATCATTTTAAGAGCGCCTATATACTTTTTCATCTTATCGATCTCCTTCAATCTATAAATACATAAAAGACAAGTCTTGCCCCAACAGGTTAAACAGGAATTTTTATATACGTATTATTGTATCCCATCACACTCAAACGGCCAATTCTCTCATCGCTTTCTAGTTGCAACGATTCCTCCACGCCGCTGTCGTCACGCAGGCGAATTTTTATATAACCTTCGTGCAAAACCGCCATAATATCAATTGTTTTTTGCGGGTTTTTTTCTTTCTCCACAATATCCCTCAACACTTGATTCAGCAAGTGCTTTGCCTCTGCTACTGCCTGTGGTGAAACTTGCTTAGCCGCAAAAAACTCACCGATCATGTCTGTATAACCAACCGCCTCTTCTTGGGTCGCATAAATCGAATTTCCCATGACATAATCCGGCTGCACTTCATGTATGAACACCCCGTGATACTTGCCATTAGATTTTTTTCCAATATATTTAGCCGTTAAAACACTCAAGAACAGCAAGACTGCCTGCGCTGCAATAGTATGGCTCCACACTCCAATATTTCCCAAGGAGTATCCAAGCAAATAAATAAAGAGAATTGCCAAAAGCTCCGTTCCCACACTGATGGCAATGGAAAAAAGCTTGCGAGCCGTAGTCTGCATATAGGTCATTAAGATGTAGCTCAAAGAACTTAATAGAAATCCTAGTGCATAAATTCGCAAGGCCGGCACGCCCATTTCCATAATGGCCGCATCATGAACTCCGAAAAATGCCAACAAATTACCCGGAAGCAATTCAATAAGAAAAATACTAACAAGAACAAATCCCATAACCATTTTAGTAATGCGCATAGCCACCTGATGCATTGACCACCAATCTCTTTCCCCAAAGAGAGCGCCAACAATTGGAACCATGGCACTGGTCGCAGCATAGCGGAAAGAAGAAATGAAAATAGAGATAGAAGAGCAGACCGTACTTACAATGATGCCGCTCTTGCCGGCAATATCCAGAATCACTACGTTAGTGCAAAAAGTGGTAACCGCTCCCAGCCCTTGACCCATCGCAGACGGAAGGCCTGCGATTACAATATTTCCCAAACGTTGAAAATCTTTCACGGCCAAGGGAACAAAAGAAAGAGTTCTTTTTCTGCGCAAAAACAAATACGGCACTAAAAGTAAAAACCCAGCGACAAAGCCAGTTATGGTTCCGTACGCAGCCCCTTCAATGCCTAACTGCAATGGTCCAAGGTATAACAGCTTGCTGACAACACTCACCATATTTACAAATACCATAACGCCTGCAGCAAGCTTTGGCAGAGCGTCTACTTTGACAAAATAAGTCATGCTGGTAATGCCAATCATCAGCGGCGCCGCCAGAAACATAATACCAATATACCGCAAGACCAAGGGCGCCATCTCGCCATTTCCACCGCTTAAGACCTGAGCGATCAGTTCTTTCGCACTAAGACCGCCAAGCATAGTCACAATGCTCACCGCAATAATGGTAAACATGCTCAACGAAAACAGCGTATTGGCCTCCGTCTTATTGCCAGCGCCCTTGGCGGCTGAAACTAGCACTTCACCGCCAATTCCCAATAGCATATATACCATGTTAAAGGCCATAGTCAATGGCAAGGCTAAATTAACCGCCCCCATGGCGACAGATCCTAACATCTGGCCCACAATAGCAATATCAAGAAACATACTCGCTGTAATGGACAAGGCGGATAACAGCCCTGGAAAATAGAAGGCATTAACCCTTGCATTCATTAAGCGTCCTTTATAATCGTACATAGAAATTCCTCCGTTTGGCATAAAAATAATCTTGTCGCCTAGCCAACAAGTTCAGCTACAACTTTTACCATTGAGCGCAGCGTCTACAACCATTTTTTTACTATTCGAGACAAGTCTTGCAAACCCTTTCCGATTCTAATAGTTTCCCAAAGTCCCTTCCTTGGTCCTAGTCTTTTTCCTCAAAAAGAAAGACACAGAAGTGTCAGTACACCCCTGCGTCAGCATGAACCATAAATTTGCCGCTATGCTGCATCTTTTATCGCAGCACTTCTTCACCTATTGCACTCTTGCTTTCGATAATATGAACAGTGCTGTCAATTTTTGCAAAGATCTTATTCGATAAATACTCCGCCTCTTGGAGGTACTTGCTTGCGGCGGCTTCATCCTCTAAGCGTACAGCTTCTACAACTTTATCGCCAATTTTATGAAATTGATCATGTATTTCATCAATCGAAGCCCATTCTGCTTTCACATCAACATGCTCCATTGTAATGGAATGATAAAAATGACCGAAAGCGCAGCGTTTTGAATCCGTTTGGATAGGATATATTTTCATTTCCTCAACAATACGCTTGAGATTTTTCACCCAATTTCCATGCGCCTCTTTTGCTTTATTTAAATTCGCCAACAAGTCTTGATTAGAAATAGAATGAATGCCACCGTTTAATGCGGCAACCATTCCGCGAACAACCTCGCTTAATTCTGTATCAATCCGGGAAATTTGTTTGGCATTTTCTTCGCTTTCCACCGCATCCTTATGAATATCTTGCGTCATTCCATGAAGTTTTTCCGCATCAGACGCAGACAGCATCATCGCCTGATTGACTTGTTGCGCCGACTCCTTAACGTGAACCATCAATTGCGAAATATCGTTAACTTCCAGTACTGTATGCTTTAACATTTCCACATTTCCGTGAATCGTCCCTGAAATAGTATCCAGTTTTTCATTCATTAAGTTAGTCGAGCTTAATGTATTGAGCAAGCTTTCTTTACCGCCCTGAGCCGCCACTTGAATATTGGTTACAAAGCCTCGCATGTTTTGCAAATTTTCCTTCGTACTATCTGCTAGTTTGCGAATCTCCGAAGCCACAACAGCAAAGCCTCGACCCATTTCACCAGCTCGAGCCGCTTCAATCGAGGCATTTAAAGCCAGCAAATTCGTTTGTTCCGCAATCGCCGCCACTCCATTCACAATCTCGCTGATGTTTTCCGCCATAGTTGTAAGTTCTTCAATTTGAATACTCATCTTCTTAGTATCTTCAACAACATGTTCTTTTAAATCTACCAACTCGCCAATTTGCGTCATACTTTCATCATTCTTTTGGATCAGCGTATGCGATGAATCAGATAACTCCTGCATTTTGTGCGAAGTCTGCTCCACCGTTTCGTTCACATCGTTCATACTCGCTGTTATTTCTTCTACGACCGCTAAATTAGATTCGCTGACTAATGCCATTTGTTTGGCAAACTGCGATAGTTCATAGGCAGAATGAGTCATTCTGACATCAAATTCGCTTAGCGAAGAAACTGTCGATAGCATGCGCTTACATGAACTAGACATCTTCTCTTCACTGTTTAGCAATTTTTCAAACTGAGTTAACATTCGCTTATGTATTGGATACTCAACTTTTAAGGTCCCAAAGGCATGGGGCTTTCCCTGCAAGCGTTCTTCAACGTTTTGCAAAATACAAACTGCTTCATCACAGGGAGTCTTTTTTTTAAAAAAATTCATCACTTTTATCACCATCCTACTTTCGAGATTTATTGCACACTAAAAACGCACTGATAAAATTAACAACTAATTAACATTGATACTCTTTATCATTAATCTATATAATAATACAACTCTATCTAAAATACAATAAAAGCCTGTACGTACTTAGCAAAAGAAGTACATACAGGCTAACGCTATGATTATTTTCAATTCCTGCAGCCTCTAACCATATCTTGAGAAAAGCCAAGCGTCCCTCACAGATTTTCATATAATACGAAAGTGTTCTTCCCCTTCTTCTTAGCCGCATAAAGCGCAGCATCCGCTTTTACATACACCTCGTCAAAAACAGTTCCGTCATCTGGAACTATACAAATCCCTATGCTTATTGCCACACTAGCGCTACCGCTAATGCCTTTAAGCAAGTTGTGCATACTTTTGCAAGTTTCTTTCGCTTTACGCAAAACAATCGCTCGGTCCTCAACATTTTTCGCAAGCACCAAGAATTCATCGCCTCCAATTCGCCCCACAATATCGGAAGCTCTAAAAGAACGATTCAATTTTTCAGCTACCCTAGATAGCACAGCATCGCCAAAAGCATGGCCAAAATGATCATTGATAAATTTGAAATTGTCAATATCAATGAGATAAACAGCATGCATACCACGGCCTTCCATGGACAGCAAAAACTCATCAATAAACTCCTTCGTAACGACCTTATTGTACAAATTTGTCAGTGGATCACGCTGGGCTTTTTGAAGAATCGCAAATTCTTTTTCTTTTTTTTGCTGAATGTTCTTCACATGAGAAATAATCCGTATCGTTCCTGTGTCAAAAGAACGATAGATGCAAACAGACGTCTGCACCCAGGCATAGGAGACTCCGTCGGATCGCTCAATAAATTCATACTCAAAACTGCTCTGCCCCGCTTGGTACAGCGCTAATATAGCTTCCCGAGAAAATCTTTTTTTGTATTCCTCGCGAAAATCTTCTTTCACGAGCCTCGCAACTACGGCTTCAATTATTTCTTCATAATCATCGGACTTGTTTAAGCCAAGTAAATCCGAAAGTTTAAGGGCATTCTCTCCCAAAACCCGATTTTCGCTAATATCTGCTTCCAATACATTGTTGAACAAACCAAAACTTATTTCTCGCAGCATCTTTTCTTGAGCGATTTGTTTTTTTTGCATTTCTTGTTTTTGAAAAGCCTGATACTGCAAAAAAAACACATACAAAAAAAGCCCGCCCGCCAACATTGCGGTCGAATCTGCTATAGTTAACAGCAACGGTCCCGCGACCGCCGCCCCCAAAGCAGCTAGCCATATTTTACCGCTCACGCTGCTTTTTAAGAAATTCATTCTTGCTCTCCTTCCCTCAACCCTTAAAATGAAACGTAATTACGCGCAAGAAAAGGAGTATCCTGGCTTTTCACTTTTCTTATTTCTGCTTCTTCTATATTTTTCCTGCAAAGCAAAACAGAACATATTTTCTTCGCATATTAGTATGCTGGAATAGCAAATAACCCGCCCATACCTAGCAAATGTAGGAAGTGACGGGTTTTCTTAAGACGCTCTTTGCCGCTGTGACAAGATATACTCGCAAATCCTCTATACGACTACCACATATGTTTGACCGTTACTTCACCCACTATATTCTTGTCGCGCGCTCCTCTTTCCATTTCTATCTTGCCGTCCAGCACCCAGTTACCATCCAGGCGATGCCAGCCGCTTATGCCAAGAACAAGCAAATTTCGATCCATATGCGGCCCTGCCACCGCAAGCGCAGCGTCAGCACCTGTAAACGCAACCGTCACGGCGGGATCATCACCAGTAAAGACATGTTTATAGCCCGCTTTCAACGTTACGCCTCCTTGCTTATTCTGCTGGGATAATTCAATGCCTGCCTGACCGGCGATGTAGTTACTCTGCATAGAACTTACTCGCTGGTCAAATACGCCTGCCCCTTTTTCCTGGTAACCTTCTTGCATATACCTGACCGCCTGCATTTTGACGTAGGGGCTTGCGTGCCAGATCCGTTCCGTATTGTAATCCAGGTCGTATTTATATTCTCCGCCCAATTCGAGAGTTTTGCTGTGATAATGGCTGTCAGTTTTTAAGCCTAAGATAGGCAAATAACGGACGGCTGTATTATGCTGCAATCCATAATCAGCATACAAATTCCAGGCTTTGGCCTCTTTATGATAGCCTGTGTAAAGGCCGCAGCGAAAATCCCGATTGTCTGTTTTACTGTTGCTGCCTGCAGCATTGTTCTTGCCATAAGCGAAAAACAACCCCTTGGTCCAGTTTGCATTCACCTTGGTATCCAAGCCCCAAATAACGCTGCTGCTGTGATTGTTGTAGTTGTCCCCGAGTTGATTCCAGCTCTTGCCTAATTTAAACCACCAGCGTCCCTCGGCCGGGTCAGCAAATGAAATTACTTCACTAGGAATAAGCATTTTTTCCTCTTCTCCTGAATATTTTGCGGTTGCCCCCAAAACATACTTATTCCGTGCATAAAGCATTCTGGAATCAATAGCCTGTCCCGCCATAGTGCTTCTTTGCGTCAAAGCGGCCATTCCTAACTGTCCGCCACCAGCAATCTCGTTAAAAGCTTGCTTAGTATTCTCAGCATCTAAACTGAAGACCTTCGCCATCTCCTGAGATTGGGTACTATTATACATATCTTGCAGCAACAAATATAGCTGTTGCTGTTGGACGTTTCTTATTCCCAAATTATCAGCCCTCACGGTGGTCACGGTTATTTTGCTGCCATCACTGGCAGTTTCAGCATCCAGCAAGCCTGTTAAAGCGCCCCCCTGAATAATGCCGGTAACAGCGCCCCTAGCCTCCAGAATGTCATACGATTTCCCCGGAAGATACAGACTGCCCGGCGTCATGACAACTTTGCTTCCGGCAACTGACGCATGACCGGATACGCTAATTTTGCTGACGTTATCACCATAAGCCGCTACTCCTAATTTTCCGTCGCTGACAAGATTCCCGTTTATAGCTAATTCACCAGAAGCCCCCGAAGATACAACCCCCGGCGAAAGTGTGCCATGATTGGTGAGGTTTGGCAGGTTATAAGCAGCATTGCCGAACAGTCCGGCGCCGGCAGCTACCGTTGCGTCAGCAACACTAGCCGTCCCCGTGTACGTAAGCTTGCCTGCCAAAACATTCATCGTAATCCCGCTGCTGCCACTGATATCACCATGCATAAACATGACGGCTTCAGGATCGAGTTCGGCTGAAGCAGTTCCGTCTGCATAGGCTTTTTTGCCAAAAACAAGAGCGCCCTTGCTGCCGGTTTCTGCCGTAATGTGGCCGTTGACGCGGGACCCGTTCATAAAATTGACAGTTATGTCGTTAATAGATCCCGCTAAGCGAATAGCCTCATTACTTCCGGCATTAATACTGCCAGTATTATCAAACTGTCTTGCTTTACCGTTCGTCACAGTCCAGTAGTCATCACTCCAGGTGCCAGAGTTTAAATAAACGCCGACACCGTTTGGGCCGATCGCCTCAATAGTGCCACAATTGACTAGTTGAGCGCCGTCTCCATGCGAAATAAGTACGCCATAGCCTCCTTCGCCATTCGCTGCTACTTTCGTCCCTTCAGAAATCAAAACTTTATTATCTATTCCTTCTATCCGTATACCTGCGCCTGCGCTCCCGCCGGCGTCTAAATTCCCCTTCTGGGTAATAACATTATGATCGCCGACAATATGCAGCCCAATACCATACTTGTTAGTACTACTAAAAACGTCACTGTTGGTCGCCGTATTACCGTCCGTATATACAGAGTGACCAAATTGCCCCTCTATGTCTACGGGTTGCCCCAAATCACGAAAAACAGCCAATTCCGCTTCATTAAAAAACGGGCGTTTTGAGGATTCGATCATGGCATTCATGTTGCCAAACCGCGTATAAGGATGCACCAAGGACGAACCCCAATAAAACAAATTATCCTTATTTGATTTTTTAAATTGATAGGTTGCTTCAACGGGAAGGTCTACAGCCTTTTTAACTCCGCCCATCCAGACGTCCCCATATACCGCAGCGGCAGACGAACCGGTAAAGACGTATTTAACACCTCGAGAAATTTTGTCGGTAAAAGTTTCGGTTCCTTTTGGATCAGGAGTGGCGGATATCCACAAGCCGTTGATACCGTTGCCTTCGGTGTCTCTTATTAAATCGCCCCATTTTGAGCCTACTTTGGGGTAAATCCTATCGTCATCGCGATCCAGTTTAATCCCCATGCTATGACCGATTTCATGCGTCGTAAGCGAGAAAAAATCTATACCGCTGCCATGCAGGATCTGCCCAGGCATTTTGTAGGAAAAACTGTAATCAATGTTGCTGTAGACTAGATTGTCGTAATACATGTTAAAAGCAATCATTTCTTTTCCTGCAAGCTGCCCGCTAAAGCCAGTGTATGGCGCATTGACATTGAACTCTCCATAGCGAATTTGCATGTCCAGGCTGTGCTTAGTCAGCGTATTCCAATAATCGACCGCCTTTTCAACAATCGTACGCGGACTACCCTTGAGGGGATCATTTGAATCATGAAGAGGCGCACAGTCTATGTCGAACAACGAAAAGCTATCAAATTCAGTTTTGATTTCTGCACCGGCTGGTGACGCAAAGTTTAACACCAGCGCCACGCCCGCACTGATTATAATAGTCCGTTTCCTCTTGCTCACATTCATCTTATCCCCCCCTGTCTTCTGCCTAATTCCAACATATTGCGTCTTATTTTTAACAAACCTTTTGCATGCAATGGCAACTCACCACTAGCTTTATCTATAAAGAAATCTATTACTGCATATAAATTACATATTCCTGCACAATTTCCAAAAAAATGAAACACTTCCTTTTAAACCCGTTCCCCTACTGCAAAACCTGCTAATCCTTACTGTCCGTAAGTATTAGCAGGTTTCTTTAAGGTATTACCGTATTTTTAAATTCTTATGCAATACCCATTACAGACAATAGGAACCTCATTAACAGCATAGAAATCATGGCGTCAATAACTGGAATTGCAATCATCAAGGCGTGATGCCGGGCGTTTGTCCCGGCGGTAACTACACAGCGAACAAAATGGCCCATAAGCGTCCCCATGGTAATCGTGGCCGGAAAGAGAATGGTTGCTTGCGCCGCGGTAATCACGCCGTCTGCATATAAAGTCGCCGCAGTGGCCGCTCCGGCCGCTTTTGCAAAAAAAGCAGACACTAGGGCGATAACAGCTTCTCCCGGCAGTCCGAACAACGCCATAACTGGTGAAATAGCTTGCCCTATAACAGCCATCAAGCCGGTCATTTTCAAAAATAAAATAATAACATAGGCCAAGATCATAGCAGGCAAGATCCGCTCGACCCCTAAATAGAATCCATTTTTCGCCCCAAAAATAAATTCTTCCAACATCGTTCTCTTAGCGGCGCCTATTGTATTGTCCATTATTACCGTCCCCTTTCCTTATCAAGCAGACTTAACCTGTACCGATTCAGAAACAAGTTCTTTTTCATCTTGCCACTTCAAATAAAACCGCACTACATTGGCGCCTACAATTTTCACGAAAATCTCCACAGCCAGGATAAGGCCGATGGGCAGCACCGCAATAGAAAGAAGCGGCGCTCCGCAATCGAAGGTGTTGGTTATAACACCGGAAGCGGCATATTGATAAGCCACAAAAATGCTGCGTTCCTTATCGGTCAATTGCCCTTCTTCGTATAATTGCTTCGTCATAGCCGCGCCGACATCCGTACTGGTCATGCTGCTGACAATAGCAAGGCCTGTAACTCCTGGCAATCCCATGAGCGGACGAAGAACTGGGCGAATCAATTTTTCCGCCGCTAAAAGAGCGCCTTGAGATTCTACAACGCGGATCATGCCAAGAGCGAACATTACCGTTGGAATCAGCGTCAAACCAAACATAAAGCCGTCTCGCGCCCCTGTACCGCCTTTGCCAACAAAACTATCCGCCGCGCCAATCTTGCCAAAACCTCCAATCAGGTTTTGAAAATCCATGGCCCCCAATACAGGATGACCGGCAACAATTCCGGAGAACGAAATTACAATAAAAACAAACGACAACCATCCGCGCCAAGTCAGCTTATGTTCAAAATCCATCATCATAATTCCCCCTAATTTTTTTGTTATTTATGCCAGAGCAAGCAATACGGCGCATAGCAATTTGGTGCGACTAAATAAAGTCTCTACAATCGCAAATTCTTCAATCGTATGATTGCGCCCCCCCTGCACTCCCATCGCGCAAAGAGTAGGAATCCCAAGGTCAGTGAAATACGCCGAGTCGGATACGCCGCCGACTTCCTTAGGATATAACGTTCCAAAACCTTCCTGTTCACTGATTTTCTTCACGCACTCAAACAGTTCCATCGATGCATCTAGTTTCTTCATCGCTTTCGCTTCAATAAGCGGAGTTAGCTTTGTAGAAGTTCCCTCCACATAGGTTTTCTTTACTACTTCCTCAATCGATTGCTTTATTTGGGGCAGCGTATCCGGATTCTCGCAACGCAGATCACAGACAATCTTTGCATACGCCGGAGTTGCGTTAGGAACCGTTCCCCCTTCAATCCAGCCAACATTAAAGGTATTTCCTTGTTGCCAATCGGTTAGCGCTTCTATGTCGAGAACCTTATAGGCAATCTCCTTGATCGCACTTCGCCCATTTTCCGGGTCATTTCCAACATGCGCTCCTTTTCCGAAAACCTCTACCATAAATTGATACAGTCCTTTGCGTTTTACAACAATGCCCCCATCGACAAAACCTGTCTCAAAATTAAAGGCTGCTTTTGCGCCAACCGCTTCCTTTTGTATAGCTGAAATGGCTGAGCTTTTTTGGTGCCCCACCTCTTCATCGCCAACAAGGATTACTTTTATCGGATACTTTTTATAGCCGATTTTTTGCAAAGCCAATAACGCGTATAGAAGAATGACAATGCCGCCTTTCATATCCAAGACGCCTGGACCAAAGGCTTTGCCGTCTTCGATTCGGAATGGCCGTTCTTCTGGAGTTCCTTTTTTAAAAATCGTATCCATATGCCCTGTTAAAACAACAAAAGGCTGCGTCATATCTCCAAATTCTCCGATGAGCACATCCGGGGCATCATCCATGCTAATGCCCCTGGTTCTGCCGCCAATCTTTTCTATAAATGAGGCAATGCGTCTACTTATCGCATCGGTTTCGGTTTTGCAAAAAAGTCCGCTTTCCATAGTAACAAGCTCTTCCCAAAGGTGAATCATCTCTTTTTTGCACTCGTCAACGACCTGGTACGCTGCTTTGTTTTCTTTCATATAATGTTTTCCCCCTATGAATTTCTTAGGCAAACAAGCCATAAAAAAACTGCCTTCTCTCTTCTTTGCAGAAGAGGAAAGCAGCGCTGCCGGTGTTTTATGGAATTAGAAAGCGGAGTTCTTTCTTGGATTTAGAGTAAATCATTCCCCTATCACTGTCAATTAATTTCTTCAAAATTTACGATTGTATCCTGTATACTTTCGAAACATTGTTTGCAAGTTTTGAAATAGGTGCTATATTTAATTCCATGAAGAGCACATCAAAAAGCTTAACCAAAACCAAGAGAATCACCATCCCGGAAAGCATTAGCAACCATTTGCGCAAACAAATCCTAATCGGCGAAATTCACGCTGGCGAGCCTTTGCGTCAAGAACTACTTGCGCAACAGTTTGGCGTGAGTATCAGCGCTTTGCGTGAAGCTTTAAAAATTTTGGAAGGAGAAAAACTGGTCCGCTTCCTGCCGAATCATGGAGCGGAAGTCATGCGCCTGACCGCGGAAGAAGCCCTTGAAATCTATGAGATTCGTATGATGCTGGAAACCGGTATCCTCGCACTTTCCATTCCCAAACTGAAAGAAGAAGACTTTCTGCGAGCGGAAAAAATTCTGGAAGAAGAAGCGTCCTGCCACGATCCGGCTCGTTACAACGAAATCAATTCCCTCTTTCATGAATATCTTTATGAACCGGCTGGCAACCTGCGCCTTCTGGATATGATTCATCTGCTGCATAACAACGTCGCACGGTATCTGGTTTTCTATCTCGACAAAATGGATTTTAAGGACTTTTCGCATGCAGAACATACCGAGCTCCTTGCCGCTTGCCGCGAAAGAGACGTTCGCAAGGCCAAACAAGTTCTAAAAAAGCATATGAATAAAGCTTGCAAACTGTTAGTAGAGTATCTAAAGCAACATGAATAATACAACTGTCTAAAGGAGGAGCCTCTCATGACAACACCTCGCATCGCAGAAATAAAAAAGCAGTACATTGAAACAACACCTTCGATTAGCATCGAACGAGCCCGTATTTTTACAGACTCTCACAAAGAAACGGAAGGAGAAGCCGTTATCTTGCGCCGCGCCAAAGCATTTCGAGCGGTCTGCAACGCCATTGAACCCGCTATCTTTGAAGGAGAACTCCTTGTCGGCAGCATCGGCGAATTTCGCCGCAGCGGCATTATTTGCCCGGAATATTCCTGGCAATGGGTCGAGCAGGAAATGGATACCTTTGCCGAACGCACCCAAGACGCTTATACGATCTCACAAGAAGCCAAAAAGTCTCTGAGAGATACTATCTTTCCGTATTGGAAAGGAAAGTCGCTGGAAGAAACCTTTTTAGCCCGTCTTGACGACGACACTGCCCGCGTACTCGTCGATACAGGCATTGTCGACAATGATTCCAAATGGCGCAGCGCCGTCGGCGAGATAACTGCGGATTATCAGGATCTTGTTTTCCAAAAAGGGTTCGGAGGCTTTCGTGAAGAAGCGATCGCCGCTCTAAGCAAGCTCTCCCCTACCGATACAGAGGAACTGGAACAAATGGATTTTTACCGCAGCGCCATTATTGTATCCGAAGGAATCATCACGCTCGCTAATCGATATGCGGAAAAAGCCGACGTATTGGCAGCAGCAACCGCCGATCCCTCTCGCCGACTTGAGCTAGAGGAAATCGCCTCCATTTGCCGCCGTGTACCTGAAAATCCGCCGCAAACCTTCAAAGAAGCCATCCAGTGCGTATGGTTTACGCAATTGGGCTCTATCCTTTCGGAGAATTCACTGGCTTTAAATCTGGGGCGATTCGATCAATATATGTATCCTTTCTATGAAAAAGATATAAACGCCGGTCTCCTCACCCGGGAAGAAGCGCTGGAGTGTATCGAATGCCTTTGGCTCAAATTATCCGAGTGGGTTTGGGCTATTTCCAGCAATACGGCTCAATTTTTTGCTGGCTATAATTCTTTCCAAAACCTCACCGTAGGCGGACGTAAGCGTGACGGCAGCGATGCCACCAACGAAGTTTCCTATCTTTGCCTGGAAGCGACAGAACGAGTTAAAACGCATCAACCAGGGCTTAGCGTTCGCATTCACCCCAATTGTCCTCCCGAATTTTTGCAGGCCGTTTGCAAACTGGTTCGTTGCGGAACAGGATTTCCCGCTATCCACAATGATCGCGTCGGCTCGGAAATGCTTTTAGCTGCGGGCCTCTCCCCTGAGGACGCCCGTGACTGGAGTAATTGCGGCTGCGTTGTTCCCCATTTTCGCAAAGTCGGGGAATGGACGTCCGCCGTCAATATTAATTTAGCAGCCGCTATGGAATATACGCTCAGCGGCGGAATCAGCCGCATAAACGGCAAGCAAATGGGATTGGAGACAACACTCGCAAATAGTAACAGTTTCGAAGACTTTAAGTCGCTATTCTTTCGCCAAGCGGCTCATTTGATAAAAGTCGGCATCATCGGCTCGCTTACCGCACAGAAAGTACATGCTGAAATCGTGCCACGCCCTTACCTTTCCCTCTTAGTGGACGGCTGCATGAAAAAAGGCCGCGATCTCAGCCGGGGCGGCGCCAAATACTGCCTAGGTCCTGTGCTTACAGGCATCGGCCTTGCAGACAGCGCCAATGCCCTAGCGGCCATTCGCAAGCTTGTTTTTGAAGACCAAGCGTATCAACTGCAAGATTTTGCTGCGGCTCTGGAGCAGGACTGGGAAGGATTTGAAGCACTCCGGCAAGCCGCTTTGCAATGTCCCAAATACGGCAATGACATAGATGAAGTTGACGCTCTCGCCACAGAAATTTCCGATTTCTATCATAAAGAAATCACGCAATACACCGATATTTTCGGAGCTAAATTCAACTCCGCATTTATGGGTATTTCCAACTACATCCCTGCCGGCTCGGTTGTCGGCGCAACGCCGGAAGGACGCAAAGCAGGCACGCCCCTTACCGAAGGCGTCTCGCCGCATGCAGGCACCGACATAATCAGCCCAACCGCCGCCATGCGCTCAGCAGCAAAAATCAACCATGACATTCACAGCGGCGGAACACTCGTCAATGTCAAACTCTCGCCAACACTGTTAGAGACGAATCGTGGCCTCAACAACCTGGCCTCCCTAATCCGCGCGTATTTTTCGCTGGGGGCTTTTCATATTCAGTTCAATGTCATTTCTCCGGAGATTCTACGCAGCGCTCAGGAGCACCCGGAAAACTATCGCGACTTGCTTGTACGTGTTGCCGGCTACAGCACACAATTCGTAAATCTTTCTCGCAAAGCCCAAGACGCTATCATTGAGCGAACCACTTATGAAAGCATGTAACGTCTTTCAAATCCAACGCTTATCGGTCAACGACGGCGATGGCATCCGCAGCACCGTTTTTTTTAAAGGATGCCCTCTTCGTTGCCGTTGGTGCGCAAATCCGGAGTCTTGGTCCCCGCATCCAGAATTAATGTTTCTAGCCCACAAATGCACCTACTGCCAACAGTGTATTTCTCACTGCCCCTCTGGTGCGATTTTCCTGGAAGAAAATCAGGTTCGCTTTAAGTCTTCCCTCTGCCAACAGTGCTTTACCTGCGTGTCCGTCTGCCCCAATAAAGCACGCCAGAAAATGGGAGAGAGTCAGAGTATCGGCTTTCTAATGCAGCAAATAAAAAAAGACTTTCTTTTTTATCTGGAATCTGGCGGCGGCGTCACTTTTTCCGGGGGAGAACCATTTTATCAAGAAGAAGCTTTGCGCGCATTAGTAAACCAATGCCAAAGCCTCGGCATAGCTACAGCCGTCGAAAGCTGCGCTCAATTCAACTTCACTAACTGCAAAGATATTATTCAAAAACTAGATCATATCTTTTTTGATCTCAAAGTAATGGATACTACTAAGCATCGCTACTTCACCGGAATAGACAATACAACCATCCTGCAAAACATCCGAGAGGCTTCCTATTGCAACGACAACATCGTCATTCGCATGCCTGCAATTCGCGAAGTCAATATTGACGATGAAAACCTCGAACAGTTAAGCCTCTTTCTGCTTCAGCAAACGCGGATACGAAAAATCGAAATTCTCCCCTATCACACGCTGGGAAAAGAAAAAATGGAAGCCCTCGGCCTTCCATTTACCAACTTCACAACGCCAACGGATGAAGAATTACAGGGGATAAAAGAAAAACTCTCTTGCAAGGGATTAGAGGTTGTCAGTTATTTTTAAAAGGCGGATTGTCAAGCCAAGTGCGACACCTCGTGTAAAAAGACTTGAATAGGAGATTTCCAGCCTAAACATTTTCTAGGCCTAGAATTAAGAAGGAACAAATTCTTAATAAGATCATCCTGGTCAATTAAGGCCAAGTCGGTTTTCTTGGGATAAAACTCTCGCAGAAGTCCATTCGCATTCTCATTACTTCCGCGTTGCCAAGAACAATACGGATCGGCGAAATATAGTGGAAGCCCTAATTTTTCATGGAGTGCTTCATGGCAAGCAAATTCTTTCCCGCGGTCTGAAGTGGCTGTTTTAAAAGCAGCACTAGGCAAAGCCGACTATACTTGAATAATGGCTGATTCCATAGAAGCAGTGGAACGATCAGGTATTTTGATAGCGGTATATAGACGGCTTTTGCGCTCTACAAAGGTAGCTAGGCATCCTTTACTCTTGCCACGGCTGGACACTACTGTATCTAGTTCCCAGTGTCCAAATGTATCTCTGCTTTCGACCTCAGTGGGCCGCTCAGCAATGGTATGGCCAACGGCCAACCGCCCCCGTGTTTCCACTGGCTTTCGCCGCTTTCCTTTTTGTCTGAGCTGTTCTAAATTACTATGTTTTAACCAACCTCTATAAAGCCATGTATAAATGGTTTTGAAACTCAGCTTGCCGGCAAGAAGAGTATTGGCGATTTGTTCTGGAGACCACGTTTCAGAAAGTTTTTCTTCAATGGTTGCTGCTAGGGAATCCGTAAATTTCCCGACAGGTTTTGATCGAGTACGTCTGGTCTCATAGCCCTGTTGCGAGGATTCTGCGATATAGGTTGAAGCATTGTCTCGCTTTAATTCACGGGAGATCGATGAATGATGTCGTCCCATAACTACGCCTATTTTGCGAGCGGAGTACCCTGCTTGATGTAATCCTTCTATACGGCCGCGCTCGCATATAGTAAAATGATGGTAGCTCATGTTGAGTCCTCCGTCGAATGGTGTGGTGAGATACTTCATTCTACACGAAGGATTCGCGTGAGCTGTACTTTTTTACGCTGTGCGCCTGTCGCACTTCATTTTACAATCTGCCAAAAACAGCTCCAGGATAGAAATTCCCGCTAAGACTTAATATCATTAAGCTTTAGCGGGTTTCTTCAACTCATCTTTTATTCTATTCTTAACAACCTAATGTAATCCCGTTGCGCCTGAAGTGCCTGCTCTGCGATGTATGCCGTAAAATTCTCCGGCTTTGTATGGCTTTGTTCCAGGGCTTGGATGTATTCATGCTTGAACACAGGAGAAATAATGACGGGCGGGTAGCCCTGGGAAATCAGGGCATGATTCAACAGCAATCGTGCAATTCTTCCATTGCCGTCTGCAAAAGGATGAATGACGATGAACTCCTGGTGCAGTTGGGCTGCATACTGAACAGGGTGGCGGTTCTTTCTCTTCTCCGTCAAGCCCACTGCCCATGCATTCATCAAGGCAGGTACTTCTTCATGGCTGGGCAACCGGTCATTATGCTGGGAGCCAGTTATGACGACATTCACATGGCGATACTCGCCTGCCTGTTCTCCTTCACTGGGTTGAAAGCAAAGAACATGCATCTTTTTTACATCTTCTTCGGAAATCGCAACACCTTTAGCCAGCTCCCACATCCAATCGAAAGCGCGTCCATGTCCAATGGCGTCCAAGTGGTCTTTCAGCGGCTTTCCGCCGATGGTTACGCCATCTTCCAAGACTACTTTTGTTTCCGATTCGGTTAGGATGTTACCCTCCAAGGCATTGGAAGTGAAGGTCAGACCCACTTTGAAGTATTCTTTGAGGTTCTTGATTTGTGTCTGTTCCAAGGGACTTTGCTTGTTGATTAGTTCCTGTTTAGCATCAATTTCACGCAAAAGCTGCTGCAATCTACTCATTTTCTTGGACCACCTTCGAAACAAAATGACAACCAAACCTACATAATTAGCGTTAAAAAATGCGTATACCATGCGATAGCCGTTCGCGATACCATCCACTAAAATGGCGCACATCTACATGAGTACCGGTTGAATCAATAATATGCTCTTCGTCAATAAAAAGCACAACATGCACTATGTGAGTCTTGCTTGAATCCATAATATAAAGTAAATCGCCGGGCAAAAAGCCCTCGCCTGGTTCAATTCGCCGAATGCCTTTAGGCAGAATATATCCGGGACGCGCTTTCATCTGCGACTGCGAGACCACATCACTATTCAGAGGAATTCCAAAGCCAAAATTATATACCCATGCTGTAAAATCGCTGCAATCAAGTCCCGGGCCGGGCTGAGGATTTAACTTACTTCCGGTTGCGGGAGACCAGCCGGGAATATGGTGATGACGATAGGGCAGACCAATATAGTGTTTGGCAATAGCAATAACCCGGTCTCTCTTCCATTGGATAATGTCGGTTCCTGGAGGCAGCGTTTCCACTAACCTCTCTATTTTCGGAAAAACCCTAGGCATAGGACCCCAGCCTTGCACCGCTTGCGCTGTATACCATTCAGAACGTGGCACGTCAGTCTCCGGCAGCTTTTCTCGTTCCCCGATATCCTTCACAAGCGATTCTTCGTACGCAGCAGTGCCACGTTCCAACCCTTTTGCTTGAAGGTCTCCACCAATAAGAATTGTGACTGCAACGAGCAGCAACACCATCAGAAACAAGCGTATTGGTCTTCTATTCATCTCTGATTTCCTCCAAACATGCTAGAATTTCATCCAACATCGACTACCGCCCAAATAAATCCCATCGTTTCTTATTTATCCCTTTGAAATAAAGACAATTACTATTCTACGAACAACACTTCATAAAACGCACAGAATTCTTTGAGGGAAAGATGAAAAACCCCGTGCTTCCTAGGAAATCCGCTATGGCCTGGCAAAGGTGAAAACTCATCCCCCCAAGGGTTCCACAGTGTAACCACGTCATGTTGATCATCAAACCCCATAATGGCATAAACATGATTTCCAGCAATACTAGGAGTTGGCGGTCTCTTGCCAGTAAGCGCTTGAGACATAAGCTGCTTCTTTTGCATCATAACCAGTATCCGTCTGACCTCTGCATAGCTACTATTATGCAAATACACAACATTGGGCGTTTTAGCGGTCCAAATCCGTTCAATAGTAGCAGGAGCACCTCCCAATGCAAGATTGTAGGCTGGCTCTTCTTCGTTGACGACTCTTTTGGTATAGTTTGGCAATATAGCGCCCACAGCTTTTTCTAAAATAGTAACCCACAATCCATCAGAAATGGTTGACGAAGAATTAAAGAATAACATTTCAGCATCCGTAGGCCGATTAACAACAACCTGCAGATTATTGGGAAATACAACTTTATATCGACCATCTGACAAGGGAGTAATGGCATTCATCAAAACTTGAGGGCGATAATTAGCCAACCAGCCAATGCCTGAAAAGAAAAAACAGTCTCCAATAGGTCCTTGTTTTAAGACGGAAAAATTGGGTTGTCCTGAAGCATATAACTCGTGGCTAGCCTGAGCCAAACTTTGCAGTTCTTTTTGATATCCTTCTTGTAGTATTGGCCGCTCTGCCATTTTTAATACGGAATCCATATTCAGGGAATAATTAATCCGGTTCTTACGAAAATATTGCGCCAAGGCTACTAAGGCTGCCGCATCATCGCCCGTATAAGGGCATTCCAATTGTGCAACCACTTGAGCATAACTAATATTATCTTGCTTGTCATGCCACTGGGACCAATTCCGCTGAATAACAGCAGCTAAATTGGCTTCGCCAGCATAAGCAAAAGTCTGAGGCGAGAAAATGATTAATAAAATTAAGGCAATAAGTAATTTGGCTTTCAAATTTCTCCCTCCTTTGTCTCGAACATCCTTTGAACTATGGGGCTATAAACCTTTTCAACCAACTCTTGCTTAGTTAGTTTTGCGCTTTACTATAATTTTTGTGCACTATTTTTATCTATTTCTAAGCGAAATATCATTTTCCTTCTTTTTACAATTTGATAAAATAACAAATTATTTTATCTTAGCTGTATTTCTAGCCTGAAATTACAAAAAACCCGCTGACGCCTATAAATTCAGGCATTAGCGGGTTTTATAGTTTGGACAAAATCCGGATTTTTTTGGTGGAGGCGATCCGCCCCCTTGCAAATCCGGACAAAAAGCCCCTAAGCTATTTTATTTTTCAATATGCACCTCTTATAAAGCCAGCACATCTTCCGCTTCAATTATTGGTGTAATATCAATCTCTTCGCTAGTCACTTTCTCAAATAAGCTAAATATTTTTTTCAGCTCAAAAAATTCTTCAATCATGGTGAGGTTTTCTTCCGTTAGCTCAAAAGCTGAAAAAAAGAGTTTGTCAATTTCTCGAGCATACTCAAAGACTTTCTTATTATGCTCTTCAATCTTTTCGGTCATACTATCACTTTTTGAGCGCAGTTCTTCCAACATAGCATTCTCCAAATGGATAATGTTATCAATAGCGTCAACCACTTTAACTCCAAGTGAATTTTCAGAAAAATCCGGGATTGGTATTTGCCCTATTTTTTTAAAATTGTCATAACAGCCATCTCCAAATACAATATCAAAATACCATAGAAAAAGAGAAGACTTCATCCAACCTACAATTGCACGTTCAGAAATCATATCTTTAAATCTATCTTTTATTGTCAATACCAATACAGATTCATAAGGAACTAAAGGGAGAATTGATTTAGCATTATCGGACTGATTAATATAAACTCCCCCACCAGGTGCAATTATAACTGATTTTCCTGGAACCTCTTTTCCATTACTATTTTCCACTTTATTAGTCGATGGAGCAGTAACTCTAAGATATGCATCTGACAGACGAGGCTCTGCTTTATGAATAAAAATCACTTTTCCATCAGGCTCGCCATTAGTTGCTAACACGCTATTTTCTATTATTATATCATCCGCAGAAATCACCTCAAGATCTGCTACAGAGCGTAAATCAAAGCACTCTTTTTCAATATGATTAACTAATTCAAACTTGCAATTTGAATCTTTCAACAATTTCAATTCATTTACAAGAAATGCAATTCGTTCGTTATTAAGATTTTCAAATTCTCTCAATCTAGTCATCATGGTTCTTTCGATAAATTTAGCGACTCCAGTCATATTTGCCTTCGTTATTTTCTTATTCTCCCCCAAAAAATAAACAGCATTATCTGGATTCGAATAAAACAAAGAATTCCCAATTTTCTTCAAGAAAATTGCTACTACCTTATTTCCGCCATATTCATAATGCCCTGCTTCAGCATAAAATTTTCGCGGAGAAATTTCTTTAAAAATGCTCTTGATACACTCTGCAATTTTATCTTCTTCAATCTTTACGCCCATAATATTTTCATAGTTTCCAGTTTCGACTCCGATTAAGAGAGTTCCATAACTATTGTTCAAAATTGCAACTGTCGCCTGTTTCAACTCATCAAGATTGTCTATTTTTTCAAACACTATTGTATGTGTGTCGCTTGCGATTTTATATATTAAAGATTTCAACCCTGGCTCAATAGTAGCACTTACACTTTGCGCTGGCGTTCTTAACGCGGAACAAACAGACGAAAATGTAAAATCTTCAAGTTTCAAATATGTTATACAATTCCCTATTTCATCCGTTCCCCCATGATAATCAGAGCATTGAATAAATGCAACAGGTTCATTTCTTTTATAATCATCATTTTGCAACAATGCTTCAATTTTTCCTCGTGTTCGAGGGCTGTTATATGATATCCCAGATAAAAGATCCGAACGAAATACATTTGCTCTATATTTTCCTTTTAAATCATTATAAATCCCTTTATTACTATCCGCATGTGATGCAATAACAATAGCCCCTAATCTTCCAGCTTCTCTAATTGCCTCCAGCACATCAAAACAAGAAATATTATCTGGAGTTTCTAGTCCTTGTCCATCTGGCAAATACCCTGCACGCTCCAATAACTCATCTATCAAATTCAAATTAATCATCGGGTCAAAAATAAATAGCAAGTGAATGCCAGGCGATGCTTCAAATTCAACGCCTGGCAAAATTGTTATTTTCTTGAACACTTCATTTTTTTCTTTTAGCTCTTCTAGCTCACTAGTTACTATGCCTAATTCGCCAGTCAACTCAGAATGCTTGTTTACTAATTCGTTGAAAATTTTAATTTTGTTTTCTATATCTTTTTTAAGCAAACAGATTTTTTTGTACCCTTTAATTGAATTATGATCCGTAATCGCAATAATTTTGATGTCTTTTTCTACATATTTTCTTATTATTTCATGATACTCGTCATCATTTTTCATTCCTTTATAACATCCAGAAGCAGGAGTATGCACGTGTAAATCAACTTTAAAAAAATCATCTGAACTTACCAAAGATGACTTAGTTGTCAAATTAATCTCTCCTTCCACTTATCCAACTGTTAATGTTACTTATCTTTTTTTATTATTCTTTTATTCGAATACTCCTGCAATCTTTAATTTTTTTTTGGTATATATCTTCTTTTTACTTGTATCTTTTTCCAATACCTCTATTATTGAGCACATTTCCATATTTTTTGATTATATTATGAGTACTACCAGTCACTCGTGCGCACAAAGTGTGCCCACTTTCCCACAGTTTTCAAAGCCACCTTTTCATCAATGCAAAGCCCACTTACAAGTTCCTGTCGTTTTTTTAATCACTTTCCCGGCTTCAAGTCAAAACAGATCATCATTTCCTCATTGCCCATCTTCTTATGCTTCCATCAGATACCCTAGTTACTCAATGCGAACTCTTGTTCCTTTTCTTTTATTGTGTTATAATTTTTTTAAAATTCGTAAAAAGATTGGTGGAGAAGAATGAATAAAAAGAAAACTACTCCTAATATTGCACACCTAGCAAGCGAAATTCTTACCAACCCAAACTCAAGCAGAATTCAGAAACAATTAGCTGCTAGCGCCCTTTCGCAGTCACAAGCAGACAAGCAAACTGGAGTCGAAATGGAAACTATCGCCTCCCGAGTACTCGCAAGCAACAAATACAACAATATTACAAAAACTTTAGCTGGAAGTATTCTCTCTCAATCCAACAAACAACGTTAATTTCTTTTTTCAGATGGCTTGTAAGGAGTTGATTTATATGGCGTTTTTGTTCTTTGACCTCGATAAAAGAACTCGAGATTTTATGCTTGAAGAATATCATTACGATGCCGAAAAAAAATCCATTTACATCAGTCCTCGGCTTAACACTTTGGGTGTAAGTCAATATTTTTCACATTTAGAAAAAGCTTTATCTGTTGGCACTGAAGAATCTTTCGCACAAAGCCTTGTCAACAGCTTTAATCCTTCTGAACAAAGAAAAACCCCAAGTGGAAGATACACCACCTACAAGATACCGGCAAATGCAAACCAAACGTTAGCTGAAGGAGAGTTTAATCGTTATTACATTCGTGCGCTTTGCCGACGCGCTCTTGAAGATGGACAAAAAATTTTAATTTATCGCTCCAAACCAGTGAGTAACCCAAGAGCCGAGTCCTCAAAAAAAGTCGGTCAGATGTTAGAACCATCATCACTGCTTACCGATTTAAGGAACAACATTGATCACCACTTTGGCCTCGCGATTCCAAATTCGGGTTTAAGTGTACGCCTAGTTAACTAGTATTTTTTCCATTCAACTCCAACCGCAGAGGGCAGTCGGGCGCACAAGGTGCGCCCACTTTCCCACTATTTTGCAAAGCCCCTTCACAGAAGCAATACCACGTTACAAATTCTTGCCGCTTTTTTACCTTCTTCACGTCAAAACGGACCTTCGTCTCCCCATTGTCCGTCTTCCTCTTCTTCCAACGGTTGGCTGCTGAGCCACTTTCGCACAGCCTTGTCAATCGTTTTGGCAGGAAAATAGATCTGCTGTATGCAGTCATTATCTGCCATGATGTAGAGCACGAAGTACTCTTCCTTTTCCAAAACCAACCGACTTACCCATTCCGGCATGATTGGGTCTAATGCAGCAGGCAACCCCATTTCTTGCAAACCAGCATCTTCTGCTGCAAAAACACCTATCATTCCGTATTCTTGCAGGCAAAACGCATCTATTGCCGCCTCACTTCCAAGTGCTTGATGCAATGCTTGTATTTTGCGAAGAAGATGTGCTGCCAATGCTTCCGAAACGACCTTTTCTTCTTGGAATCTTTTTACGTCGTGAACCGTTTTTATGATGTACATAGTACCCTCCTTATTTTCTCCAACAAACAGAAAAACCCCCTGAACCTTTCAGTTCAGGGGGTTATCCTTTGTGCGCATTTTTCTTGTATCTGCTTATTCCCAAAACAATCACCGCCAGTCCGCCAAGCAACCAGGGGTAGTATTCCATCACCCACGGTATGACTATTGCACCAATTGCCGCCAAAACCATCCCGGTTCCCAAAATGCAAGTCATCCATAGTGCAAACACTCCGCGAAATCCAAAATAGGCTACATGGAAAACCCGGTTTACCAAAACAAATACAGTTGTACCAACTGCCAACAGAGCTATCGAAAAAATTGCATCCATACTACATCCTCCTATTTTTCAAATTGACCGATGTCTGAATGTACCTACTCCACCACCTCCTTTCAGGCACACGATTTGGAATTCATCATTTTGCAACGCTGAATCTGGGTTTTAATGGACAACCCCTCGCTTTTTCCGCCTACAGACAAAACAAAGACCACGACAACGTGGTCTTTGTAGACAATTACCTGCTTGATGTAATTGGAAATGAATTTCTTTACTTCCAAGGTATTGTGGGCTTTTACATACTCACGGAAGGTTCCGAGCATCTTCCGCAGCATTTCTTCCGTGATGAGCTGTTTGGTTTCTACGCCGCCTAGTTCCATCAGCGTTGCTTCCGCTTGCGCTTTTTCTTCTTCCAATTTCTGCAGTTTTTCAGCAAAAACCCCTTCACTGACACCTTTGGCAATGGCATTAATCAGATTATCCATTTGCTTTTTCAAGTCGGCCACCAATCCTTTGAGCCGCTCAATTTCTTTGCCGTCGGTTTGCTTTTTCCGATTCTGGTACTCGTTCAACTGACGTACCAGCTGAGGAATGGCTTTGTCACTGAAGATCTGCTTTTCCAGCTGTTCCAGGACAAATTCTTCAACATACTCGCGGTTCAACTCTTTGTTGGTGCACTGCTTGGTATTTTCCCGATTGCTGCAGCGATAGGTTACGTGCTTGCGTTTATCCCGCCCAGAGTGCTTTACATTTCCCATCATCGAGTAGGCTTTTCCTTCCCGCTTCAAGCACTCACCACAGACAATGAGACCGCTCAAAAGGTAGTGCTCCTTGGCTTTGTATGCACCGGGACGTCTCTGATTGGCCTGCATCTTCTCCTTGGCTCTGGCAAACTCTTCAGGAGCAATGATGGCTGGAACTCCACCAGGAACGCGAATTATGGCTTCTTCCGCCTTGGAGCTGTGATTGTTTCTCTTGCCGTCCCAATCTTTTGATGCAGAACGGTTGAAGACGTACACTCCGCTGTACTTTTCATTACGCAGAATGTCGTGAATGCTGCCTTTTCCGATGGGGCGTCCCAACTTGCTGCGATAGCATCGTTTTTGCAATTTTCCAACAATCTGGTCATACCCGAAGCCTTCCAAGTACATCTGAAAAATCAACCGCACCGCCGGGGCTTCTTTTTCGTTAATGATGTATTTCTTTGTCACTGGGTCCACATCGTACCCCAGCGGGGCACATCCGCCAGTATGCTTGCACTGGTAGGCGTTTTCTCTCATCCCTTTCATGACTTCACGGGACAAGTTTCGAGAATAGTACTCAGCCATACCTTCCAGCACCGACTCCAAAATTACAGATTCCGGACTGTCGTCCAGAAATTCCGTTACGCTGCAAAGTTTGATTCCGCCTTTTCTCAGCTTGCGCTTGTAGATGGCCGAATCATACTTATTGCGGCTGAAACGGTCTAGTTTATGCACCAGTATCACATCGAAGAGACCCTTAGCGCTGTCATCCATCATGCGCTGAAATTCCTGTCTCTTGTCGGTGGTAGCGGTTTTGGCTCGGTCAATGTATTTTTTCACAACCACCCATTTCTTCTGTTTTGCAAATTCTTCCGCCGCCCGCACTTGCGCGTCGATGGACTCTTCACGCTGATTGTCACTGGAAAACCGGGCGTAGATAGCCACTTTCGACATTATCACCGCACCCTTTCATGCAAAAGGGCAATCTAGCTGATTGCCCTCTTGCTCTCTCTTTCTTCAATGGGCTACTGCCTTGGCATTCATGCTATTTGTGCCTCAACCATGGCAAAAAGCAAAGCAACCGCCGCCTCATTGAAGACAGTCCGCTCACTTGTCCAAGTGCGGTCAGTAGCCACTTCCGTGGATTCTTCTTCAAACAAATTTCTTTTCAAGCCATCCCGCGAAATGTACGCTTCGTGCTCACGTACAACAATCGTCTGAAGCTCGCTTTGTAGTTCACTCATGGTCAAGCCCTCCCACAATTGATTTAGGTTTTCTACAACTGCCATTGTTTGCGTCCCAGCCGCGTATGCTGCCAGTCAACATCAAAACAATAATATATGCTTCACTTCACTCTTGTTTCGCCCTGGGAAAATGCGGACAGTCGGGCACGCCCGCCTGCCCACAAGATTCACACTGTCACTCGTCGTCTTGGAAGGAAGTTTCACCAGATTTGGGTTGATATGGTATGGCACTTCTTTTTAGCGCCAACAGCCGTGGTCTAGTTCCATCACCTAGCATGATTTTCTTCTTGTAATTCACTTTTTCATGCTCCGTGCCTGGCTTTTCAACTTCCCCACATATCAACTGTCTCTGATGCATGGCTTCATACAGCGTTTTGAGAGTCGCGCCGACAGCTTGATTACTACTTCGCAAGTAGCTTTCAACGTCCTGGTATACGGTGTCAAGCAGATAGAAGTAGTGGTCATCATAGTAGCCTCCCAGCCCTCTACGGCTAGGATTTTGCGCCGATTTCGGAACAAGAACGAGCTTTTTAGCATCCAGCAATATTTGGAGTGTTTCCAGGAAAATATCGACGGGTTGTTGGCCTTGGACCATCGCCGTCTGACCTTTTCCTAGCTTCAGGAATACCTTTTTCCCTTTCAGGTAGTATTCCTGAGCGCGCTCTTTGGAAAGGACTTTACGCGCCAGAGCATGCTGAAGGCCGTATCTTAGCCCAAGGCAAAGCCATGCAATGGCGTCGCCGGTCCGCTTATGACCACCGACTTCTTTTTGCATTTTCCCCCTCAAAAGCTGAAACTGTTTTCCCAGCTTTTGAGGCAGCTTTTCCATCCTGGGCGCAAGCCAGGAAAGATAGCCATGCATGGCTTCTGCCAACAACTCCTGGTTCTTTTGAGCCGTATCAAGCTTTGCCTTATCCACATCGCCTTGGTTCATCTTCACAGCAATGTTTCGCGCTACATCCGATTCGCCGCCCGGCGGCACATCTTCAGCTGTAACTAGGGCCATACCACCCGGTACTATCGACTCTTGAAGCGTTGCAGTGGGAGTTCCGCGATCACGGCTAATCCTATCGCCATAGCAGCGAAAAATGTAGATTCCTTTAGCCTGCATCTCTGCCTGCTCTTTTCTGTTTTTCACAGGATGGTAGTCATCAAAAAGAATCACGGCATCCTTTAGACAGGCCGCCTTACATTCAAATGCCGTAAGGCTATCTTTGAAGGTTGCTGGCGGATTTTCCATGGGCCCAAAATGGTTTAAAAACAGCATGGACAGCGTCGTCTTCATTGAACCTGTCCGACCGTAGAGCCAGGCAACAAACTTCGGCTCAAAAGCCGCCTGTCTGGCAGCCTCGCAAAGAGGCGCTAAATAAGTCAGTGCCCAAAGAAACATAGTTATTTCATACGGCGCTAATTCCAGCAAGTCCAGACTTGCTTCAACTGCTGCTTTCATATTGCGCACTTCAGGAGGAAGCCGAAATACGTTCAGCTTTGGGGTCAACTCAACTCTGACGTCTTCAATTCCCACGCAACCATCTGCATGCAAGAAACCCCAAGTTCCTTGTGTTTTTTGCCACCCGGTATAGGCGTACACAACTTCTGCCTCCAAGTCCTGCGCCAAAATTTTAGCGGCATCATGCACCAAAGTAAAATAAAATTTTTTAGGCAGAATACGCGCTTTAGGTCCCCAATGTTGCATCAATGTGTTCATCTGCTCGAATTCATTCATTGTCAAAGTGATTTTCGGAAAATCAGTTCCATCTTTTGCACTGCCAATGACTTCAACAAAAAATTCCTCGTTGTCGCGGGAAAGTTTTTTGATGAATTTTACAGGCACTACAAGTACGTCGGAAATGGGTTTTTTATCTCCCGAATCATCTATTAATGTCAGCTGGTTCTTGGCATTGATAGAGTAACCCTCTGGCTCAAGCTTCTGAAGGATAGGCAAGTACTTCCTCTTCAGAGGGCGGTCAATCGGGGGGGTTTTTTCCGGCTTACCCGTCTTGGCAGCTCCAGGAGAGAAGTTTTTCTTTGGTACCTGGCCGCTTTGAGCTGACTGCTCATTAGCACTCATGTCTATTCCTCCTATTCTTTCACAAGCAAAACTGCTTTTCTACCAGCAATCGCACTCCAAATTTCCAGTTCGAGAATCAAACCGCTTTCAGAAACCATGCACGGTTGCAAAAACTCAAATTCAGCGAAACCGAACTGGCTGGCAACAGGCCGAACGGCCCGTTGCGCCATTATTGCGCTTTCCAACCGTTTCCAGTTCCTTGTTTTACAAGGAACACGCAACCCCGTCAGAATCACAGGTTGCTTCCAAGCTACTTGTTTCATGAGTTCGCTCCCTTTCCTTCACCGATTGTCAACTTCAAATCCCCCTAGAGCCACGATTATTCAGAAAAGCTGATGCAGCCAGCGTACTGGCTAAAGTTCCCACTCTTACAGTTCCGACAGTGACCCCTGACGGGGTTTGACAATGGAGTCTTCCGTGCCCTGACTGCTGCATTAATATGCCGTTTCTAGAGCGCCGGACCGGCTTCTTCAAAATCGCAAAAGTTCTTTGCTCAGTTTTCAGAAGCAAGAGCGTTGAAGTTGTGTTCACCATAATAGCCCGAGAAAAACAGCTAGTCAAATCTAAAAAACATCTTTTTTATCAAAGATTTGTTTAATATTCCACAAATTAATCCCCCTCATTAGATTGCTGATTTCTTATTTTTTCTATTCGGCAGGGGTCCCTGCCGAATAGCCATTTCTCATTTTCTTCCAATTATAATCAAGCATCATTTTGTGATTTTTTATGCACTGAAAAAAATTTTTATACATACGTATTAGTCATCGAATTTCTCTATTTTTGTATTTTAATCTTTTATTTTTGTCGGGCAGTCGGGCCGCCCACTTTCCCACAGAAAAATGCTTACATTCCACTGATCTAGAACGACAGTTGCCGTTGCAAACCCGTTGCTTCGCTGTCTCTTCGTCGCTTTTTCTTTTTGAGCATCTACTTTTCAGTCTGAATTGCCCTTCAACCGCGAAAAGAAAAAAGCGAAGAGACGGGGGAGCAAAAGGGTTCATTCCCTTTGCTCCTCACCGTTCTTCGCGTTCTTTCGTCACCACAGGATTCTCCAGCGAATTTTCTTAGCCCCAGCGCCCGACTTCCCACAAAAAAAATCCCGCCATTACCCAAAAAAGTTGGGGAACAACGGGATTTAGCTTCTTCACAACACACTCACAATCGCAGCAAGCGAATGTAATCTCTTTGCGCCTGCAGTACCTGCTCTGCAATGTATGCCGCAAAAGACTCCGGCTTTGTATGGCTTTGTTCCAGGGCTTGGATGTATTCATGCTTGAACACAGGAGAAATGATGACGGGCGGGTATCCCTGAGAAATCAGGGCATGATTCAACAGCAACCGTGCAACTCTTCCGTTACCGTCTGCAAAAGGATGAATGACAATGAACTCCTGGTGCAATTGGGCTGCATACTGAACGGGGTGGAGTTTCTTTCTCTTCTCCGGCAAACTCACTGCCCATTTTTTCATCAAGGCAGGTACTTCTTCATGGCTGGGCAAACGGTCACTATGCTGGGAACCAGTTATGACTACATTCACACAGCGGTATTCACCTGCTTGTTCTCCTTCGCTGGGTTGAAAACAAAGAACATGCAGCTTTTTTACGTCTTCTTCGGAAAGCTCAACATCTTTAGCCAGCCCCCACATCCAATCGAAGGCACGGCCATGTCCAATGGCATCCAAGTGATCTTTCAGCGGCTTGCCGCCAATGGTTACACCATCTTCCAAGACTACTTTTGTTTCCGATTCGGTCAGGGTGTTACCCTCCAAAGCATTGGAAGCGTAGGTCAGGCCTACTTTGAAGTATTCCTTGAGGTTCTTGATTTGTGTCTGCTCCAAGGGCCTTTGCTTGTTGATTCGTTCCTGCTTGGCATCAATTTCACGCAAAAGCTGCTGCAATGTACTCATGGCTTCCCCCTTGCTTGGACCGTGTTTCTAGCTGAAAATGACAAACAACCCGCCGACACCGAGCAAACTCAGGTATTGACGGGTTTTATAGTTTGGACAGAATCCGGATTTGTCTGGTGGAGGCGAGGGGAGTCGAACCCCTGTCCAGAAGCATTGCCATATAGGTGTCTCCGAGCGCAGTCGCTGATTTAGATTTCGCCCCGTTGCCGCCCACCGACAGGCTGCGCTGACGCTATCTCGATAAAGGTTCCCTGTGGGTCCTCCGAGAATTGGACTTCAGGTATCCCGCATTGTGACGAGACAGCTTCCCCGCGGGAGGGAGAAACTGGCCCGTTAGCATTAAGCTGCTAAAGCGTATTCTTCGTTGGCAATTAAAATTGTCCCACCGTCTTACGGGCAGATGGAACCCCGGCTCGCTACCCATACCACAACCACCCCTGTCGAAAACCAGTACGCCCCCTGATTACAACGAAGTTATTATGATCAATTAAGTATAGCATACCTGACTTTGTAAAACAACCTGCCCTAATTCCACATAACTCTATAGCGCTATCTCGTTTTGCTCCTAGCTTTGCCTTCTTTTCCTTGCTTCTTCGCATACATTAGCGCATCGCTGTGCTCCACCATTTCGCGCACGCTTTGATAGCCTTCGTCCAAGGTAGTAAGTCCATAGCTGAAACGAATCGTATATGGCAGTTGAAGCTGACGGGTATGCGTCAAAATTCTCTCTTGCAAAGCCTCCACATACCGTTGCAATACCTCAGGTCTTTCTTCCTGCAGCAATACTAAAAATTCATCCCCGCCCAAACGTACCGCCAAGCCTTTGCCGGCAAAGGTTGCCGCCAAGCTTTGCGCGAACAGCTGCAAAGCGCGATCCCCTTCATGGTGACCGAAAGAATCGTTAATTTGTTTAAAATCATCCAGATCAATATTAAGAGCGGCTAATTTCCTGCCTGTCTTGCGTTGAAACGCGGCTAAATATTCTTCATAAGCCATGCGGTTAGCCAAGCCGGTCAAGGGATCCCTTTTCGCTTGGTTATGGACAATATATACATAATTAATGACCAAGGCAATCGTTACCCCAGACCAGATAAAATGCGATAACTGAAAAAGAGAGAACAGCAAGGGACTTCCGGAAAGCATTCCCAGCACCAAGCATTCTTCTCGCGTCACTTTCCAGCGTCCCGCATAAATCACAAGCAAATTTACCAGATAATAGAATCCGGTAGTCAAATAAGAAAAAGACGCTAAAAGGCTTTGGGCTTCTCCATGACCTACTTCTGTCGTTGAAGGAGACAATAAGTAGCTAACCGCCGCAATCAGCAAATTCAGCAGCAACGGCAAGCTTAATCTTGACCATTTTCTACTTTGAGAGGAATCATATCGAAAAACACGTTGCTGCGAATATAGAGAAATGCAAAAAGGAAGCAATGGCGCCAAGGCAAAGCCTAGCACTTCTATAATTCTTTGAAAACCACCAGCTCTTTGATATTCTGGAGCCGCAAAAAAGACACTGAACGTTTCCAAAACCAAGATCAACAAAGTCAGCAACAATAATACCAGGAAGAGAGGATTTCCTTGCTCACGCCGTTCCAGCTTCAGGCAGGCATGAATCGCAATGCTTACCAATAACAGCGTCAAATAGATATTCATTTGTACGGCAAACACGGAATTGATACGCTCACCTTCTTCCTACGGCTTTCCGCTCCAACCCCACGCAACATGGTTTTTGATTATTTTGTATATTATACCAAATAATGACTGACCAGCGTAACCCGTTCACGGAAAATACCTGTAGGACCTTGGTTGCAATTCTGAAACTTGTTCTTTTTCCGGATACAACCAAGTATAATGAAACATAAACAAGTTTATTGTGAGAAGGGAGTTTTTTCGATGTACCCTTGGTTTTCTGCTTTTTTTCTTTTCTTAGCGCTGCTGCTCTCCTGGGGAGGGTCGCCTGCCTCAGCCTCGGCGCAGCCGCCGTTAACACTTGCCTGGGATCATGTGAAAAGCCTTTCCGAAACCTCGGAAACAGCGCCCGTACGGGAAGGTCTACAAGTTTTATCTCCCACCTGGTTTTCTCTGGCTGACGCTGCCGGCTCCATTCATTCCAAAGGCAGCGCTGGCTATGTTGCCTCAGCCCATCAAAAAGGCTGCCAAGTTTGGGCGTTATTTGATAACGGCTTTGACGCAAACCGGACCCGTCAGTTTCTTGCTTCGGCTCCTGCGCAGGACAACGCCATCCAGCAGCTAAGCCGCTATGCCTCCCAATACCAACTCGACGGCATCAACATTGACTTTGAAAATGTAGCTGACGAAGACCGCGACCGCTTTACTCAATTTATCCGCAACCTCACTACGACGCTGAAGAAGCAAAATCTGATTATCTCTATTGATGTGACAGTCCCGAATGAAACTCCCTCTTGGTCTCATTGCTATGACCGCAAGGAGCTAGGTGCAATTGTCGATTATGTTATGGTCATGACCTACGACGAGCAGTGGGCTACCAGCACCCCCGGGGCGCCTGTAGCCTCGCTCCCCTGGGTAGAAAAGAATCTGCAAAAAACCTTACAAGAAGTTCCGGCAAATAAATTGTTCCTCGGCATCCCCTTTTATACAAAACGTTGGGAACACACCGAGGAACAAGGCAAAGTAACCGCTAAAGGAAAAACCTTTTTTATGGAGGATGTAAATGCCGTAATACAGACGCACAATATTCAGCCCCAATGGCGCTCTGACTACGGTCTGTCTTACCTAGAGTATGAAGAAGACGGCAAATATTATCATATTTGGGTTGAAAGCAAAGACTCTCTGGCCTTGAAAACCGCATTGATTCATACCTACCAGTTAGCCGGAGCGGCCTGCTGGCGTTTAGGCTTTGAAACACCCGATATTTGGCCCTTGCTGCCATAAAGGAGGAATAACATGCATACCATAATTCTTCCCCGTGGAAAAATGCTGCAGATTAAACAAGGCGACATCACCGCTGAAACAACCGATGCCATCGTCAATCCGGCCAACAGCCATTTACGGCACGGCGGCGGCGCCGCCTTAGCCATCGCCCGCGCCGGAGGTTCTGCCATTCAAAAACAAAGTCAAGAACTCATCAAAAAAATCGGCTCTCTTCCTGTCAGCCACGCGGTCATCACCGACGGCGGTTTGCTGCCTGCTAAATTCGTCATCCACACCGTCGGTCCCCGCTGGGGTGAAGGCGACGAAGAATGCAAACTGCGACAGGCAGTTGAAAATGTCCTCTTTTTAGGACATCTCTACAATCTGCGCAGTGTGTCCATGCCTGCTATCAGCTCCGGCATCTTCGGCTTTCCCAAAGACCGTTGCGCACAAATCCTCTTGCAAACAGCCATTGACTTTTTTCTTCGTCTGGACACGCCGTTAGAAAGCGTCACTTTTTGCAACTATGACGCAGAAACTTGTCAACACTTCATCCAGGCTGCCAGCGCCGCCAAGCTTATCGATTCATAGGCTTTTACTTATAGCTTATTTACCCATAGTAAAGCCGTATTTTTCAAATACCTTGGCGGCTTCCGGACTCAAAAGATATTGCAAGAAAGCTTCCGCTTCCTTGGGCTGTTTGGAATTTGCGAGTATAGCCGCCGGATAAATTATAGGCTGGTGGCTTCCCGCGGCAGCAGTAGCAATAATTTTGATTTTCGTGCTTACCGCCGCGTCGGTCTTATACACTATACCGGCGTCCGCATTACCGCTTTCCACATAGGTTAGCACCGTACGCACATCTTTAGCCAACACCATTCGCTCTTCTAATTTCTCCCATAAATTCAGCTTCTTCAAAACCTGCTGCGCATATTGCCCCGCTGGCACTACTTGCGGCTCCCCTACGGCCAAGCGTTTAACAGCGGGATCTGCCAGTTCCTCAAAGTTTTTAATAGTTAACGAGGAGCTTTGCGGCACAATCAGTACCAGCTTATTTTCCAGCAAATTCTTCCGTGTTTGCTGTTGCAACAACCCTTTGCCCTGCAATTCATCCATTTGCTTAGGAGCCGCTGAAATAAAGAGATCCGCCGGTGCGCCTTGCTCGATTTGCTTTTGCAGCGAACCGGAGGCGCCCAGATTAAAGACGAGCTTCACGTTTGGATTCTTTTTTTGATACTGCTGTTGAATTTCTCCCAGTGCGTCTTTCATACTTACCGCTGCAGATACGTTCAGTTCTGCAGGCGCCGCCGCTTTAGGCGGTTCCCCTCCGCAACCAACCACTAGCAACAAACCCAGGAACAACCCTACCAGACCCAACCAACTTGCTTTTCTCATAACAACTCCCCCTTAAAAAATAAATGCCAGAAAACGCATGTTGCGCCTCTGACACTACTCCGTATCATTACTATCTTTTTTCTTTATTATATACGAAGAATTCTTATAGTACAACTTCCAGCAAAAAAAGGAACTCCACACAAAACGAAAGCCTCCTGTCGGCAGGAGGCTTTCGTTTTGCTTATTTTACGATATCGGCGCCAAACCATTTTTGCGAAATTTTCGCTGAGGTTCCGTCTTTTTTCATTTCATTCAGTACGTTCTGCACTTTGTCGCGCAGTTCTTTGTCATCCTTCCGGAAGCCCACGCCATAAACACCGACTTCGCCCAAGGGCTGTTCAATCGCAATATACGCCCCGGCTTCTTTGGACATGTAATAACGTCCAAGAATTTCATCGGTTACAACCGCATCCAAACGACCTGTTTTCAGATCCATAAAGGCGGCTACACAGTCCGGATATTTTTTGAAATCTTTCAAAGTCGCTTTTAATTTTTCATCCTTAGTAACCACTTCTTCACCAATGCTGGACTGTTGTACGCCAACCACCTTGCCCTTAAGATCAGCGGCACTTTTAATTGGAGAATTAGCCAGGACAAAGATCAATTGCTTGCTTTCCATGTAAGGATCGCTGAAAAGCACGTTTTTCTTACGTTCTTCCGTGATATTCATGCCGTTCCAGAGCGCATCAATACGCTTGCTGTTCAGCTCGGCTTCTTTACTGCTCCAGTCGATACCCTTAAATTCCACTTCGATGCCCAAGCGTTTGGCCGCTTCTTTGGCCATATCAATATCAAAGCCAACAATATTGTTCTTTTCATCTTTGAAGCCCATCGGCGGAAAATTGTCATCTAAGCCAATGACAATCTTTTTCTTGGCAGGCTCCGTTTTAGTTGTGCTGCCACAACCAGCAAACAATACCCCTGCCATCACCAGCAACAATACTACAGAAATAATTCGTTTCATGAAAACCCTCCGTTCTAGTCTTTTTTATCGGCTCCTTTATTTTACTTTACTTCGGTAAAATAAGAAAGGGGTAAATTGATGATAATAGAAAATAATTTGCATATTTTTTTGACCGATTTGTGTTTTGACAGTCATCTTTTTGTAACCAAGCTGTAACAAGATTACGCTAAACTAAGTTCAATAAAGCATGAGGGGGATTCACCATGAATAACATAGCAAAAAAAGCAGTCTTTCTAGCACTGGCTGGAATCATCCAATTCGGCATTGGGGCGGCAACAATTGAGGCTTCTCCGGCACATCACGACCGCAAAGAGATGAGACAGCAAGACGAGCAGTTTGAGCATGACCGCCAGGAACGCGAGCGCCATGAGCGCAAGGAACGAGAACACAGAGAACGCATGGAACGCGAACGCCACGAGCGTGAGCGTGCCGAACAGCGCCGTCATGCGGAAGCCATGCGCCGCCATCATCACGAAAGTCAAGAAGCGTGGCACGAGCGGCAGCGTCTGGAAAACGAGCGCCACGAAAACGAAATGCGAACCATTGCCGCTATTGTAGTCGCCGCTGTATTGAAATAAAAAGAATAGGTAAAAGGCCGTTGAGAAAATAAGTTCTTTTCTCAACGGCCTTTTACCTATTCTTGCGTACTTGCAGGTTCTTTTTAAGGGGCAACAGCAATAGGCAGCACATATTGCGCTACCGCTATAAAGTGAGCGGCGCTGCCGCCCATGACAAACACATGCCAAACCGCGTGATTGTAAGGAATCCGTTTAAAAAGATAAAACACCGCCCCCACTGTATAAAGCACACCGCCAAAAGCCAGCCAGAACAGGCCCTCCGGCGCTAAGGCCGCCGCCAAGGGCTGTAAAAAGAAGACGATCAGCCAGCCCATAAACAAATAACAAAGAGTAGCCGTCTTTTTAAACCGATTGACAAAAAAGAGCTGAAAAATAATCCCCACCGCCGCCAAGCCCCAGACGATGCTAAAAATGGTCCAGCCAAGCAAGCCATGCAGCACCACCAGCGCAAAGGGCGTGTATGTACCGGCAATGAGCAAATAAATCGCCGCATGATCGAAAATACGCAGGCGATGTTTTCGTTTCTCATTCTGAAAGCTGTGATACAGCGTAGACGCTAAATATAACAAGACAAGAGACGCTCCATAAATGCTGAAGCTAACTACATGCCACAGCCCCCCATACACATAAGCTGATACCACTAAAAACACCAACCCAGCCGCAGCTAACGCCGCACCCACGCCATGGGTAAGCGCATTCACACGTTCTTCCACCGGCCTTCCCTCCTCCTGCAGATGCATTCCATCCTAGGCTCTATTATACCATATGGCTTTGCTAAGGGATAAGCAACCGAAGCGGAAGTTACTTGCAAAAGCGGTGTTTACGCCGTAAAAACAGAGCGCAAACACCGCTTCGTTATAAAATTACCGTTTCAAAAAGTGACTGCGCCAAGCTTCAAAGCGCGCCGTGAGTTTCTCTACCACCACGAACAATACGGGAATGATAAAAATCCCCAACGCCGTAGCCATGAGCATACCGCCCACAACAGCCGTCCCCATGGAATTTCTCGCACCGGCGCCAGCGCCTGTGGCAATCATCAAGGGCAAGCAGCCGATAATAAAGGCGAAAGAAGTCATCAAAATAGGACGCAAGCGCAGCTTAGCCGCTTCAATAGCCGCTTCCATAAGGGGCATGCCTTTATCGAAGCGCACTTTAGCAAATTCTACAATCAAAATTGCATTCTTCGCGGCTAAACCAATCAGCATAACCAAGCCAATCTGCATATAAATATTGTTTTCTTGGCTGAAGAGATATTGGAACAAGAAGGCGCCAAAAATACCCGTGGGCACCGAAAGCAGCACCGCAAAAGGCACGCTCCAGCTTTCATAAAGCGCCGCCAAGCACAAGAAGACGAAAACAAGAGCCAGACCAAACACAACCGGAGCTCTGCCTCCGGAAACCTTCTCCTCACGACTTTGGCCCGACCATTCATAAGTGTAGCCGCTTGGCAGCACTTCCTTGGCTACTTCGTCTAAAGCTGTCATGGCCTGCCCGGAGCTGTAGCCAACAGCCTGGGTGCCGTTGATTTTTACGGCCTTGTAGCCATTATAACGGGTAATATTGGCTGCCGATTTGGTTTTGCGCGGCGTCACCAGCGTATTCAGAGGCACCATCGTATTGTTTGAGCTTTTTACAAAGAGATAACGCAAGGCGTCCACATCGCCGCGGAAAGGCGCCTCCGCCTGAGCAATAACCTTGTAGCTGCGTCCGTATTTGTTGAAATCGTTAATCTGCAGCCCCCCCAGGAATACCTGCATTGTTGAGAAAATATCATTTACATCAACGCCCATTTTTTCCGCCTTTGCGCGGTCCACCTCAAATTCATACCCAGGCGTATCGGTGGTAAAAGTAGTCGTAGCTGAGGCAATTTCCGGACGTTCCTTAACAGCGGCAATAAAACGCCTTGTAACTGCATCCAGATTTTCCAGCGTGCCCCCGCTGCGGTCTTCCAGCATAAAGGTATAACCGCCTACGCTGCCTAAGCCTGGCAAGGCTGGCGGCGCGAAGGGAAGCACATTCCCCCCTGCTAATTGTGCGCCACTGGCAAAGGCTTGCTTGACCAGATTTTTCACCTGCGTTTGTTCGCTGGTTCGCTCCGACCAAGGTGTCAAAGAAACGAAAATAGTACCGCCATTGGCTTTGGCAGTGCCTCCCATCAGATCAAAACCGGAAACTGCCATGACATTGTCCACACCATGCTGTTTGCGAATGACCGATACCACCTCTGACATGAACTCGGCTGTTCGATTCAAGGAAGTTGACTCCGGCAATGATACCGAAACCATATACCGTCCCTGATCTTCATCAGGAACAAAGGAACTGGGAACAAAGGAAAATAATACCCCCAGCATGCCGATCAGCCCCGCCAGCAGCATAATGCACAAGCGCGCCCGCGGAATAATCCCGCCCAGACGCCGGCCATAACCTTCTGTCTTACGTTCGAACCATTCATTAAAAGCTTCAAAAAACCGGCCCAATCTTCCTTGATGCGCCTGGGGATCATGGGGTTTTAAAAGCAGCGTACACAAGGCCGGCGTCAGCGAGAGGGCGACAATCGCCGACAACGCCATGGACACCGCAATTGTCAACGCAAATTGCCGATACAAAATCCCCATCATACCGCCAAAAAAAGCTACCGGAATAAATACCGACGCCAGCACGAAGGCAATGGCTACTACCGGACCAGACACTTCGGACATGGCCATTTTCGTAGCCTCGACAGGCGAAAGTCCTTTATATCGCATATGATGTTCCACTGCTTCAATAACAACAATAGCATCGTCAACTACCAGGCCAATAGCCAGTACCATCGCAAACAAAGTAAGCGTATTAATCGTAAACCCAAGCAACACAAAAGCCCCAAAGGTACCAATTAACGATACTGGAATAGCCAGCATGGGAATCAAAGTCGCCCGCCAGCTCTGCAAGAAGAGAAACACTACCAATACCACCAGGAACATGGCTTCGGCAAAGCTTTTGGCCACTTCCGCAATGGACTCATCCACAAAGCGCGTATTGTCCACAACGGTCGTATACTTCATCCCTGCGGGAAAGTCTTGTGCCAAACGATCCAGGGTTGCTTTAACCTCGCCCACCGTTTGCAGCGCATTGGCATCACTGGTCAGCTTGATGGCAAACCCGGCAGCCGGATGGCCGTTCAATTCGCTGGAAAAAGTATATTCTTTACTGCCCAGCTCGACCCGGGCAATATCCTTCAGCCGCACAAAAGAACCGTCCCCTTGGGCCCGAACAATGATATTTTCAAATTCTTTGGGGTCTTCCAAACGGCCTTTTACTCTTGTTGAATACTGATGCTCCTGCTTTCCGGCCATAGGCATTTGCCCCAGACTGCCGGATGCGGCCTGTTTGTTTTGATTTTCCACGGCGGTTTTTACTTCCGATGTAGAAATTCCAAGGCGCGCCATTTTTTCGGGCTGCAGCCAAATTCGCATGCTGTAGTCCGCACCAAAAGCCATAATATCGCCTACGCCGGAAATTCGTTTCAGTTCATCGATAATAAAAATACTCCCGTAGTTTTTGAGAAAATTACGATCATATAGATTTTCCTCTGACCACAGGGTAAACACCATCGCCGTGTCCTGCGAAGCCTTACGGGTACTCACCCCTATGTCCTGAACGCTTACAGGCAGCCCAGGCGTTGCCTCCGAGACACGACTTTGGGTCTGTACCGACGCCATATCTGAGTTTTTTCCTGATTCAAATTGCACACTCAGCGAATAGGAACCGGCGTCAGAACTTGTGGAAGACATATAAACCATGCCTTCAGCGCCATTTATTTTGTCTTCCACAATCTGAGCTACAGACTGGTTAACAACGTCCGCATTGGCCCCTTGATACGTTGCACTCACCGATACAATCGGCGGCGAAATATTGGGGTATTGCGCCACAGGCAGCTGTGCTGCTGCCAGCAGACCTGCAATCGTAATGAGTAACGACAGCACGATAGCAAAAATCGGCCGTTCGATAAAAAACTTAGCCATGCTGATTCCTCCTCAGATTATTTCTCAAATGGATTCTGGAGAAAGCAGCGCAACCGATAACTGAGCTCCCTGCTTCACTTTGTCGACGCCTTCCACAACAACCCTGTCCCCTGCAGCCAGACCGGATTCGACAATATACCAATTTCCAACCTTTTCTCCGACCTTAACAGGACGGCTTTCCGCCGTATCAGCAGTGGTAACCACGGTAACAAAGGTATTGTCCAGCATCTCTTTCACCGCACGCTGAGGAACCAAAATCGCCTTTTGACGCAGCTCACCCGGTGCCACCACCTTGGCAAAAAGCCCGGGCAGCAGCGTACGTTGCGCATTATTAAACACCGCTTTTAAGGTAATCGTACCTGTAGTGTCGTTGATCCCCTTATCCACCTGCTCCAGCTGCCCAAGTTCAGGATATACCGAACCATCGCTAAGAACCAGCTGCAGCTGACTGCGAAAGGAATCCGGCAAGAGGCCATTCCCCTGGCGCACCAATTTTAAGTACTCGTTTTCGCTCATACTAAACTGCACCCATACCGGGTCCAGAGAGGAAACCGAGCCCAGAACAGTAGAACCGGCCACTGCAAACTGGCCGGCACTGACATCATTCACGTCAATGCGGCCGTCAACAGGAGATACAATCAGCGTATCTGCTCTGTTTTCCATTGCTTCTTGCAAATTAGCCTCGTTCATCGCCACATCGGCTTCATTCTGATCCACTTGGGAGCGGTAGGAATCCACAGTTTGCTGCGAAACGCCCTGTACCGCAGCCAAACTCTCGTAACGCGCCAGATCGCGCTGCGAATTAATCAAAGTCGCCCGCGACTTGTTTAATGATGCTTGAGCCGCCCGAATAGCCGACTGGTACTGTTTGTCGTCGATTCGGAACAACGGCTGCCCTTTGGTAACAGCAGCGCCTCCCTGTACCATTTTGGCAACCACAACGCCGCTCACTTTAGAAATAATTTTAACTTCTTCCTTGGCTTTAACCTGCCCGACAAATTCATACGAGATCCGTGCATCCTGCTGCTGCACCTGCACCGCTTTAACCGCGATGGCCGGAGCCGCCTGCGTTTTAGAGCCTCCGCCCAGCCAGCCTGCCTTGTAACCAACCAAGCCCAGACATAGCAGCACCACACCGATAATTACATAATGATTTTTTGACATGTTTCTTTGCATGACGCACGCAACCCCTTTTTTTCGCTTTTGCTGTTCTATTGTACCAAGATTATGTGACAGTTTGGTTACAGTTTTTGCCCCCGCCAGGTCAAGCAAAAAAGAAAAGCTATGCCCCGTAAGCATAGCTTTTCCAGTCTTTACCGCTTATTCCACAGGACGCCCCATGGAATGCTCCAGTTTCGCCTTATTGATATTGTAGTCATACAAAGCCTGAAGGCTGTCCCGTTTGGCCTGATCTAAGGATAATACCGAATCCCTCAAATCAAGGTTTGTGCCCACGCCTACTTCATAACGCATTTTTTGAATGCTCAGGCTTTCTTCCGCCTGCTGAATCGCCACTTTATTCGTCTCGATACGCTTGGCCGCTTCCTGCATGCTCAAATAATACTGCCGAACTTCCAGCAAGACTGCATCTTCTTCTTTGCCTTTTTGCTCGTTAACCATGTTCAAGTTATGTTTGGCCTGTTCCACCTGCGCCCCGGTTACGCCGGAGTCAAACAAGTTCAAGGAGGTTGTTAGCGAAACCGACCAGTTGCTGTTTTTCGAGCCTGGAAAATCTTCATCATTCCAGCCCTGGGACGCCGATAAATTGACCGTAGGGCGATAGCCGCTGCGCGCTACATCAATGCCCTCTTTAGCGCTATTCATCTTAGCCTTATATTGGGCAATCTCCGGACGATGCTCTTTGGCATAAGCCAAGCACTCTTCCAGCGACAATGGATAGCCTTCAGAATTAAAAGCGTCCTTTAATTCCAACTCGGTTCCATGAGGCAGCTGCAGTTCATTATTCAGCGCCGCCACGGCATTGCGATAGTTGTTTTCCGCCTGCACCTGGCTGTCCTGCGCTTTCGCCAAGTCGACCTGACTGGTCAACACGTCCAGTTTGGCCACCATACCTGCAGCGTATTTGTTTTCGACCAGCTTTAAATGGTCTTCGTAGTTCTTGGTTGTATCCTGGCTTACTTGCCAAATTTTCTGGTACTCCAAGACGGACAAATAATTGCTCACCACGTTCAATTTGACCTGCTGCTGCGCCGCGTTCACATCCAAATCGGCAACGCGCAACGCCTCTTCAGCCTGCTTGATTTTTCCTTCCAGACTGCCGCCGCTATAAAGGGGAAGCGTCAGCGCCACTTTATTTTGAAAGCTATTTACGCTTTGAGCCACCGTATCCGTATGGGTGAAAGAAGCAGCAAGGCCTTTATTATTTTTCGCCTCTTTCAAACTCCAATAGCTTTTTTCTCGGGCTTCTTTGGCATAGGATAAATCATAATGCTTGGCTAGCGCCATCTGAACGCTTTCCTCCAAGGACAATTGCATCGGCGCCGCTCCCGCATGCGCCGTCCCCAGCAGACTGATGCAAAGCAGGGCGGACACGCCTCCGACAAGCAATTTTCTCATAGGTACCTCCCAAATCTAGGCTCAAGAAGCCATTCCTAGCTTCTTACCATTCAATTGCTGTTATTGTATCAAATATTCGTGACAGATTTGTTACAGTTTTTATTTTCTTTTGTTCACAAAGCGTTTTCAGCGCCAAGCTTGTGGATTCAGTCCTTGCAGCTCTTCTAAAACGAACAGTCCGTCTTTGCGCACCAAGCGACCATCAAACCAAATCTCCCCGCCGCCGTACGCCGGCGTCTGCATGCACACCAAATCCCAATGAATAGCGGAACGATTGCCGTTGTCCGTATTTTCATAAGCATTTCCCGGTGTGAAATGGAAGCTGCCGGAAATTTTTTCATCAAACAAAATATCGCCCATCGGCTTGGTAATGTGCGGATTCACGCCTAATGCAAACTCGCCAATATAGCGCGCGCCTTCATCGGTATCCAATATCTGGTTCAATTGTTCCGTATGATTGGCTGTAGCCTTCACAATCCGCCCCTGGGCAAATTCCAGGCGCACATCTGCAAAGGTTACCCCTTGGTATACGCTCGGGCAATTGTAGGAGATGACTCCGTTCACCGACTGTTTCACTGGCGCCGTAAAGACTTCACCGTCGGGAATGTTACGCAAACCGCAAGATTTGCTCACCGCAACACCTTCAAGAGAAAATGTAAGATCGGTTCCTTGCCCCAAGATGCGCACTTCCTTCGTTTTTTCCATAAGTTTAAGCAGCGGTTCTTCCGCCTCCGCCAGACGGGAATAATCCAAGTTCGTAACTTGAAAATAGAAATCCCGAAAAGCCGCCGTGCTCATGCCGGACATCTGCGCCATCGCCGCATTGGGATAACGCAGAACGCACCATTTTGTGCGGTTAACCCGCACCTCCGAGTGCACCGGATGCCACCATAGGCGTTGATAAAGCTGTGACTGCTCCTGCGGCAAGTCCGCCATCTCGCTATGGTTATAGTACGCTCGCAAACCTATGTAAGCATCCATTTCTTCCATCCGCGCCTTTTCCCAGGCGGCAATACGCTCTACCTGCGAAGCAGCGCACTGGCGCAGCAGCTCCCGCTGGAGCACCATATTTTTCACGCTGACAAAGGGAACGCCGCCGGCCTTGTACGCTGCCGCCACCAGTTCCTGCGCTAAATCTTCGCCTCCGTCAAACACTTCGATTAAAATTTTTTCACCCGGCTGCAGCTCCACCGAATAATTAATAAGATTTCCCGCCAGCTTTACAATACGTTCTTCCGCCATGATCGTTCCTCCTGTTTTTCCGCAATATCTAAAGGGACGGGTATTACTCCCATAAATAACAAGCCGCCAGGTGCCGTTCCGACGCCACCGCCCGCAAAGCCGGCCGCTCACGTCGGCAGCGTTCCATAGCCTTAGGACACCGAGGCGCAAAAGCGCAGCCAGGCGGCGGATTGGCAGGCGACGGTACATCTCCCTGCAAGATAATACGCTCGCGTTTGCGTTTGGGATTCGCCGCGGGAATCGCCGAAAGCAAAGCCTGCGTGTAGGGATGCAGGGGCTGGCTGTACAATTCTTCCGCTGGGGCGCACTCCAATAGACGTCCAAGATACATAACCCCGACGCGATCGCTGATATGACGCACCACCGACAAGTCATGAGAAATGAACAGATACGTCAGGCCCAACTGTTGCTGAAGCTCCTGCAATAAATTGAGAATCTGCGCTTGTATGGAAACGTCCAGCGCCGAAACTGGCTCATCGGCAATAATTAATTTAGGACGCAGCGCCAAGGCCCGGGCAATGCCGATCCTCTGCCGCTGACCGCCCGAAAACTCGTGAGGATACCGACTGCCATACTCCAACGGCAAGCCGCATAATTCGAGAGTTTCCTCCACTTGCCGCCGTAACGCAGCGGCATCCTTCAAGCCGTGAGCAGCCAAGGCTTCGCCGACAATATCAAATACGCACATGCGGGGATTTAGCGAGGCATAAGGATCCTGAAAAATCATCTGAAAATCCCGCCGTTTACGACGCAAAGCCGTGCTTCCCAGCTCCGCCAAATCTTCGCCTTCAAAAAAAATCTTCCCTGCCGTAGGCTCCAGCAAACGCAGAATCGTACGTCCTGCCGTTGATTTACCACAGCCCGATTCGCCCACCAGGCCAAAGGTTTCTCCCGCAAACAGGGAAAAGGAAAGATCATCTACGGCTTTGACTTGCCCTACTACCTTGCCGTTAAGACCGCCGCGCACATCAAAGTATTTCTTTAGGCCCTTCACTTCTAAAATCGGCGTTTGCACTGCTGCGCTCCCCCCTTTCTTCATACAGCCAGCAACGGCAATAATGACCGTCCTTCATCTGCTCCAGCAAGGGAGGATGTTCTCGGCAGCGTGCTGCTGCGTGAGGACAGCGAGGTCCAAAGCGGCAGCCTGCCGGCATGCAATGCAAGGAGGGCACCTGCCCGGGAATAGGCTGCAGCCGTTCTTCCTTACGGTCATGCCAAGGTATGGACTGCAAAAGCCCGCGAGTGTACGGATGCAAAGGCGCGTCAAATAAGACCTCCACACTGGCTTCCTCCACAACCTGACCGGCGTACATAACGATAACCCGGTCACATAATTCCGCCACTACGCCCAGATCATGCGTAATAAGCAAAACCCCCACGTCAGTTTCTTCCCTCAGGTTACGCAGCAGTTCCAATATCTGCGCCTGGATGGTTACATCCAAGGCGGTTGTCGGTTCATCGGCAATTAAAAGACGAGGTCTGCAGGCCAGCGCCATAGCAATCATCACTCGCTGCCGCATACCGCCGGACAGTTGGTGCGGGTATTCTGCGCAAATTTCCTGCGGCCGTGGTATGCCTACTTTCGTCAACATTTCCACGGACAAAGTCCGCGCCTCCGGTCTCGATACTTGACGGTGCAGCAACGACACCTCATCCAACTGCTGACCAATAGTCTGCACTGGATTGAGCGACGTCATCGGCTCCTGAAACACCATAGAGAACATATTGCCCCGTAACGAACACATATTTTTTTCCGGCAGCGTCAGCACATCAACTCCATCTACCAGCACCGCCCCAGACACGTGCGCCCGTTCTTCCAAGAGGCGCATAATGGCTAAAGCCGTCACCGACTTGCCGCAGCCGGACTCCCCCACCAGGCCCACTACTTCTCCGGCCTGCAAATGAAAGGACAAGTCCGCCACCGCCGCAACCGCCTGTGCTCCTTCGCCAAAGGAAATATTCAAATTCTGAACTTCTAAAATTCTTTGCGCCATTCGTTCTGCATCCCCCGCCTTATTTTAGCTATTATGCCTATTCGCTAAACACAGCGTCCTTCCCTGCCGTTTTGGCAAGGACCGCCGACTTATTCCGCCCAAGACAGAGCGGACGAAAAATAAAAAGCAGGCTGCCAGGAAAAGCAATCTTCCGTAGCAAACCTGCTGTCGCTTACAAATTAATGGATCGCTTTTTTCTTAAAGCGCCCGCCCATAACCTCATGGACATCCGAAATAGTCACAAAAGCCGTCTCATCCCATTCGCTGACAATCGACTTGAGTTTCGCCACTTCCAAGCGCGTCACCACGCAATACAGCACCGGCTTCTCCTCTTTGCTGTAACCGCCTGTAGCATGCAGAATGGTAACGCCTCTGCCAAGGCGCGCCATCAAGGCATCGCGTATTTCTTCCATTTGATCGGAAATGATATAGACTGCCTTCGATTCATCCAAGCCGCGCAAGGTAATATCGATAACCTTAAAGGCCACAAAATAAGTCACAAGAGAATACATGGCCTTGTCCCAAGAAAAGATGAAACCCGCCGCAGTCAGGATAAACAAATTGAAGAACATGATAATTTCTCCAATGGAAAAACTGGTGCGCTTATCCAAAAGAATGGCAATCATCTCCGTACCGTCTGTACAGCCGCCATGCCGAATAATAATACCGATGCCGACGCCAATGGTAATACCGCCGAATACAGCCGCTAAAAACAAATCGTTTGTCACTTCTGGGATGGGCGTGAATACCCCTACCCAGAAAGCCAAGGAAATAATAGAAAACAGAGTGGAAAAAGCAAAAGTCTTACCGATTTGCGTATATCCCAAGTACAAAAAGGGCAAATTTAAGAGCACCAAAAATGCGCTCAGCGACCACCCCGTCAAGTAACTGGCCATAATGGAAATACCGACCACGCCGCCATCAATAATATTATTGGGTACCAGAAATACTTCCAGTCCTGCGGCGGCAATCACCGAACCAATCCCCATAAGCACTATATTTTTCACACGCTGCACCACTGTTATTTTTTTTGTCATATAAGACCTCCCTTATTCAATAAACCTAATTTATCAGAGAAAAAAGAAAAGCTTGTACCACGATTGCAGCGGCCAAGCTTTTCCGTCCTCATTTCATTTCAAAACAAGCGCACTCGACCAACTTCTTTTCGCAACGCCACTCAAGAAAACTTATGATATTTCTCTTTTTTCGCCCCACAGATCGGACAAAAATCTTCTGTTTTATCGTTCACCGTGTGTCCGCAAATTTCGCAGACAAACACATCGCTATATTCTACGTCTTTGCCTTCTTTAGCTGCATCTTGGGCCCCTTTAAACAGCGTCGCATGGGTTTTTTCGGCTTCCAGCGCAAAATGACAGCTGCGCTCCGCGCCTTTTTCCCCTTGGAACTGCGCCGCATTCAAATACACCGGGTACATTTGATGGATTTCATGTAATTCGCCGTCAAGAGCGCCCTGCAAATTTTCAGCCGTTTTTGCCGTTCCAAAGACAGCTCCCGCAAATACCGCTGAATCTTTGACAACCGCTCCCATTTCCCTAAAATGATTGGTTGCGTGAACTTGCTCTGCATAAGCTACAGCTTTGAAAAGATTGGCAATTTTAGGAAATCCTTCTTTACGGGCAACATCGCCCCACCAGAGATAGCGCATGTGAGCCATACTCTCGCCGCCATAGGCGGAATGCAAAAACTCCAAGGTCATATCATTTTTCACAGCCATTTCTTTTCCCCCTTACGCTTATTGGCAGGTTCGGTTGATTCCGCTCCCGCAAAACCGCTTGCGACATTACAACGCCAAACAGTCCTAGTTAATGGATTCGCCTCAGGCTAAAAAACACCTCTTTTAAAATACGCGATCCGTAAAAACAATCAGTGTTGTCGGCATATTTTGCCGTTTCGACTTAGGAGAGCCAAAAAAAGCAATAAGCTCGCCGTCAAAAGAAACACAGGCCTTATGCCCCAACTGGCGCTGATGAATCCCCCTAATAAAGGGCCCGTCATACAACCCAGCTGGTTGGCTGTCGTAGTCAGTCCGAACAAACGCCCGCGAAAATTTTCGTTCGACGACTGGACGGCGATGGTGTTAATAGCCGGAAACACGCCAACCACGAAAAAGCCAAACAATGCTTGCAACAGACTGAATTGCACAATATCCACCGCAAAAAACTGCAACGCATTCCACACCGCAGCGCCTAAAAATGCGATTTGCAAAATAAGAGCAAAGCCTTTTTTCTGACCCACCCGTCCCCACAAAGGCGCCGCCACCGCACCGGCAATACCGGCAACACTGCAAACAATTCCGGCGGTCAAAGCCACCCCTTCCAGATCTCCCTGAAGTTCTGCAACAAACAAGGCTAACAGCGGCTGCAGCACCAAAGTCACCACCTGCACCCCGAACATCAAAAACAGCATGCGCATCAATGTTTTATTGTTCCAGGCCTCCCGAAAATCATCAAGAACGCTTCCCTGGCGGAACGCCGAAGCCTGGGGCGGTTCTTTAACCCAAGCAGCCACAGCCAAGGTGCCGATAAAAATAACAGCCGCCGCCACCACAAAGGACATGCGCATACCGAACACATGCGACAAAGCCCCACCTGCCAGAGGGCCGGCAATGCCTCCCAAAAGCAGTGCCGTTTGCATAAAGCCTAAATTAGAACCTAAGCGTTCCGGAGGGGAAGCAGAAGCTACAATCGCCAGCGACGCCGGTACGAAACCATTGGCAAATCCCTGCAGCAATCGCACTGCAAGCAGTTCCCAAGGATTCCGTACAAAAGCTCCCAAGAAATAAACAGCCGCTAAGCTAAAGCCAGCCCGCAGCACCATGCGCCGCTTGCCGCTGCGGTCCGCCCGCCGCCCCCAATAAGGCGCCATAACAGCTGCAACAAAAAAAGTAATAGAAAAAATAAATCCGGTCCACCAATGGACCTCTTCCGTCGTAACACCTATCTCCAATAAATATAACGGTAAAAACGGCGTCAGCATCGTATAGCTTGCCCCGGAAAACATGCACGCCATAGCCAACAGCCAAACGGTTCGCTGCCAATGCATAGTTTTGCACCCCCTACAAAGCCTTCGACAGCCCTTAGGGACTGCTTTTTATTGTACATTTTAGTCTAGCCTATCTATTCGAAAAGGGCAATGTCATTATTTGCAAGCTTATCGAACTCTCACAACAGCAGGACTCTCGCACATAAGTCCTAGGTCTAACGTATTATTATCCATTGACAATAGACTCTGCTGTCTATATACTATTTTATAGATATTAATTTTTGCCAAGGCAAACTTCGCGAAAGCGGAGGACGCAAAGCCATGGGTCTACAGGAAATTCTCCCATGACCGCCAGGCTGCCAAAAGATAGTATTTAGTCTTTGGTCTGCTTCTCCGCGCTCAAAAGTTGCCGGTCAACAAAGGAGCGTTTATCATGAAAAATGGATCTACCGCCATGGAGTCATTGCAAAGTCTGGAAACATTCTTCACTAGCATTTGCAAAGATGCCGTTCTTTCGGCGCATGTGCAAAAGCATTCGCAGGAAATTATTGACGCCATGCTGCATATTACAAAAAAGTAAGTTAAGTAAAAGCCCTGTTGCTTGCCGTCGAAACGGCAGCAGCAGGGCTTTTGTTGTAGGACGGCCTCCCAAAAACACTATTTATGCTTCCGTAATTTCGGAAAAATAAATAACCGTTACCAAGTCCTCCATCGTCAACGCTTTGTTGTAAATGCTTTCAAAAAAACGCAATAACGCTTCTACCGAATCAATATCCGGATTCTGATGCTGCAAATCTTCCATGGTCAGCTGGGAAAAGCGTTTCGTCTTCGTCCGGTCAACACTAGCAGCATATAGCTTGCGTTTAGGTCCCATGCGCTTACCCACCGTAATCCAGACTACTGAATTTTCCGGGTATATGTTGCGTACATCTCCTAAACGCACTGTACAATTTTTAGTCCGGGCTATAAGCAGTTTTTCATGATGCGGCGATTGAAAGTTAAGAGCAAACATAATATCCCCCTTTAGCAACATTCACTTTTATTTGTAATCAGTATAGCTTTTTTTGTATAGCATTGCAAAACATTCATTTGCTTTTCCCTTTTCAAATACGCCGCAACTGCAATCCTCTTGCGACTTTGTTTATTCTGCTCGCACATTTCTAAAATTAAGACAGGAAAATTTTACGTCAACCGTCGCAAAACCTCCACTAGGCGCATATCACACAAAAAACCTTGCATATTACCCATATAGCGGTTATGCCGCGCCCGTTCCGACAACTCCTGCAGCCAGTCCCTCCGCTCGGCTACGGCAGGCCTTCTCACCGTCATTCCTGGCGCCACTCGCTGCGAATCAAAGGTCAGCATAGCATGCTCATACCTCGATAATACGCCTTCTTGGTATAAGCGCGCCGACAAATCACAAAGTTCGCCAAAAGAAGCATCTGTCGGATCATAATCCATGCGCAGCTCCGTCCAAAAAGGAGCTTCACGGGGTCGATCCATTTCAACTTTTTCCAAAGTGACTTCGTATTCCGTATTTCCATCTTGCAAGTCAAGCTGTTCCCAAGGCGGCAAATTTAATACCGATTCCTTTTTTTTCACAGTTCCACCCGCCATTCATTAATTATTTGTTTTTTCTATTATTTCTAAACAACTTGCTAAAATCCTCCTATTGTTTTACATTTTTTGTAAAACATAGTTTGTTTATAATTCGACAGCTTTTTTCTAGTAGACAAAACGAACTTTTCCAGTGTATGATATAAAAAACGTCCAATATGTGACAACTGCAAAATTAATCGGCAATGAAGCCTCGGTGAATTGTTAATCAAACATTCACCGGGGCTTTTTATTATCTCAAGAAAGGACAGGTGATCGCGTATGATTCAATTATCTCAAATCCACAAATACTTTGGCAGCCTGCATGTACTCAAAGGCGTTGATCTTGCCGTCGCCGCCGGTGAAAAAATTGTCATCATCGGCCCCAGCGGCTCTGGGAAAAGCACGCTAATTCGCTGCATCAACCTCTTAGAACGCCCCACAGAAGGCTCTGTGGTAGTTTCGGGCACCGATTTAACGGCGCCAAGCGCGGATATCGCCAAAATCCGCCAGTCTATGGGCATGGTGTTTCAACAGTTTAATCTCTACCCGCATATGACGGTACTGGAAAATCTCACATTGGCTCCAGTCCGATTGCAAGGCGTTTCTCTAGAAGAAGCAAAAAAATCAGGCCTTGCGTATCTGGAACGGGTAGGTCTCAAAGAAAAAGCGGATGCCTATCCAGCACAGCTTTCCGGCGGACAGCAGCAGCGTGTAGCCATCGCGCGGGCTCTGAATATGCATCCGCAAGTCATGCTCTTTGACGAACCGACTTCCGCTTTAGACCCTGAAATGATTCAAGAAGTACTGGATGTCATGACTTCTTTGGCTGACGAAGGCATTACCATGATCGTAGTCACCCATGAAATGGGCTTTGCCCGCAAGGTGGCCGACCGGGTCATCTTTATGGATGATGGCTGCATTCTCGAGGAGAATGATCCGGAAAGCTTTTTTACGAATCCCCAGAATGAACGAACCCAGTTATTTCTTAGCCGCATTAATCATGCGTAACCATAAAAACTTCAAAAAAACGAAGGAGACGATGTATGATGAAAAAGAAACTGTTAGGACTTCTTGCTGTTTTTGCTATGTCGGCCGTACTTTTGACCGGCTGCGGCAGTTCTCCCGCGGCTAAACCGGGCGATGCGGCGGCTGCGCCAGACATCAAGGCCATTAAAGATCGAGGCGTACTCAATGTCGGCGTAAAGGTCGATGTCCCGAAATTTGGTTTTAAAGATCCTCAAACAGGGAAAATCGACGGTATGGAAATTGATTTAGCCAAAAAAATGGCGAAGAAAATTCTTGGCGATGAAAACAAGATTAACGTGCAAGCGGTAACGGCTAAAACCCGCGGTCCTCTGCTGGACAACGGCGAAGTGGATTTCGTTATTGCCACTTTTACCATCACCGAAGAGCGTAAACAAAGCTACAATTTTTCCGACCCGTACTTTAGTGACGGCGTAGCGTTGATGGTGAAAAAGAACTCCGGCATTCAGAGTCTGAAAGATCTTAACGGTAAAAAAGTGGGCGTAGCCCAAAGCGCGACCAGCAAAAAAGCTCTGATTGACGAAGGCAAAAAACAAGGTTTGAACATTCAATATCTGGAATTCGGCACATATCCGGAAATCAAAACCGCCCTCGACTCTGGTCGTATTGACTGCTTTTCCGTAGACGCCGCCATTCTCTTCGGCTATCTGGACGACTCGACGACCATCCTGCCGGATCGTTACAGTCCCCAGTTGTACGGCATTGCTTCCAAAAAGAGCAATACCGCTTTGGCCAATTTAGCGAATGACACGGTAAACGAAATGAAAGCATCCGGCGACCTAGACAAGCTCATTCAAAAATGGGGGCTGAAATAATCATGGGCCCCTTTGCCTGGTTCAAATGGCAGGCGCTATTTGCCGAATGGCCTGTTTTTCTGGAGGGTTTCGCCATGACAATTGCGTTATCCGTCTTGGCGCTGCTCCTCTCCCTGACGCTGGGCATCCTTTTCGGCGTCCTCGGGACGGCTCAATACCGGCCGCTCCGCTGGCTGAACCGCATTTACGTCGAGTTTATCCAGAATACGCCGTTAGTCATCCAGATTTTCTTTCTGTATCACGCCCTGCCTCATTGGGGCCTCATGCTGCCGGTCTTTACGGTTGGCGTTTTAGGAATCGGCTTCTATCATGGCGCCTATATCGCCGAAGTTGTCCGCGCCGGCATCCTGGCTGTTTCTAAGGGACAGCATGAGGCAGCGTATTCTCAAGGGTTTTCCTATTGGCAAGCGATGCGCTACATTATTCTGCCCCAGGCTAAGCGCATGGCCTATCCGCCACTAACCAATCAGGCGGTCAGTCTGATTAAAAACACTTCGGTTATGGCCATGGTTGCCGGCGGCGATCTCATGTACCAAGCGGATTCTTGGGCCAGCGCTAATCTATATTACGGCCCAGCCTATGTCATTACCGGCCTTCTCTATCTGGCCCTTTGCTTTCCGCTGGCTACCTATGCGCGTCGTATGGAGCGCCGCTTGGAGGTGTCGCTGTAATGTCTGAATTATTACAACCCGATATTCTCCGCTTTTTAGGGGAAGGTTTATTGACGACGCTATATATATCTGTAGCCTCCATCATTCTCAGCCTGCTCTTCGGCACCTTGCTGGGAGTGGCTCGCTATTCCGGCCATGCCATAGCCGCGCCGTTGGCGGCTACCTATATCGAAGCGGTTCGCAACACGCCCCTTTTACTCTTCATTTTGGCCGCCCGTTTTATGACGCCCTTGCCGCCTATCCAGGCTGGCGTAACCGCGATGACCGTCTTTACAAGCGCGATTATCGCCGAAATCGTCCGCGGCGGCTTGAATTCCATTTCCAAAGGACAATGGGAGGCAGCCTCGTCGCAAGGATTCGGCTACTGGCAGACGCTGCGTTTTATCATTCTGCCCCAAGCCTTTCGCAACATGATTCCGCCTCTGGTTTCCCAGTGCACCACCGTCATCAAGGATACTTCTTTTGTTTGGGCCGTGGGCATTGAGGATTTGACAGGCAAGGGCATGATCATCATGGGAAAATACGGCTCCACCGCTCAGGTCTTCACTATGTTCGGCATGATTGCCTGCGCCTACTTTATCTTGAACTATTCCTTGTCCCAGTGGGCCCGGCAACAACAACAGCGGTTGCTGCGCAGTTTATAAGACATAATGTAAAGAAAAAAGAGAAAGAGCCCGCCTTAGGCAGGGTTCTTTCTCTTTTGCAGCGAACTAAGCTTACAAAGCAAGAATGAAACAAAGGAGAGGTTCCCATGCATTTACTGCTGGTTGGAGGCGGCCGCAGCGGCGCTGAACTACTAAAACTATTTCAAAATATCTCCGAGGTATCAGTAGCAGGTATTGTCGACGTCAAAACCGACGTCGTTGGCATTCAATTGGCCAAAAGCTTACGAATCCCTACTTACCAGAATTTAAAAGAAGCCTTGCATAATCCTGTGGTCGATGTGGTTTTGAACATTACCGGCAATCCGGAAGTACAGCGGCAAATTGAAGAATATAAACCAGACAAAGTACAGCTTGTTGACGGCTATATTACCTCCATCTTATACCACCTCTTAAAAGCGCAGGTTCTCATGTATGAAGAATTAGGCGGGCAGCTGCAAGCCTTAAGCCAGTCTACAGATGAAGCCAAGGAACATATACATAAGACTCACGACGTCATTGACTTCATCAAAAACGTCTCCCAACAAACCAATCTCCTGGGCCTCAACGCCGCCATCGAAGCGGCCCGCGCCGGTGAACAAGGAAAAGGATTTGCCGTCGTAGCCAGCGAGGTGCGCAAGCTGGCCGACAACAGCGTTGAAGCCACGAAAAAGATCACCGACATTCTCACCAAAGTGGAAAGCTCTATGCAAGTGGTCGTTTCCGGGATTGAAAACACTTCTAAGCTCGCAGAAAAACATATGTGCCACGAAAAAAGCCTCTAACAGAACCTTCGAAACTTGAACTGGAGTCAAGGGAGTACTCGTAGGGTACGAATGAGGCAAGCGGAAATTAAACGAAAATCAGAAATAAATTTTAGGATAAAAGAAACCAGCGTTTTTTGAAACGCTGGTTTCTTCATTTAAACGATCTTGGTGGTCCAATCTTCCACATTCCAAATGTGGGTTACCCAGTCTTCATAAAACTCCGGTTCATGGGATACCAAGAGAACAGTTCCTTTAAATTCCTGCAGCGCCCGCTTGAGCTCGGCTTTGGCTTCCACGTCCAAATGGTTAGTTGGCTCGTCGAGCACCAGCCAGTTGATTTCTTTAAGCATCAGCTTGCATAGGCGTACTTTGGCGCTTTCCCCGCCGCTGAGCACCATGATCTGGCTGGTAATATGCTCATTCGTCAGGCCGCAGCGCGCCAAGGCCGCCCGTACTTCATAATTGGTCATGCCGGGATATTCCTGCCAGACCTCTTCAATAGCCGTATTGGTATTGTGGCGAGTAGATTCCTGCTCAAAATAACCAGTAAACAGGTATTCTCCTTGAACGACCTCGCCGGCAAAGGGTTTGATTTCTCCCAACAGCGTCTTAAGAAGTGTAGATTTTCCCAGGCCGTTGACGCCCCGGATCGCTACCTTCTGTCCTCGTTCAAGCAAGATATCCACGGGGCGGGTCAGCGCCTCATCATAGCCCAGCACCAGACCTTTCGCCTCGACAATGGTTCGGCTTGGCGTACGGGCTTCGCGGAAAGAAAAGGAAGCAGTCATCTTTTCCCTGGGTTTTTCTAAAATCTCCATCTTATCCAGGCGCTTCTTGCGGCTGTTAGCCATGCCGCGCGTAGCTACGCGGGCTTTGTTACGGGCAATGAAATCCTCCATGCGTTCTACTTCCTGCTGCTGCCGTTCATAGGCCCGGATCTCCTGGTTCTTCCGCACCGCATAGGCCGCCTGGAATTGATCATAGTCACCGCTGTAGCGAGTCAACACGGTATTTTCTACGTGATAAATGACATTGACCACTTCATTCAAGAAAGGAATGTCATGAGAAACAAGAATAAAGCTATTTTCATAGGCCTTCAAGTAGCCCTTAAGCCATTCAATATGCTCAAAGTCCAAGTAATTGGTAGGCTCATCGAGAATCAAAATAGTGGGATTTTGCAAAAGCAGCTTGGTCAGCAGAACTTTGGTCCGCTGGCCGCCGCTCAGATCCGCCACATCTCGATCCAGACCAATTTCACCTAAACCCAGACCGTTCGCCACTTCCTCAATTTTAGCGTCCAGAATATAAAAGCCGCTATGTTCCAGAGCGTCTTGAATCTCACCCACAGAGGTCATCATTTCGTCCATTTCTTCTGGAGACGCCTCGCCCATTTTCTCATACAAAGCCAACATTTCCGCTTCCATATCGAACATCGCCTGAAAGGCTTCCCGCAGCACTTCCCGAATGCTCTTGCCCCGGCTAAGAACCGTATGCTGATCCAAGTAGCCCACCGTTACCCGGCTAGACCAGGCCACTTTGCCTTCATCCGGCGTCAGTTGCCCGGTAATAATATTTAAAAAGGTAGACTTTCCCTCGCCATTGGCGCCAACCAAGCCTACATGCTCTCCCTTAAGCAAACGAAAGGATACGTCCTGCAAAATCTGACGAGCCCCAAAGCCTTGGGACACATTTTCAACGGTCAATACGCTCATGTTTTTCTCCTTGAAAAATTCATACTCATTCACTCACAGATAGCTTATATTTTAACGTGTCGAAGCCCTGGCTGTCAAAGGAAAAGTGCTTTTCGCCACTCGTTCTCTTGCCAGGCTGCAGGCATCGTGCTATGATAAAATTTAGAATCATATAGCAAGCTAGGGGGGCCAGAAGCGGCTGGCTGAGATACGGATCCTCATTCCGTGACCCTTTGACCTGATCTGGATTATACCAGCGTAGGAAAAGCTCCCATGCATGCCATGCAAGCGCATTCTCCGCAGAATGCGCTTTTGTTTTTCCCTCACCTTGTTCATTTGCTTGCTTTGCAAAAAAGAAAGAAGGTATCTTCATGCAAACACCGTTAAAAACCATTCGTTTTCCTCATTTTTTCTTTCTCTGGTTCGGCGCCGCCGTTTCCATGGCGGAAATACTGGCCGGAGGCCTCTTAGCTCCCCTAGGATTTGAAGACGGCTTACTGGCTATTTTAGGCGGCCACGCTCTAGGAACAATGCTGCTGGTTCTCTGCGGGCTGATCGGCTTTCGCGAAGGACTTTCCGCTATTGAATCCACACGCATTTCTTTTGGCGTCTACGGGGCCAAACTGTTTTCTCTCTTCAATATTTTGCAGCTGGTTGGCTGGACCTCAATTATGATCCTGGCCGCCGCCCGCTCGTTGAACGAAACCAGCCGCCACCTTTGGCAAATCGATCAATATGGCCTTTGGTGCCTTCTTGTGGGCGCGCTGGTGCTGCTTTGGATTGTCTTGGGCCGCGAAACCGGCTGGAAAAAAGCTAATATGGCTGCCGCTTTGCTTTTATTTGCTTTGACCATCGTCATGAGCAGCGTTGTCTTTGCCGACACTACGGTTCTGAGCAAACCCGCCACAGGAGGCATGCCCTTTGGCGCTGGCTTTGAGCTCAGCGTGGTTATGCCCCTTTCCTGGCTGCCTCTTATCGCCGACTACACCCGTTTCGCCCGTTCCGGTCAAGGAGCCGCCTGGGGCAGCGGCCTGGGGTATTTTCTCGGCAGCTGCTGGATGTACATTATCGGCCTTAGCGTAGCTCTTGTCGCAGGTCAAGCTGACCCCGCAGGCATGCTGCTGGCGGCCAATCTGGGGCTTTCCGTTTTAGCCATCGTTCTTTTAGCCACCATTACCACCACCTTTATGGACGCCTACTCCGCCGGCGTCAGCGTACATACGCTGCTGCCGGGGTTTAATGAAAAGCATGCGGCTTTAGCAGTAACCGTCGCCGGTACCTTGCTGGCTCTCGGCGTCGACATGGAACAATACGAAGGGTTTCTGCTCCTGATCGGTTCGGTCTTCGCACCGCTCTTCGCGATCCTGCTCAGCGACTATTTTCTCTTAGGCAACCGCCAGCTGCGTCCCGGTCTCATGGTCAACTGGCTGGCTCTAGTCATTTGGGCCTTGGGCGTCGCGCTTTACTATCAACTGCTCAAGCTTGATCTAATAGTCGGCGCTACTGTGCCGGTCATGTTTGCCACTGCGTTTACTTATATCCTCGTAGGGAGGTTTGCGGCCAAATGGAGCTTGCAGAAAGACTCGCTGAAAACATCTGCTTAATTCAAAAACAACGCCCCTTGGTACATCAAATTACCAACCAAGTAACTATGCAGGATTGCGCCAACATCACCTTAGCCATCGGCGCTTCCCCTGTCATGGCTAACGCTCCGGAAGAAGCCGCGGAAATCACGGTTCACGCTAAAGCGCTAGTGCTTAACCTGGGAACTTTGCAGCCCCGCAGCGCTGAAGCCATGCTTATGGCAGGAAAAGTAGCCAAAGCCCAAGGCGTCCCCATCGTGCTGGACCCAGTAGGCGTCGGCGCTACCCGCCTGCGGCAACAGACTGCCGCCAGGTTGCTCCTTGAATGTCCCCCTGATATTATCCGGGGCAACTTAGCGGAAATCGCGGCTCTAGCAGGACAGACGATCGCCAGTCCCGGCGTTGATGCGTTAAAAGAGGCGGCCCAAGCCGCAGAAACTGCTTACTTTCTGGCTAAAAAGCTGCACTGCGTCGTGGCGGTTTCGGGTGAAACCGATTGGATTGCCTCTCCAGACCAGCAAACAGCCTGCCTGCATAATGGCGTACCCATGCTGCGTTTCGTAACAGGTACAGGCTGTATGAGCAGCTCCCTTATTGGCTGCGCTGCAGCGGTTTCTCCCGCTTGGGAAGCAGCCATAACCGGCCTTGCTTGCATGGGCATTGCCGGAGAGCTGGCCGCAGCCAATTTAACTTCTTCTCAAGGAACCGGCAGCTTCCGCACCGGCTTATTTGACGCCGTCTCCACCTTGACCGGCGCTACGCTGCGCCAACACCTGCGCTTGCAACTATCATCCGCTTCAGGAGGTGCCTAATGTCAATTCGTCCGCTTGCTTTTACCGCTTTGTTTGTAGCCTTAGGCGTGCTTTTGGGCCACTTGGTCTACATTCCCATCGGCGTTGCCAAATGCTTTCCCATGCAGCACGCCATCAATGTTCTTTTAGCCGCCCTCTTAGGCACACGTTACGCCGTCAGCGGCGCTTTCACCATTTCCCTCTTGCGCAATCTTCTTGGCACTGGTTCGCTCTTAGCCTTCCCCGGCAGTCTCTGCGGCGCTTTCCTGGCAGGCTGGCTCTTCCGCCGCACCGGTCACATTGCCGGCGCCGTAGCCGGCGAAATCATCGGAACCGGCCTCATAGGCGGCTTACTGGCGTATCCGGTAGCCTCTTGGTTTCTCGGCTCACAAGTCGGCGCTTTTTTCTTCATCATCCCTTTTCTAATCAGCACTACCGGCGGCAGTCTCATTGCGTACGTATTGTATCGCACGCCGTTGACCATGGTTCTGCAAAAACGTTTATCTTCGCATTGAACAAGGCAACTACAAGGCGCGCAACGCAGAGAGTAACAGATTGCAATCTTTTATAACTCATTGATGAAAAACGTGTTTCGCCGTACGCGGAGCACGTTTTTTCATAGTCCTTAGCAACATTGCTTCATAACAAAACATCGGCTTCTTATCCCAAGTTATTCCTAGCAATCCAGATAAATCAGCTCTCTTTTGCCTAAAATAACGATAAATCAGCATAAAAGAGTAAAAATAGATTGACAGCACAATTTGCGGCATGCTATTTTATTGTTCGTTGGATTTATTTTATTATTTTAAGCAGGAGGCATTTATGGAACAAAAACAGCATGTACAAATCGTCGTCGCCGATCCTACCGCCTTAGGTCTATTTGGCTTGGCCATTGTCACCTTTGTCGCCGCTTCGCAGAAGCTGGCCTGGACAACCGGTATTTCCTTCATCATTCCCTGGGCCGTTTTTCTCGGCTCCGCCGCACAGCTCATGGCCTGTGTTTACGACTTCAAACATAATAATATCTTTGGCGCTACCGTATTCGGCGCTTACGGCCTCTTTTGGATTGGAGTCGCTTCTTGCCTGCTTATTAAGATCGGGGCTTTCGGGCCGCAATTAGCCGCTTCCGTTGATATCCAGCAATTAGGCTTTGCTTACTTCGGTTATTTTATTTTCTCGATCTTCGCAACCATAGCCGCTACGGCTGCTCACAAAGTTCTCTTAAGCATTATGATCCTTATTGATGTGCTCCTTCTTTGCCTCTCTCTCGACGCCTGGGGCGTAGGAGGTCACTTGCCCCACGCGGTGGCAGCCTGGTCGGAGCTGACTATTGCTTTGCTGTCTTTCTACGGCAGCGGCGCCACCTTCCTCAATAAATTTTTCAATCGCCCTCTTCTTCCTTTAGGCAAAGGACTGCAGCTTTTCAAATAAAATAAGCCGTGCAAATGCACGGCTTATTTTATTGCTCCTTCGCTTCCGCCAAAAGCGCTTCGATCTTGGGCGTACAGCGCTTACCCCCGCAAGAGCCGCTGCCGGCGCCTGTAGCTTTTTGCACTTCCGCCACTGTTTTAGCGCCGCCGCGAATGGCTTTTTTCATGACGGCCCGTGAAATGCCCTTGCATAAGCAGACCTTAGTCAACTTATCGAGCAGTTCTTCATTCAGTTCCTGAGTCATCTTCGCACTCCTTTAAGCTGCACCTAAACAAGAATCCAACACGTCCTGGCCAGCAGCAATGTCGTCAGATAGGCAATACTGCAAAGAAATTTTAAAAAATAAGCCGGGCCAGACAAAGACTTTCTCGTCAGGCCCGGCTTCATTGCCGATTTTTTTACAGAAGGATCTGCGATAACACATAACCAACAGCGCAACCAGTTCCCACGCCAATCAGACCGGGAATGATAAAGCTGTGATTGATGATAAATTTACCAATTCTTGTCGTGCCCGAACGGTCAAAGCCGATGCAAGCCAAATCGCTAGGATAGGTCGGCAAAACAAAGTAGCCGTACGCTGCGGAAAAGAACGCCACCATCACTTTGGGATCCACCCCAAGGCTGATGCCCATGGGCGCAATAGCCGCCAAGGCGGCTCCCTGGCTATTAACCAGCTTGGATACCAAGAAGAGGACAATGGCATACATCCAAGGCTGCGTAGCCACTACGCCTGCCAAAGCGTTTTTCAACAACGTAAAATGAGATTCGAAAAAGGTATCGCTCATCCAAGCCACGCCAAATACGGAAATAATCGCCGTCATGCCTGCTTTGAAAACAGCGCCGTTGGCAATTTCGCGAGTATTCACCTTGCAGGCCATCAAAATAACTGCACCGGCAATCAGCATCAGCATCTGAATGACCAAGTTCATCGACATAGGCTTCATTTTTCCAGGAGCGCCAAAAACAGGGCGCAGTTCCGGAATAGCCCCTAAGGCAACCACTACCAAAATCGCGGAGAAAAAGATCCATGTAGCCCAGTAAGCCTCTTTGGGAAATACTTTATCCAGCAAGGTTTCGGAGCCGCCGTAAATATACTCTTTCTGCTCCGGATCTTTAAGCTTAGCTTGAAACTCCTCGTCTTTATCCAAATCCTTGCCGCGCCGCAAGCTCCATAACGCCGCCATTAGCACGCCGGCCAGCGAAGCCGGCATAGCTACCGACAAAAGCTGAATAATACCGATGCTCTGCCCTACGCCATGAGAAGCTGCAAAAATAGAAACCATGGAGACTACCGCCACCGATACGGGAGACGCGCAGATGCCCATCTGGGAAGCCACAGAAGCAACCGCCATCGGCCGCTCGGGACGAATCCCTTTTTTTAGAGCGATATCATAAATAATCGGGAACATCGTATACACCACATGGCCGGTACCACAAAGCACCGTCAACGTCCAAGTCGTCAGCGGCGCCAAAATCGTGACATACTGCGGGTGACGACGCAGCAGGCGCTCGGCGAACTGCATCATGACGTTCAGCCCTCCAGCAGTTTGCAATACCGAAGCGCAGCTAATCACCGCTAAAATAGTAAGAATAACATCCACAGGAGGTTTGCCGGGCTGCAACCCAAAACCAAAAGAAAGAACAAAAAGTCCGATGCCGCTGATTAGGCCCAAGCCCATACCTCCAAAACGGGTCCCAACAAGCAGGCAGGCTAGAATGACTAAAAACTCCATTACTAGCATAAGTTTATTTTACTCCTCTCTATACATTATTTTGAAAAAATATAGCTTTTATACTGTATCATGTTCTCATAAATACGGCTCTATTTTATTATTATTTAATTTTTATGCAGTTTATTTATTCTTATTTGTAATGTTCGAAATTATATTTTTTATTTTTATTCTTGCCTAAACCGCAAAGCTATACAAGTAGAAAAGAACAGGACAGTGCTGCAAATCGGCACTGTCCTGTTTCATTCTTCTAAAAGTGAGCCCCGCCGCCGCCGGATACCACGGCGCCTTCTTCCGTAACGGCTACAACCGCTTTGCGAAGCAGCGCCAGCATATCTAAAAGCTCTGTTTCCGTACTGACCAACGGCGGCATAAAAACAACCACATCTCCCACCGGACGGATGAATAACCCGTACTCGCGCGCCTTCAAACAAACCCGGGCGCCCATAGTTTCGCCCCAAGGGTAGGGTGTTTTGGATTTCGCATCCTGCATAAGCTCAATCCCGACGATCAAGCCGCGTTGTCTTGCGTCGCCTACATGCTCCAAAGAAGCAATACTCCTAAGTGCCTCAGCCACACAGGCAACCTTTTTCTCCAAGCCTGCAATCACCTTGTCGTCGCGAAATATTTTCAGGCTGCCCAGCGCTGCTGCGCAAGCCAGCTGATTGGCCGTATAGGAATGCCCGTGATAAAAAGTACGCTTTGACTCCATATCGCCCAGGAAAGCATCGAAAATTTTCTGCGTTGTCAGCGTAGCCGCCAACGGAACATAGCCCCCGGTAATACCTTTAGAAAGAGCCATAAAATCCGGGCTGACTCCTTCATGTTCGCAGGCGAACATTTTTCCGGTACGGCCAAAACCGGTAGCCACTTCATCGGCAATAAGATGTACCTTATACTTTTTCGTTAATTGACGCACCGCCGCTAAATAGCCCGGAGGCGACATCAGCATGCCTGCTGCCGCCTGCACCAGCGGTTCCACGATTACAGCGGCAATTTCTTGATGATGCGCCGCTAAAAGCGCCTCCATCTCTTGCAAGCACTGCTTGGCGCAGGTTGTTACGTCCTGACTGCAGTGATAGCAGGAAGGCGACGGCGCCTGCATCGTTTTAAACAAAAGCGGTTGGAAGGTACGATGAAAAAGATCAACACCGCCGACACTCACCGCGCCAATCGTATCGCCGTGATACGCCTGCGTTAAAGCTACAAATTTTTCTTTCTTTGGCTGTCCTTGATGACGCCAATATTGAAAAGACATTTTCAAAGCCACTTCAACTGCCGTAGAGCCGTCATCCGAATAGAAGACCTTCTCCAGTCCATCCGGCGCCAACGCTACCAATTGCTCCGCCAGTTCAGCCGCCGGAATATTGGCCAAGCCCAATGCGGTACTATGTGCTACCTTTCCTAATTGCGCAATGATGGCTTCGTCAATTTCGCGCCGCTGATGCCCATGGATATTAACCCATAGAGAAGATACGCCGTCATAGTAGCTGCGCCCTTCCGTATCGGTCAGTTTTATTCCTTTGGCTTCGCAAATTACGGTCTGCTGATTTTCCAGCCACCCTTGCATCTGCGTAAACGGATGCCATACATACTGTTTATCTTGTTGTTCTACCAGATTTTCTTTCATGAAATCCACCATCCTCGTTAACCTTTTTTTGCAGTTAGTTAACCATATGTATTAAAGAAAAGAGCGCTTGTAAACGCTCTTTTTATATTGTAACGTATTTTGTTCGTGTTGTAAAATATCATCCCAGGAATTCAGTTTCATCTTCCTGCATCAATTTGCTGCAATTCCGCTGCTATCCACTCGTAGACACGAGGAGAGGCCGCCACCAGCGATATCTTCCGGTCATTTCGAAATGAATGTACCACACCCCCGGCCTCTGTCACCAGCAAAACACCTGCCGCCGCATCCCAAGGGGACAAATTCATTTCCCAATAGCCGTCAAAAGATCCTTCCGCTACACAGGCTAAATCATACGCTGCCGCGCCAAAACGCCGCACCGCCCGAGTTTTAAGAAGTAATGAATTAAAATAGTCCAGATTATTCAAAGGATGCGTAGCCACATCATAAGGAAAGCCTGTCGCTAACACACAAGACTCCAGTGACGGTTTATCCGAAACCTGCAGCAACACACCGTTTTTTCTCGCGCCGCCGTCTTTTACCGCCGAAAAAAGCTGGTCCAGCATCGGCACATAAACAACGCCCAATACACTTTCTTGTTTATACTGCAACGCGATGGAAACAGCAAAAATTGGCAGGCCTTGCGCATAATTCGTCGTACCGTCCAACGGATCTACAACCCAGCAGTATTCGCCCTCCGGTCCGCTTGCTCCTGATTCTTCCGACATAATGGCGCAAGCAGGAAATTCACGGCGCAGCGCCTCCAAAATCATTGTTTCTGAACGAACATCTACTTCGGTCACTAAATCAATCTCGCTGCTTTTGGTCTGCACCAACAAGTCGCGCCGCCCTAAAGACTCCTTTTGCATCGCCCCAACTTTTCTCGCTAAGGCGCTAACCACCTGCAAAGCATGTTGTAAATCCATTTCTAAAGCCCCTTTCTCCAGACAAGTAACGGAAAGCTTTCCCTATCGCAGACAGCCTTCTAGTATTAAATTCTGTCCAGCCTTCCAATCCCCTGCCTATCAAAAGATCCCTTTAGGTTTACGAACCCTACAGCGACTTTTAAAAAATTGGCAGTGTACCAAAAAGAACAGCCTGCTTAAACCGCCTGGAGTCAGTCGCCACAACGTTCTATAGGATCATGTAAGTATGTAACTTGCTCTTCGCTGCACATGCCCCGGCGCAATTGCTTGGCCCAAAGGCATTTGCGCAACAAGGCCTTGCGGTTTCCTTCCACCAAATAGCCGTAAAAGCCCACCAAAAAAACGGCGCGCAGCATTTGCCTGGTGCCGTTTTGGCACGCATACGATTCTCGCACAAAAAAATCAATATCATCCACAGCCTGCATGACCCGGCTTGCCAGATCCCTGTGAGAACTGGAAAAACATTCTACCGCTTGACCATGGCAAGAAATCACGTCAATACTTAAAGCTTGCATGTCTCTGCCATTATTTTGCATTTTTTCCGCCAATTCCAAAATACGCTGTCCTGATCGCAATACTTCCTGCGCCCATTTCACCATCGGTTGTGTTTCGTAAGCTGCGTACTGCATCAACGACCCCATCCCTTCATGTCTGTTTTGCTGTCATTGTTATTAATAGCAAAAGCCATGCCAAAAGAAAAAGGCCTGATTCCAGGCCTTTCGGTCTAGTTAGCGCACCATTTCGTACATCCCGGTACAAATTAACGTTCAACTGTACGCATGGGTACACCCTGCGCCATCGACTACTCTTCACCTTCCGGTTGTCGTTTGGAATATAAGCGACTATAAATCGCTCTGCGTGTCAAGCCCATATATTGAGCTGCAGCTGTCTTATTGCCATCAAAACGCTTCACGACACTTTCGATAATGCGCCGCATAAAATCGTCTAAATCAAAGCCTTCTTCTGGCAGTACAAAATCATAAGGGTTCAGCAAGCATTGCATTACCGGCCCCTTTTCAGACACTCCCACAGGCAAATCCTTCAGAGCGATACGCCCCGGCGGCAAAAACAAAGTAACCCGTTCCACTACATTGCGCAGCTCCCGTACATTTCCAGGCCAGGAATAACAGCGTAAATATTGCTTGGCCGAATCAGTCAATTGATATTTACCGCCAGCTTTTTGCTGTAAAAACGATTCAAAGAGAGGCACAATATCCTCGACTCGTTCCTGAAGAGGAGGTATCAATATACGTCCCACATGCAACCGATAGTATAAATCTCTCCGAAACTCGCCGCTATCGGCCATGTCCTGCAAGTTTCGATTCGTAGCGCAAATAAGGCGCACATCGCATTTTATCTTTTTTAGGCCGCCTACGCGGTAGAATTCATGCTCTTGCAGCACCCGCAGCAGCTTCGCCTGCAGTTCTAAGGGCAGCTCGCCGATTTCATCCAAAAATAAGGTTCCGCCCTGGGCCAAATCTAGTTTGCCTTTCTTACCAGTTCGCAGTCCGCCGGTAAAGGCGCCAGCTTCATAACCAAACAGCTCGCTTTCAAACATGTTGGCGTTTAAGGCCGCACAATTCACATCAATAAATGGCTGACCATGACAGTCCGCTCCATGATGCACAATACGCGCCAAAATTTCCTTGCCGGTTCCGGTCTCGCCTTCAATCAGCACCGGTACGCTGCGATCCAAATGAAACCGCTGCGCCCATTCCACCGCCTGTTTCATCGCTGGCGAGGCCACCACAATTTCAGTCGCCCCTCCATATCCCAGCTCCGTACGCAAACGAGACAGTTCATCACGAGCTTCTTTAATTTCCGCTTCGACGCATTCGCTAAAACGCTCGGTCAAAAGTTTATTTTCCCGCCGCAAGGCCAAGTGCTCTTCCATGCGGCTTATCTGCAGCGCAACTTCGTCCAATTGCAGCGGTTTTTGCAAGTAATCATACGCTCCGGCTCGCAAAGCCGCTACCGCCGACTGTACATCGCCAAAAGCAGTACACATTACCACTTCAAACTCATCACGACCAGGCTCTTCCTTTAAGCACTCCAATAATTCCAAACCCGACATGCCAGGCATGCACAGATCCGTAAAGACCAAGTCAAAACGATTTTGATGAAACAATGCCAGCGCTTCCTCGCCGGACGCACATTTCCATACAGCATGCCCTTTTCCCTGCAGATAATCCGTCAGCATCGTACGTATCAGCAAATCATCATCTACAATCAAAATCCGCATAAGCCCACCTCGTTCCACAACCGTCCGCATTTTCCAAACTCCTTGGGGAAAAAGCCAACGCTGCACGCCTCTTAAAGAGACATCTGTTTATTTATATTCTTAAACTCTTGGCAGCCGTTTACTCCTGGCAATCACGAAAAAAAACCCAAGCAAAAAAAAGTTCCACGCCTCGAACCTCAACCGGCCCGCAAAGGGTATCGGCTTCTCCTTCTACGCCATAAAGGGCTACGAACTTTCTATACTCTTGCAAGCTGCCCTCTTCAGAACAGTGAAACCATACTGTCGCCCGCCTTGCGCCGACCCGTTCCGCTTCTAAGAGCGCCAAGGCTGTGCGATATAAAAATTGATATTTTACATGCACAAGACTCTGCCCCAACAAGCCCAGCTGAGCCGATAAAAATTCAGTCCGCGAGTCGTCTTCCGTTTTAGGACTGTCTTCACGCTCTACGGTCGCCGTTTTTCCCTTTAGACGCAGCCATTCCTGCACTGACGGCCCCATAGCATTGCAAGCCGTCGCTTCCAACATCATCACAACCAGTTCTCTTTGCTGGTTACACGCCAGTACATACAAATCACTGCGCGACGGTACGCCGCCCTTTGGCAAGGGTAAGCGATACTCAGGAAAAGCGAAAAGTTTTTTCAAGCCTTGCAACCTTGGCTGCCTGGCCGCCATAGCCAGCACGTAAGCAGGCAGTTCCTCATCCTGCCACCAAAGCTGCGCCATATGCCGCAGTTCCTTGGAGCACTCCCATTGCGCCGAATTGCCCAGATACTCCTTCCAGCGTTCCAACGAATCTAAGGGAACATGCATGCGCATTTACCCAGCCTCCCATCATTTCCGGTTTTCATGCGCCTTAGTATTTATTTTCTGCAGCATCATCGCAAATTGCCTTCGCTCCGTTTCGTCCAAGCATGCTGTAAGCTGTTTAGCAAAATAGCGATACCCTTCATCCTCCAGTTGAATCAGCTGCTCTCCTTTTGGCGCCAGATGAATATGATATACTCGCAGATCTTCTTGAGACTGATATTTGTACACATATCCCTTCTGCACTAATTTCTGCACAATCGCCGTTACTGTCGATTTTTTTACTTGAAATTTTTCTACAAGATCACGAAAAGTGGGCCGCCCCAACTCCCGTACTGCATGAAGATAATGCAGCTGCGTCAGGGTCAGCGCGCAAAGATCCGTTCCTTCTTCCGCCTTTTGCCGATGCTCTCTCACAGCCTGCCGCATCACGCAAGAAATCGCTTCAATGGTCTCTACCACCAGATCTTCTATTTGCATTCCCAAGTCCGGCTCCTTTCGCCAGCAAACGCCAAGCAGTCACTAAAAAGAACTAGCTTAGCTCCCTAACCAATTCCGATTATTTAAAGATATATAAATATGCTTTTGTCTTATATTCGTCGATTATTAAGTTTTCCCTGCCTTGCCCGCATACCGCTATCGAGCAAAAAACACTAAAGAGAACTTCAAATTATCAATGTTTATACCTCGTACAAGTCAACTAGTAAAATAGTGTTTCACTAAAGGAAAGAAGGACCGCTAAAGCGGTCCTTCTAGTCTTTTTGACGATCACGCAGTGCCCGTTCCATATCTCGCTTAGCATCGCGTTCGGCCAAGTCCTGTCGTTTATCATACAGCTTTTTACCGCTGGCCAGCGCCAGTTCTATCTTGGCTTTGCCCCGAGAAAAGTATATTTTCAAGGGCACCAAAGAAAACCCTTTTTCCCTGGTTTTTCCCAGAAGACGGTTAATTTCCTGACGATGCAGCAGCAGCTTGCGCGGTCGCAGGGGCTCATGGTTAAAACGATTTCCCTGGTCATAGGGGCTAATATGCATTTGCAGCAAAAACACTTCACCGTTTTCGATGCGAGCATAGCTATCTTTCAAATTGGCCTTGCCGGCGCGCAAAGACTTGACTTCCGTGCCAGTTAAGACAATACCGGCTTCGAACGTCTCATGTATATGATAATCGTGGCGGGCTTTGCGATTTTCCGAGGCAATCTTGATTCCCGCCCCATTTTGACTCATTGCTTTTTCCTCCTCTTGCTTTTGACCCTGTCAGCTGGCTTGCCGCGTGTTCCCGCCGCAGGCTCTTTACCTGCCTGGCGTTTCGGCTTATGAACCGCATTCTGTTTCTTCGCGGCAACAGGGCGCGTCCTTTTTTCATCCCCAACGCCCTTAGGCTGCTTTTCTCCGCCGGCAACCAGTTGAAAATCAATGGTCCGTTCCAGAGAATTCACGCGCGCCACTCGGATGGTCACCGACTGTCCTAGTTGGAATAGGCGACGCGTCCTTTCGCCCAGCAGGCAGTAACGTTCTTCAATAAATTGATAGTAATCGTCATCCAGCGTAGAAATATGCACAAGCCCTTCCACGCCGTTATCCAGTTCCACAAAAAAGCCAAAGGCCGTTACACTGCTGATCACGCCGGCAAACTCTTCGCCAATAAAGCGTTCCATATATTCTACCAGCTTCAGCTGCACCGTTTCCCGCTCCGCTTCCGCCGCCGCCCGTTCTCGCTGTGAGCTATGCAGGGCAATTTCAGGCAGTTCCTTCTCCAGTTTTTCCCGCCGCTTGCCTTTAAATCCTTTTTGCAGCCACTCCCGCAGCATGCGATGCACAATCAAATCCGGGTAGCGCCGAATCGGCGAAGTAAAGTGTGTATAGTACGGCGCCGCCAGACCAAAATGCCCCAAGTTTTCCGCTTCATACCGCGCCTGTTTTAAGGAGCGCAGCATGACGGTACTGACAATTTTTTCCTCCGGACGTCCGGCAATGCGAGTCAGAATTCGTTGCAGCGCCTCGGGACGTATTTCCCCTTGGGTACGCCGCAATTGCTCGCCAAAGTTATTCAGCAATAAATCCAGCTTCAGCAGTTTTTCCGGATCCGGGTTTTCATGCACCCGGAACAAGAAAGGCAGCTTCAGACGATGCATATGCTCCGCCACTGTTTCGTTCGCCACCAGCATAAATTCTTCGACAACCGACTCGGCGATTGTGCGAACGCGACGGACAATTTCCTGAGGCCGCCCTTCGTCATCCAATTTCACCTTGAGCTCTGGAAAATCAAAATCCACAGCGCCCCGACGCATACGGCGCTCGCGTAAAATTTGACAAAGCTGCTCCATGTTGCGCAGGTGCGGCATATGGGAATGATACCGCTCCTCCACCGAATCCAGCCCCTCGACAAGCATCTTGCGCACCACTGTATAAGAAAAGCGTTCCGCTACTCGAATCACCGCCGGAAACACTTCATACTGCCGAACCCGCCCAGCAGAATCAATTTCCATTTCGCAGGACATAACCAGCCGATCTACATGAGCGTTCAAGCTGCAAATGCCGTTAGACAGGCGCTGCGGCAGCATAGGCAGCACCCGGTCCACTAAATAGACACTGGTACCGCGCTGGCGCGCTTCAACATCAAGACGACTGCCTTCCCGCACGTAATGGCTCACATCGGCGATATAAACACCTAAGCGGTACATTCCGTCAGCCAGCGCTTCTACATGAACCGCATCATCTAAATCCTTGGCGTCCTCGCCGTCAATGGTGATAATGGGCAAATGACGCAGATCACGACGTTCGGACAATTCCTCTGCCTGTACGGTTGCCGGCACAGCATCGGCTTCCGCCAGCACCGGCGCATCGAAGTCGGAAGAAAGCTGATGCCGCCGCAAAATGGACAAAACTTCTAAACCTGGGTCGCCAGGGCGTCCCAGTTCCTCGACAATCCTGCCCTCGGCGCTGCGTTTTCGCTCCGGCCAACTGGTAATTTCCACTACCACTTTGCTGCCGCTAGCGGCGCCGCCAAAGCACTCTTTAGGAATAAACACATCCTGCCCCAAACGCACATCATCAGGCCGGACAAAACCGTAATTTCGTCCGGCTTCAAAGAGGCCTACCATTTGCACATTCGCCCGACCTACAACCCGAATGATTTCTCCTTCTCGCGAGCGCCCCTGCACCGGCCGCCGAGAATGCACGCGTGCAATAACCCGATCATTGTGCATAGCCGTTCCCATGTCGTCAGGAGCAATAAATACATCGCTTTCCTCCGGCTGCTGACGCAGTTCGGGAATAACAAAACCAAAACCCTTATTCGTCATCGCCAAGCGTCCGACAACAAGGTTCATTTTTTCCGGCAAGCCATACCGGTCATAGCGAGTTTTAACGATTGCCGCCCGCTCCTCCAGCTCTTCCAAAACCTGCCAAAAAGCAGCCAAATCTTTGCCCTTGAGGCGCAGCTCTTCCGCCAACTCCTCCGCGCTCAACGGCCGGTAGGCTTCTTCTTGCATAAAAGACAGCACAATCTCTTCCAGGCGGCTCATGACAAATCACCCAGAATAGCCACTAGGGCCTTTCCTTCCGCCGTAACCGAACCGTCCGCCAAAAGGACTTGCGCTGTCATTTCCGCCATTTTACCTCGTTGTCCCACAACTCTTCCTTCAATCAACAGTTCTTGGCCTATCGGCGTCGGCGCACGAAAACGAACCTCCAGCTTGGCCGTAACAGCCTGCTTGCCTTTGGCATAGTAGTATCGCCCCATGATCTCATCCAGCAACGTACTCACAAGACCGCCATGCATCACGCCATTGTAGCTTTGGTGCTCCGGCCCCGCCGTAAAACGGCTGCGATACACACCCGCCGCCGTATCTTCTTCAAAGTGCAGCTTCAACCCGATTGGATTCAAATGGCCGCAGGCAAAGCACCACTGATTAGGATCTTCTTTTATTTCCGGCATTTTCTGTCCCTCCTGTCATTCTTCTTAAGGAGCCGTCAAAAACGCTTTCACTTGCGCAAAGACCAGCTCCCGTTCTACATCTAAAGTCACTAAGTGACCTGATTTCTCCAGCCAGACCAATTCTTTTTGCAAACTGCCAGCCTGTTCGTAAATATGCTGAGCGCTCCAGGGACGCACCGTATGTTCGCGGCGCCCCTGCATCACCAGCAATGGCGCCTGCACCTGAGGCAGCAACCGCTGCACTTGGCGGATCAGTTGCAGCAGACTTTTCACACAAGCCAACGGCGTCGACTCGTAGGCTACGGTATAGCAATCATCTAAATCCGCAAAACGACGCCGTTTTTTAGGCGCGTAAGTGCGAAAAAGACGAAACATATCTACATAATGAGCTCTTTTATCATACAAATCAATGGGGGCGCTTAAAGACACTGTCTTCCATACCGGCAGCTGCGCGCTTAACGCCAAGGCCAGCAGTCCGCCCATGGAAAGGCCCACCACAGCTACCTGCGAGCACAAGGAACGAAGCAGCCAATAGCCGTCTTCAGCGCCCCCATACCACAGCGGCCAGCGAGTTTGGGCCATCTCCTCCACCGTCGTTCCGTGCCCTGGCAGCCTCGGCGCCAGCACGGTATAGCCTTCCTGATGCAGTGCGTTCCCCAAAAGCCGCATCTCCGCCGGCGAGCCAGTAAAGCCATGCAGCAGCAAAACTCCTTTTTCTCCTCCCGGCAGCAAAAACGGCTCTGCACCTTGTAAAATCGACATTGTCCGTCCCCTTCCCTGCTTATTCCTTAATTATACCATTGAGATGCAAGAAGAGCACCGCTTGTCGCGGCGCTCTTCCGTTAAAAGATTATGTTTTATACACGAAATTTAGCGATTCCCTGGCGCAGGTCTTCCACTGCCTGCAGCAGTTGCTTCGCTTCTGTTTGCACAGACTGAACCGCTTGGGCCTGTCCATCCATCGTCGAAGCCAATTGGCCCGTAATGGCGGAAGTCTCCTCCGCGCCGGCGGACAACGAACTAAAGCTGCCCACTACTTCCTCAGTTTCATGAAGCATAGCTCCAAAACGCTCTTCCATCGCATTCAAAACACGTTGCATCTCTTCGACAGCTTGCGTAATCTCCTGGAACATAGCATCGGTGCTGCGTACCGCCTCCTGCTGGCGTTCCGTAACGTCGCAGGCCCGTTTAATTTCCGTCACCGCCTGGTGCGAAGCTTCCTGAACCTGGCCGATTACCTGCCGTATTTCGCCAGCAGCCCGGCTGCTCTCCTCCGCCAGTTTGCGCACTTCTTCCGCTACCACGGCAAAGCCGCGACCGTGCTCGCCTGCTCTGGCCGCCTCAATAGAGGCGTTAAGCGCCAATAGATTAGTCTGTTCGGCAATCCCCTCAATGGCCTCGGTAAAGGATGCAATGCGCCGATTTTCCTGGTCAACGCGCTGTACTACCGCGTCAACGCCTTCCACCGCTTGACGCTCTTCGTTCATCTGCTGATTCAGCACGCCCACAATCTCATTGAGATCCTTGCTGAAGCGGCGAATCATCTCATAGGCTTGGCGCACATCCTGCAAACGGTTGCCGGCATGCTGCACGTGTCCGGCCATATCATGCATCCGGGCCACGCCCTGTTCCAGCTCTTTCGCTTGCGAAGCGGAAACAGTGGCAATCTCCTGTACCGATGCCGCCACTTCCTCTACGGACTGCGCCGCCGACGCAGCGTTGGCATCCAATTGGCGAGAACGCATTTCCACATCACCGGCTACATTCCTAGCGCCGGCAACCAGGGCGCCTACTTCTTGGCGCATATTCTCCAATGACTGAAATAAAACGCCGCTTTCATCGCTATAGTTTAAATACGCCGGTTCCACTTTTTGTGAAAAATCTCCCTGTCCCAGCTGCCCCAGTAAGTCTGCTGCATTTGTCAAGGGCGCGGCAAAGCGGCGCGCCAGTAAAAAGGATAGACCCAAAACCAACAGGATAGTAACACCCAACACAAGCAGCAGCGCACTGCGCACATGGGAGGCGCTCTCATTAAGCTGCGCCGCTTCAACCAGCACAACGTATTTCCAGCCGGACTGCTGCGAGGTCACTACGTTCGCCACATGCTCTATGCCGTTGATATCTAAAGAAATTTGCCCTTCTGCAATACCGGCCAGCGTACTTAAAGAAGAGTCCTTCAAATCCGCCAGCTTTTTAAAATTCAGTTCCGGGTTGCGAGGATGGGCAATAATGGTTCCTTTACTGTCCAAGAGCACCACATAACCAGTTTCACCAATTTTGATGTCCTGAATCAGCTTTGTCACTACTGGCAAATCTACATTCAAGCCCATAACTCCGCGAAACTGCCCGTATTCATCGGTTACGGCCGTAAAAATACCGATCGTCGGCACGCCTTTGCTCGTCATAAAGGGATCCGATACCCAAGCGTCCTTCTGTTTCAAGCTCTCTTTATACCAATCGCGGCTGCGCGAATCATAGCCTGCTTTGCGAGGAATGGCCGGCCATTGCAAATAACCGCCGTCTGAGAGACCAAAGGAAATAGTATTCACCTTCGGATGACTTTGGGAAAACTGCACAAACTGTTGGTACAGTTCCGCTTCATAGCCCCCTGTCGCAAAGGGGTCCATGGGCACCATGCCGTTTGCGCCTCCTTGTTTTTCCATATAACGAGTAACGCTGGCGCCGCTTTGGCGCACCAAGGGCATTTGCGCTAAAAGGCGGACATTTTCCTTTTGCCCTTCAAAAAATAAGTTTACCGCGTTGTCTACTTGCATGACCTCACGCGTTGTACTTTGCAAAAAATCGCTTTGGGTCTGTTCCTTAACGGTCCGATCCAAAACAGCCGCCAGTACGAATAACGGAATCAACACAATTGCCAGCAGAGCCAACGATAATTTCCCCTGCAACGAACGAAACGGCTTTAACATCCTAGTTCCTCCCTATGTTTCTACAATGAATAGTTTTAGTGTAACCAATCCGGCTCAGGAAAACTATCAGATAAATTCTGATAAAAAACCCGAAAGCCGCTTACGCCTGCTTCCGGGCCGTACCGTTACGTTTTGATTACTTTTTTCACTTCGATCCCGCTGCGGTCATTAACACGGTAAAATTCACCCTTTTCACCGCTGACCAGCATATTTTCACCGCATTCTTCATCCCACTGCACAACCCAGCCTGTTTTCCCATTCGAAAGTTCTACTTTCTGTCCTAAGAGGAAAAAATGAATTTCTTTAAGCAGAGCTCTGCCGGCCATTACCTCAAATTCAGCTCCGTACACCTGTTTATATAGTTCTCTGGCCGCGCCAAAGGGGCTGACTTCGGACCCATCCGGCTGCCTGCGGCTGGTACGGCTTTCATAGGCATCCGCTAGCGCCAGCACCTTGGCATACGGATGCGTTTTCATGCTGCTCACCCGCATCGGATATCCCTGTCCGTCAGGACGCTCGTGGTGTTGCAGCACTCCCATAAGCACAGGCAGCGGCAACGGCGCCTCTTTGCTTGCTTCTTGTAAATAGCGGTAGGCCACTAGCGGGTGCGTTCTCATAACGCGCTCTTCTTCAAAAGTCAACGGCCCTGTTTTGTCCATAATACGCATAGGCAAGTGAAGTTTCCCCACGTCATGGAGCAACGCCGCGCAAACTGCTTCGCGAATATCTTTCTCGCCAATGCTTCCTTGCGCTCGCATCATCGTCGCCGTCAAGAAAGCAACACTCAACAAATGATTGTTAAGCGGTGTTTCCTCTTTCTTTTCAAAATGAAGCAACGGCAATACTTCCGCCCGTACCAGACATAAGTCTGCAATTTCATCCGCCACACGCCAGAGAACCGGCCAGTCCACAGGACCGCGCAAGCGTATAGACGCCCAGATTTTCTTCATTTCCTCCAAAAGCATTCCATAGCGCTGCTTAAACAAAGTCTGTACCGGGCTAACCAGCGGACAGTACGCGCCTATCGTCTTCCATGCTTCTTCTGCGCTCATAGAAGCGGACAACGCTTCTTCTTCCTGCATTTCTCCGACAATAAAGGTGTTTTTATCGGTCCGTACCACGTCAATAGCAGCTAAAGACAACCGCTGCAACAAAGCAATCGCCCGCTCATCCAGCACGGTCCCCCCTTGCATTACGATCGCACCCTTACTGTTTTTAGCAGGCCCAGCCAAACACATGCCCGGCCGCAATTGCTGCACCGCACAGGACATCCCTTGTAATTCCTGATTCATACCCTGTCCCCTCCTGGAGGCATTACTGCTTTCAAGCTTCTTGCCTGACTTTGTAGGTTTTTTGAAAATATCCCGCAAAAGTATAGATAATTTAAAAAAATTATAACAGTTTGCAATAAAAAAAAGAATCCTCCAAAAGGAGGATTTTTAACTTCCTAATTCAAAGGCAGCTACCAATAGCAAGACTTTAGTCCCTCCATTGTTCTTGTCTGCGCGGCTGTACAATGGCTTGAATGGCCATGCCGCACCGATCATGCAACAAATACGTACGTCCTCGTTTGTCCATTACAGCTGCATTTTCACCGCAGCTTTCATCCCATTGAGTCAACCAGCCTTCGCTGCCGTTGTCTAAACGCACTTTTTGGCCCAATAAAAACTGATGGATCTGAGCCAACAAGGCCCGTGTCGCTGGAACATCCAGACGATCGCGCGACATATCCCGCCGCAATTCCCGCGCCGCCGTAAATGGATTGTGCTGTTTTCCATACATTTTTTTAGACGTCATCGCGTCATACATATCGGCAATGGCTAAAACGCGGGAATAGGCGTGCATTTTAGCTTGTCCGACCGAAATAGGATAGCCGCTGCCGTCTAATCGCTCATGATGCTGCAAAACCCCAGCCAAAACCGACAACGGAAACACGCCTGCTTCCTGCAGCAGGCGAAACCCCAAAACGGCATGTCCCTGCACTACCCGCATTTCTTTAGGAGTCAAGGACTCAGTCTTGTGTAAAATTTCTTCCGGAACTTGCAACTTTCCCACGTCATGAAGCAGCGCCGCTAAGGCCACTTCCTTCACTTCTTCTTCTTTCCAATCCAACAAGCGCGCCATCATCGCCGCCAATAAGGACACATGCAGGGAATGATGCACTAAATATCCTTCCTGACGAGGCATAAAATGAATGCAAGGCAGCACTTGCACTGCCAATAACGATAAATCCGTAATTTCGGACACTATCGCCTCAGTTTCCGCCCAAACCACCGCTTCATTACTTTCCCTCTGCAAACTGGCAAACTGCCGCTTCAGCCGCATCAGCCAGCCGTCATAATGCTCGCGGAATAAATCCCATAACGGGTCGACAATACTGCAAAAAGGACCAGGATGCCAAGAGGATTCCCTGTCTACAATTTCAGACACAACAGCCGGTTGGGGCAGCGCCATTCCTTCTTCGCGCCATTCCACAACATCTACAGGCCCAATATGCAGCCGCCCAAGAATTTCAATAACCCTGCGATTCAGCTCGGTGCCCGGTTTCAAGATCATGCGACCACAACCATCGGTCACTGGTTCCACCAGTCTCATACCTGGCCGCAATTCTTCTACCGCACAGCCTCGGATTACCGCCATGCCGCCCATAAACAGCAACCCTCCTTTGCAAAGAATGAAAAACCCCCGGCAAGGTGCCGGGAGTTAAGGATGTCAAAATATGCTGATTGGCGAGCAACGGCTCGAATAACCAGCCGACTCTTAGCGCATAATAACAGATAAAGCCATGGTTACCAAACCAAAAAGAATACCTAAAATCATTGTTGCTCGCGCTAAAAATTGGTCCAAACCTCTCGCTCTGCCGCCAAAAAGGCTCTCGGCTCCGCCGCCGATGGAGCCGGATAACCCTGCGCTTTTTCCTGATTGCATCACGACACTGGCAATCAAGGCTACGCAGATGATTGCATCAATAATCATCAAGGCTGTGCTCACTACCTACACCCCCATTTTTGTCTTAGGTTATATTTTAACACAAAAGTCAAAAAAGCCCAAGCGAAAGATACTTCCCAACTGACTGCTCAACCTCTGGAACTGCTGGCCAAAGCCAAACCTTCCACCTTTTCCGCCCCAGACGCCAACAGCGTCTTAGCGCATTCATCCATGGTAGCGCCAGTTGTAAAGATATCATCCACTAAGAGAATCTTTTTTCCTTGTATCAAGTTGCTCTTTTGCACTCGAAAAGCGCCGCGAATGTTTTGCCGTCTTTCGCTTGACGGCAATTCCCATTGAGGCAGCGTCTCCCGCTCTCGCAGCAGCACATCGGGCAGCCACAAAAAACCTTGTTTACGGCTCCAAGAAGAAAACAGCAGTTCCGTCTGATTGTAGCCGCGTTCTCGCCGCCGTTTCGGATGCAGCGGCACGGGCACTACGGCGTCCACGCCAGCAAAGCGGACGGTTCCCGCCGCCTGCGTTAAAAGCCAAGCCAAGGCAGCCTGCTTATTGTCTTCGCCGTGGAATTTAATATCTTGCAGCAAATGTCGTACTGCTCCTCCATATTGACAGACGACGAAACAACCTGCCAGATGCTTCAGCCGATGCAAGGCGGGAGACAAAATTTTGAGAGAAAGCACCGGTCCCAAGCACAAGGGACACCATTGCCCATGTTCCGCCACCGCTTTACCGCATCCAGGGCATTTAGGAGGATACACCAAGTCTAAACAGGCTCTGACTAACGTCTCCAACAAGAAAACACGCCTCCTTCGAGGAAAAAACACATATCATCAATCCACAATTTAGGTTTCAACCACAAGGGGCCAAGGATTTGATGAATACTCCGCTTAAGTAAACTATTTTTACGTCAGATGCGAAAGAAAACACAGGAATAGTGGAGCTATTCCGAGGCTTTCTGACAAAGCCTGGCGAAAAAAGAGTCCCTTTAGCGCGAGATGTGAATAAATGATTGGCTCTTCAACTAGCAAGTCTCGCCTTTTAGCCGTTCCGCCAGCAACGAATACCGTTTCTTCGTCCGGTCATTGCCCACAGCCGTATTAATCGCCGCTTGACTGCCAAGAAGAACCACTTTTTCTTTTGCTCTGGTAATCGCCGTATAGAAAAGATTACGCTGCAGCATGCGGTGATGCCCTGGCACAAGGGGCAGAATAACCACCGGGTATTCGCTGCCCTGGCTTTTATGCACACTCATTGCATAAGCCAACAAAAGCTGATCCCCTTCTCCAGCCTCATAGACTACCTTTTGCTCCGGATAGCGCACAGTCACCTTGCCGTCTGCCAGTTCTGAAATTTGACCGATATCACCGTTAAAAACGCCTTTTTCGTAATTATTACGGATCTGCATGACTTTATCCCCCAAGCGCAGCACTTGATAGGGCAAAGTCAATTCTCCCTTGCCCGGTTCCGGGGGATTGACCGCCTGCTGCAACAGCTTATTGAGATTCTCCACGCCGCAAGCCAGACGGTGCATCGGCGACAATACTTGAATATCCCGCAGCATGTCATAGCCTTGCGCCGGCAGCTCTTCCTGACACAGGCGCACTACCATCTCCGCCGTCATTTCATCGCTGCTGCACGGATAAAACTGAAAATCCCGGCTGCTGCGACAATCCGGTGTGTAGCCGCCATTAATGCGGTGAGCGTTTTCTACAATGCCGCCGCCTTGAGCCTGGCGGTATACCTCGGTAAGACGCACGACCGGCACAGCCTCTGAGCGCATTAGATCCTTCAGTACGGCTCCCGGCCCCACCGAAGGCAGTTGATCCGCATCGCCTACAAAAATAACCCGGCAGCCGTCGGGCACGGCTTGCAAAAAGCTATCTGTCAAGGGCATATCCATCATCGACACTTCGTCCAAAATCACCACGTCCGCTTCAAGCTGCCTGTCGGCATCCCGCAAAAACACCTGCGCCCCGGAACCGTCCACCGAAGCTTCCAACAAACGGTGCACCGTAGAGGCCTCCTTGCCGGTAGCTTCCGCCAGCCGCTTGGCCGCTCTGCCTGTCGGCGCACCGAGCAGAATCTTGAAGCCTTCTTTTTCCAACACTTCCAGCATGCCGCGAACCACCGTCGTTTTACCGGTTCCCGGGCCGCCTGTTAAAATCAGCACCCCATGCTGCAACGAAGCCAGCATCGCTTGCCGCTGCGCCTCTGCCAACTGCAAGCCAGCCTGATCTTCCCATTGCTCCACAAGGATTTCATAGTTTGCAGAGCGCCCCACGCGCGCCTTGCAAGCCAGCTGCTTAAAACGGTGAGCCACTCTGGTTTCCGCGTGATACAGATACCAGGGATAGAGCAAAGTCAGGCCTTCCCAGGCTTCGCTGCACAGTACGTCTTCTGCGATAAGGCGACGCAAACATTCGCCCACCTCCAGCGAATCCACGCCCAAAAGCTTGCTGCACTCACTGCGCAGCATTTCTTCTGGAATGCAGCAGTGTCCGGCTTGCCCTACAAGAGACAACGCGTATTCAATCCCCGCTTCCAGACGCTCATCGCTGTTTCTGGGCCGCCCCATGGCTTGCGCCATTTGGTCTGCCGTACGAAAGCCAATGCCGTCCACTTCCGCCGCCAAGCGGTACGGATTGTTTTGCAGCACCTCCTGCGAAAGCGAGCCATAGACAGCAAAAATTTTGCCGGCATAGGCGCCGCTGACGCCGTGCATTTCCAAAAACAACATCAATTCTCGTTGTTCGGAAACCTCGCTATAGGCGTCATGCATGGCCTGCGCTTTTTTCTTGCCAATGCCGTCCACTTCCGCCAGCCGTTTCGGCGAGGCCATCAATACATCCAGCGTCCGCTCCCCAAAGCGCTGCACCATCCGAGCGGCCAAGGCCGGCCCAACGCCTTTGACAACGCCAGAAGCCAAAAAACGCTCAATCCCTTTGACGCTGGTAGGAGCGACGCGCTTCAACGACGCTACCTTGAACTGCCGGCCAAAACGGGCATGCTCCACCCATTCACCGCTCGCTTCCACAGCCTCGCCCACTAAGGGCGCTGACATTTGACCTGTTACAGTGCAAGCGCCGGTACGACCATCCAGCTTCATGCGAAACACGGCAAAGCGGCCATCCGGACTTTGATAGGTGACGGAATCCACCGTCCCGGTGATGACTTCCATAAAAACTCCTTAGTATCGTTGAACACAGAGTAACAGAGTAAACAGAGGAACTGCAGAGAAAATTACTCTCTCCTGCGTCTCCTCTGTTTCCTCTGTTTCCTCTGTCTCTCTGTATTTCGTCTTTTTATTTGCTATAAGATTTCGCTTTCCACTGCTAAATTCCTGCCTCTAGGCGTTATTCTTCCTGCAGCTCCAGCCACTGGGCATAAACGTCGTCCAGCTGTGCCGCCAATTTTTCTCTTTCTTCAGCCAGACGCTGCATTTCTTCCGGCTGCTCCAGATTCTCCGGCAAGTACAGCTGCTGCTCATTCCATTTCAACAGCATTTCCAGTTCCGCAATGCGTTCCTCCAGCTTAGGCAGCTTACGCTCCGCGTCGCCTTTGCGACGAGAAGCGCTCATGGCAACTGGCATCGGCTCTTCTTTAGGAGCAGCAATTGCCGCTGGCTTCTGAGGCGTACGCTCCTTGGCATCCGGCTCCGCAGCCGTGTCTGCCAGCAATTGCTGCGCCGCTTCCTTCTGCTCTTGGTAGTAACTGTAATTGCCTACATATTCCCGCAAAACGCCATCTTCCAGTTCCAAAATGCAATTGGCCACTTTGTCAAGAAAATACCGGTCATGAGACACCACCAAAAAGGTGCCTGGAAAAGCCATAATCGCTTCTTCCACCGCTTCGCGCGCCGGAATGTCCAAATGGTTCGTCGGCTCGTCCAGCACCAGAAAATTGGCCCCTGACAGCATGAGCTTTAAAAAAGCGAGTCTTGCCTTCTCCCCGCCGCTCAAGTCGTCAATGCGCTTATACACGTCGTCGCCGCGAAATAAAAACGCCCCCAGATAGCCTCGGCTGCGCTCTTCGCTCAAGTGGTACTCGCTCATAATTTCATCCAACAAGCGGTGCGGACCGTAGAGAGTCTCATGCTCCTGCGCAAAATAGCCAACTTTTACGCGATTACCCAGCTTCATTTCCCCCCGGAGCGGCGTTAATTCCCCCAGAATCAGTTTCAAAAGCGTTGTTTTCCCTGCGCCATTCGGCCCCACCAGCGCTACGCCGTCGCCGCGCCGAATTAAGAGAGACAGTTTTTCAAAAATGGTGCGGCTTCCATAGGCAGTTGCCATATTCTTGCACTCCAGCACCCGCTCCGCACATTCCGCCGGCGGCGAAAAAGCAAAGTGATCAAAGCGGGCTTGCGAAGCCGGCAATACAATGCGTTCCATGCGCGCCAGGCGAGTCTCACGCCCCCGAGCCTGTTTCGATTTAATCCCCGCCTTATAGCGGCGAATAAACTCTTCTGTCTGCGCAATAACAGTCTGCTGCTTCTCATAAGCCCGTTGCAAGGACTCCATGCGCAGCGCTTTTTGTTCCAAATAACGGCTGTAATTTCCTTCATAAGCGGTAACCGTGCCGCTTTCCAGCTCCAAAATACGCGTGGCCACGCGATCTAGAAAATAGCGGTCATGCGAAATGATCAGCATGCCGCCGGCATAACCGCGCAAAAACTCCTCCAGCCACTTCGTCATGGCAATATCCAAATGGTTTGTCGGTTCGTCCAAAAACAAAAAGTCCGGCTGCCTCAAAAGCGCCCGAGCCAACAATATACGGGTTTTCTGCCCGCCCGAAAAAGCAGCCGCTTCCCGCCCAAAATCTTCTTCTGTAAAGCCCAAGCCAAAAGCCACTTTACGAATCGTTGCATCTACCTCATAACCGCCGCCGCGCTCAAAATGCTCCGTCGCCCTGGCATAGGCCGCCATTTTCCGTTCCAGTTCTTCCGGCTCTTTTTCGTCAGCCAATTCTTTTTCCAAACGCCGCATTTCTTCGCCGCAAGCCAGCACATCTTCATATGCCTGGCGCAGTTCTTCATACAGCGTAACCGCTCCAAAATCGCCCTGCTGTTCTACATGGCCCACGGTTTCGCCAGTCGGCCAGGAAATCTGCCCCTCGTCATGCTGCTCGGTTCCTAAAAGACAGCGAAACAGAGTTGTCTTGCCTGCGCCATTTGCTCCAATAATACCAATTTTATCGCCGCGCCGCACTTCAAAAGATACATTTTGAAACAGCGTCTCTATGCCAAAGGCTTTGCCTACTTGTTGCACCCGAATCGTTCCCATTTTGCACTCCCATCATTTGTCCCTAAAATATGCTCTTAATTATAGCATACAAGAAACGGTTTCGGTGAGAATGCGAACGAAGCACGAAGATTGAACAAGAGTCGCGACGAGAACCGGAGGGCACGCAAGAGGGCACGATGGAATTACAAATTTTGCATAGAGCAATAGCGTAAAGTCAGAAAAAAGCAAAAAGCAAGCCGCCTCGCAAAGGAGACGGCTTGCTTAAGCTCAACGATATAGGTCTTAGCCTTCCAAGGTGCAGATAGCGTCAGGACGACGCACCAAGAGGGCCGCCGTTTCCAGCACGCGGAACACATGATTCATATTCGTGGCGCCCATATAAGCTGTCGCCATATCTTGGCCGATGGCCAAATTCAAATTCTGTGTGCCTGTAGCCAAAACAACGGCTTTATTGCCGGAAATGACGTTCGAATAATGGACGCCGCCAGTTAGAATAGCCTTTACCTGATCCAGTTCCAGCATGCCCGTATTGCCGAAAACGCGCACCAGCTTGCCGAACAGCATCGGGCTCACCACCATAGCGTACGGCCCATAATGCCCCGCTTCGGAAAGAGCGCCTACGGCTTTCACTACATCCGCCAAAGCCGCGCCAGTCTCGCTCCAGTCACTCATCTTCTGCGTCAGACGGCCAGCTACGTTAAAGAGCCCGGTATGTCCTAGTTCGGCATTGCCGTTAAAGATCAAAGAATCTTCCTGCACCGCTACATAGTTGGCGGCCACGGCTGCTGTCGACACATCCAACGGCAGTCCCAGATGACGGTCCGCCTCCACGTCACGCCACATGATTTTGAAATCCTTATACAACATCGGCAGATTCACCGTCGCCCGATGACTGGCTTCCACCACAAATTCTTCCGTTTCGCCCACCATGTCAATGCCAGTGGGAGATTTCCCGCTGAATACGGAATAAGGAATGCTGTACACTCCCGACCCCATGGGTCCCAAGACATCTATAACGCGCCGCGCTACCAGCATAGTACGCGCTGTTTCAACAACCGCCTGGTCTACACGAGCCCATTCTCCATCTGTCAAAGGCGCTGATTTACGATCCAAATAGTCCATGTTCATACCTCCTTATTTTTTCCCAAACAAGCTGCCTACGGTCATAGCCGGAACTTCTTCCGCCTCGCCGTCAACCACATGCTCGCCGCCTGCTGTATGGTCCTCTAAAAACTTTTCCTTTTGAATTTCATCAACCCGCGTAATCAAATGCGTCAGTTCGGCTACATGCTCTTTTTCGTCATCCCGTATGTGTGCCAAAAGGCCCTTAATTTCTTCGTTATCAATATTGTCAATATGCCACTGGTATTGATTGATGGCTTCCAGTTCGCCCACCAAATCCTCACGCAGCCAAATCAACGTCTGTTCCAACGGACTTGCTTCTCGGGACTCATTTTTTCCATAAGCCATGTATATCTCCCCCTATTAATAGATTTATAGTTTTATTTCTTCACAAATAAGCATTATCCTTCTTTTAATTTTCTGTCATTTGAAGAAAATTAAGCTTTGAACAAGAGTGGCCAGAGGGTACTAATATTGAACAAGAGTCGCGGAGGGTTCGACAGAGGCTGCGGCGGCCGTGATTGTATTTGAGACTTTTATTGGAGTAAGACGGTCCGCAGGCCGAAAATGCTGGCGAAGTCGGATGACATTTTCGCCTGTTTGAGCGCAGCGAGTTAAGAAGCAAAAAAGAAAACCGCTTGCGCGGTTTTCTCTAGTAGTCCCTATTCGACTTTATACTTTTTCCCTACAGCCGCTCCGTAAACGACGAAGCGCTCTTCTTCGCCTAAATCCAAAAGATCATGCAGCGCTTCATCATCAAAAGCGCCGATGGCGCAGCAGCCACAGCCAACCGCTTCGCTGCTAAGATACAAATTCTGACAAACATGGCCGGCATCTAAAAATAAATAGCGATAGCCTCGTTCGCCGTAACGCCAAGTCATGCGCGGTGATTCCGCCACCCAAAAGAAGGTGACCGCACTGTTTTTTACAAATTCCTGTCCTTTGCAAGCATGACTGAGCACTGCCGGCCAAGCCCCTTCCGTGCTAAGCTGCTGCAATTGATGATCCAACGCTAAAAAACGGTACAGCCCTGGTTCCAGTCCTTCGACACGGTTAATGAGCAGGTACGTCTCCAGGGCGTGCCGCGCCCCGGCGGAAGGAACAGTACGAAAGGTAGCCGCCCTTGGCACTACCTGCTTGACCCCTTGAGTACACCAAAGCAGAAAGGACAGCTCCTCCTGGGTCAAAGCTTTCCCCGCATATTCGCGCACGCTTGTGCGCAATTCAATGAAGGCCAGAAAATCAACCGGCATAACCGGAAAGGTATCCGGCTGCGGCAAATTGAAAATAGGAAGACTACGGTCAACCTCCGTTTCCAGCCGCGGCTGCGCCAGCCCCATCTGCTGCGGCGTCGGCACGCCGCCGTCCAGACGGGTCTTTTTCATAAACTCCTGCCCCGCAGGCTTTCGCATTAGGCCTTTCCCCCTTTGCCCTTTTTACGACGCCCTTTCAGCTCCAGCAGCAGCTGCTGCGGCGTCAGCTCATGGAAGGCCAAAAGCACTAGGCAATGATACCACAAATCAGCCATTTCATAGAGAATTTCCCCGGCATCATGGTTTTTCGAGGCAATGATGGTTTCCGCCGCCTCTTCGCCGACTTTTTTAAGAATCTTATCTTGTCCTTTTTCAAAGAGATACGTTGTATAAGAGCCTTCTACAGGCGCCATTTTGCGCTGATGAATCACATCATACACTTCACCCAGCACAGCCGGCAGCGATGCGCCATACACTTCAGAGGCATCCACTTCCGGCGCTAAGACAGCCGTTTTATTCTCCAAACGGCGACTGAAGCAAGAAAACGTGCCTTCATGACAAGCTACGCCGCTTTGCTCCACTTTAACCAACAGCGTATCGCCATCACAGTCATAAAAAATATCCTTTACCTTTTGCACATGACCGGAGGTTTCTCCCTTTTGCCACAGCCGCCCCCGGCTGCGGCTGAAAAACCAAGTCACGCCGCTTGCCAGAGTCTTCTCCAGCGCTTCTTTATTCATATAAGCGACCATCAGCACCGCGTTTGTCGCTTCATCCTGAATGACCGCCGGCAGCAAGCCCTGGTCGTCAAATTTCAATTGTTCCCATTCCATTAATAACGCACCTCCACTTGGCGGCTTCGCAAATAGTCTTTAACCTGCCGCACTGTAAATTGTCCATAGTGAAATACCGAAGCCGCCAGCACCGCGTCCGCTTTGCCAGCGGTTAAAACATCATAAAAATGACTCATCTCGCCGGCGCCGCCGGATGCGATCACAGGCACATTGACCGCCTCTGCCACAGCGCGTGTCAGCGGAATGTCATAGCCGTCTTTTGTGCCGTCCTTGTCCATGCTTGTGAGCAGAATTTCTCCGGCTCCCAATTCCGTAGCCTTACGGATCCATTCCAACACATCCATACCTGTCGGCGTCCTGCCGCCATTGACATAGACTTCCCAGCGATTATCGCCGCAGGCTTTCGCATCTACTGCCAGCACGATACACTGCCGCCCAAAGGCGTTAGCGCATTCACGCAGCAATTGAGGATTTTTGACTGCCGCTGTATTAAAAGAAGCCTTATCGGCTCCAGCCGTCAACATGCGCCGCACATCCTCCACGCCGCGAATACCGCCGCCGACGGTAAAGGGAATAAAGACTTGTGACGCCGTACGCTCCACAACCTGCACCATCGTATTGCGTTCTTCGCAAGAAGCGGTAATATCAAGGAAGACCAGTTCATCCGCCAGCTCGCCGTCATAGCGCGATGCCAGTTCTACCGGATCGCCAGCGTCGCGAAGGCCGACAAAATTTGTTCCTTTGACCACCCGGCCGTCTTTCACGTCCAAGCAGGGAATGATACGCTTCGTCAGCATGCCGCTTCGCCTCCTTTCGCTACTTGCAAAGCCTCCTGCAAATCCAAGCTGCCTGTATAGAGAGCCTTACCGATAATGACCCCTTCTACGCCGCGAGACGCAACACGACCGACTTCGCGAATATCCCCTAAATCCTTGACGCCACCTGACGCAATAACCGGAATACCGGCCGCTTCGGCCAAAAGCGCCGTAGCCTCGGCGTTGACGCCGCTTAGGGTTCCGTCGCGGCTGATATCGGTGTAAATAATACGAGCGACGCCTACAGCCGCCATGCGCTTCGCCAGCTCCGTCGCTTCCATGCCGCCGCTGATTCCCCATCCTTCCACCGCTGCAACGCCGTCTTTGGCGTCAATGCCCACAACAATGGCGTCGCCAAAAAGACGGCAGGCTTCTTTAACCAAGTCAGGCTGGCGCACCGCTACTGAGCCTAAAATCACCCGGCGAACGCCTTTAGCCAAAAGCAGCTCCACCGTTTGCAGGTTGCGAATGCCGCCGCCAAGCTGCACCGGCAAGTTTACGGTTTTTAAAATTTCTTCTACCGCTGCCAGATTGGCAGGCTTGCCCGCTAAAGCGCCATCAAGATCCACTATATGCAGGTATTCCGCGCCAGCCTCCTGCCAGCGCAGCGCCATAGCGGCAGGGTTATGGCCATAGACCGTTTCCTGGTCAAAGCGGCCTTCTGTGAGACGGACGCAATTGCCGCCGCGAATATCAATTGCCGGAAAAAGTATCATGGCTGCCACTCCTTGAAGTTTTTTAAGATCTGCAGACCCACGGTTCCGGATTTTTCCGGATGAAACTGCACTGCCTGCACATTGCCTTGGCCGACGGCGGCCGTTACGGCCCCGCCGTATTCCGTCACCGCCGTCACCAGCGATGTATCTTCAGGCACTGCGTGATAACTATGCACGAAATAAACGAAGCTTCCCGCTGGCAGCCCTCGAAACAAAATCGATTCTTGCCGCCACGTCAGGCTGTTCCAACCCATGTGAGGAATTTTCAGCCCCGGAGCCTCTATCAGCTTGACTTGACCGTGAAAAATTCCTAGTCCCGACACGCCAGGATCTTCTTCACTGCCTTCAAAAAGCATCTGCAGACCTAAGCAAATTCCCAGTAGCGGCTTGCCGGACGCAGCCGTTTCCCGAATAGCCGGAACCAAGCCGTAGCGTTCCAGGTTTCCCATACAGTCGCCAAAAGCGCCGACCCCTGGCAAAATCACCTTATCCGCGCTCAAGATATCTTCCGGCTTGGACGAGACGCGCACCTCGGCTCCCAGCCGTTCCAAGGCTTTTTGCACGCTGTGCAGATTGCCCCGCCCGTAATCAATGATGTTGATCATACGCCTCTCTCCTCCATGCCTTTTTCTCTAATCCAAGCTGCCCTTCGTCGAAAGAACGCCCCTAACCCGGCTGTCTTTAGCCATGGCGTCCGCCAACGCCCGTCCCAACGCTTTAAAGATAGCTTCTACCATATGATGCGCATTCTTACCGGACAACAAGCGCACATGCAAAGTCAGCCCTGCATGCACCGACAAGGCCCGCAAAAACTCTTCCACCAGCTCTAAATCAAAGTCGCCGACCTTGCCAAAGGGTAACTGCGCATCAAAAACAAGATACGGGCGGCCACTTATGTCCAGGCTGACCATCGCCAGCGCCTCGTCCATCGGCACAAAGGCCGTGCCATAGCGCGCTATGCCGATTTTATCTCCCAGCGCCTGCTGCAACGCCTGTCCCAGGCAAATGCCAGTATCTTCCACCGTATGATGACCGTCCACTTCCAGATCGCCCTGCACTTCCAGTTGCAAGCCCAAAAAGCCGTGCCGTCCCAGCAATACCAGCATATGGTCAAAAAAACCAAGGCCGGTCTGCACCTGCGGTGTTTTCGGCTCATCCAGTTGCACCGAAAGGCAAATCTTGGTTTCCGCCGTGCGGCGCTCCACCGCAGCCGTACGCACTAGCTTCTCTCCCAAAAAGCCCGCATTTCACGCAGCAACGCATCATTCTCCATAGAGGTCCCGACACTGATCCGGAAGCAGTCGCTTAAATCGCCGCCGAAATTGCGAATACAAATGCGTTTTTCCATTAAATACGCTACCAGCTCTTGCGTTTTAGCGCTGCGCCCAAAGATGAAATTCGTCTCGGACGGATACACCGTCAGGGCCGGAATTTTAGCCAGCTCCGCCGCCAAACGCTTGCGTTCCACCACCAAGGTGTCAATCAATGGTTGAAACTCATCGCGCATCTGCCATACCGTTTCCGCCACTACCAACGAGATAGCGCTCACATGATAAGGCATCATCAGTTTGCTGATCATCGTCGTAACCTGTGCATCCGCCAGCATGTAGCCCACCCGCGCCGCCGCCAGGCCATAGGCTTTGGAGAAAGTTCTGGCCACAATAAGATGTCTGTATTTCGGCAACAAATCCACTACAGACTCCCCATAGAATTCCATATAGGCTTCATCTGCCACTACCGGGCAAGGCGCACCGGCGATAATGCGCTCGATTTCTTCGCGCGGCGTCACCGACCCGGTGGGATTATTGGGGTTGCAAAGCAAAATCAGTGCAGCGTTGTTCTCTCTGGCCGCCTGCAGCACTTTAGCCGCATCCAGTTGGTATTGTTCATTGAGAGCAACCGGCACAGCCACGCTGTCCGTGATTTTCGCATAAATGCCATACATGGAAAAAGAAGGCGTCGGATAGACAATCCCCCGTCCTGGTCCGCCCAAGGCATGACAGATAGCGGCCAATATTTCGCTGGAACCGCCGCCTACCTGCACCTCTTCTACGGCTAAACCATAGGATTCGGCCAGCATTTCCCGCAGCCCCATTTTCCCCAAATCCGGGTAACGGTTAAAGGCCAAACAAGCCAACCGGTCCTGCACCCGTTCCGCAACTCGCGGCGGCAGATTAAAGGGGCTTTCGTTGGCATCCAACTTTACAGCCCAATCGCTTTCTTCCACGTTATATACCGGCAATTCTTCCAAGCCGGGACGATACGTCCACATCAGTCATTCCTCCTTACCTTTACTGCATTCGCATGCGCCTGTAGTCCTTCCGCTTCGGCCAAACGGATGACATCATCCGCCACAGCACTCAGCGCTTCCTGGGTATACGCAATCAAACTGGTTTTCTTCATAAAGGTCTCTACGTTGAGTACTGAATAAAATCTTGCCGTGCCGCCTGTAGGCAGCACATGGTTGGGGCCAGCGAAATAATCGCCCAACGGCTCCGGCGAATAAGGACCTAAAAAGATAGCTCCCGCATGCCGCAGTTGCGGCAAAAGGGCGAAAGGTTGCGCCGTCAGCACCTCCAAGTGCTCCGGTGCGGCCACATTGGCCAATTCCGCCGCTTCCTCGATGGAGTCAGTCACCAAAATCAGACCGTTCTTCTCCAAAGCCGCCGCCGCCATATCACGGCGCGGCAAAAGCGCCAACTGACGCTCCAGCTCGATTTCCACCGCCGTTGCCAGTCTTTCACTGTCCGTAAGCAGCACGCTTGAAGCCAGTACATCATGCTCGGCCTGGCTGAGCATATCAGCGGCAATATAATCCGCTCGGGCGCTGTCATCTGCTAAAATTAGAATCTCGCTGGGCCCGGCCAGCATATCAATATCACAGTGACCGTAAACAGCTTTCTTGGCTAAGGTAACAAAAATATTGCCAGGTCCGGTAATCTTATCCACTTTGGGCACGGTTTCCGTACCAAAGGCCAACGCGGCCACGGCCTGAGCGCCGCCCACTTTAAATACCCGATGCACCCCGGCTTCGCGCGCCGCCGCCAACACACAGGGAGCTAATCGTCCCTGACGGTCTGGAGGAGCTACCATGATAATCTCCCGCACGCCAGCAACCGCCGCGGGAACAGCGTTCATGATAACTGACGAAGGATAGGTGGCTGTGCCGCCTGGCACATACAAACCAACCCGATCCAACGGCCGGCTGTTCTGTCCCAGCATGGCCCCATGCTCCCGATAGGTCAGCCAGGATTTAGGGAGCTGCTCGCTGTGGTAGCGGCGCACATTGGCCACCGCCCGGCGAATACTTGTCAACAACGCCTCATCCACCGCTTGACAGGCTTCTTCCCACTCCGCCGCCGTCACTTCCAGCGTGTCCGCCGTCAGCTGCGCCCCGTCGAAGCGCTGCGTATAATCGCAAAGAGCTTCATTTTTGCGACGACGCACATCATCTACAATCCGCTGCACAACCTGCACGGCGGATAATTCCTCCCCGAAGGATTCTTTAATGCGCGCCTTAGCCTTTTCTCCCAGCTCCACTTCATCAAAGGCAGGCTTGCGCAATAACGCCTCACAGCCTTCACGGCCCAACTCACTTGCTTTTTTTTGGCGAATCATTGCTTTCCCTCCTCCTGCAGCAAGGCGCGGAGGCCTTCCACCATAGCTTGAATGCGGTCAAACTTCATTTTGAAGCTCACGCGGTTAGCAATAAAACGAGCTGTCGCTTCTTCAATCGGCGCGATCTCATCCAGCTGATTTTCCTTCAATGTTGTGCCAGTTTCCACGATATCTACAATCAGCTCCGCCAGCCCCACCATAGGCGCCAGCTCAATCGAGCCGTTGAGCTTGATAATCTCCACTTGAATTCCCTGCTGATAAAAAAACTTCTCCGCCACCTTGGGATATTTCGTAGCCACCCGCATGTGCGCATAGTCACTCAGCTTTTCCCTCTTCATAGCCCGCGGCACCGCCACCATCAGGCGGCAGCGTCCAAAACCGAGATCCAGCAATTCATAAACATCCCGCTCTTCTTCCAGCAATACGTCTTTGCCGATAATGCCCACATCCGCCGCTCCATATTCTACATAGGTCGGCAAATCCGCAGTCTTAGTAATAATAAAGCGCACTTTCTTTTCTTCGTTCGTCAATACCAGCTTGCGCGATTTTTCGCTGAGATCGTCGGCTGTATAGCCAATGCGTCCCAACAATTCCGCCGCCTTGGCAAACAATTTCCCTTTAGGCAAAGCTACCGTCAGGTAATTCATATCACTCGAAGTCATTGCGCCGCCTCTTTTCCGTTAATTCTTTATCTAGTTAAAGTGTTAATACGTAGATATTAACACTTGTAAAAAGATTCGTCAAGCTGTGTAGGATTTTGCCAAAGAATGTCGAATAAGAAAAACTATTCGCGTTATTTCAATGTTTACAGGAGGGTTTTTCTATGCCCGCATTTCATATTGTTGTTCTCAATAAGCTAAAGCAGGAGCATCGGGATATGATCGAGGCCGCCGCACCAGGCAGTACTATCGTTTCCTGCGACCTGGAAGAAGCCGGAGTTCATATGGACAAAGCCGACATTCTTCTAGCGTGGGGCTTCAATGACATTCGCCCGCTGTTTTTGTCCGCTTCCCGTCTACACTGGGTTCATTCCCTCAGCGCCGGCGTGGAAAAACTAACCTTTGCCGAAATGCGTCGCAGCCAATGCCTGCTTACCAACTCGCGCGGCATTCACGGCATTCCCGTTTCCGAGCACGTTTTATCCATGATGCTTTCTTTCTCCCGCAGCCTGCCTGGTTGCGCTAAAAATCAGGCGGCGCATCTTTGGAAGCGAGTATCCTGTGATGAGGTGCACGATAAAACCATCGGCATCTTGGGACTGGGCAGTATTGGCCGAGAAATCGCCAAAAAAGCGAAAGCCTTCAGCATGAATGTTCTGGCCATGAAAAGAGAAGAAACCTCTGAACTTTTTGTCGACCAGCTTTACAAGCCCCATGAACTAATGGAAATGCTGCCGCAGTGCGATTTCGTCGTTGTCTCTCTGCCTTTGACGGAAGAAACGAAGGGCCTGCTGACGCTGGAACAGTTCCGCGCCATGAAACCTTCTTCCTATTTCATCAACATCGCCCGCGGTGAAGTTCTTGTAGAAGCGGATCTAATTACCGCTCTGCAAGAAGGCTATATCCGCGGCGCCGGCCTGGACGTTTTTGCCCAGGAACCGCTGCCTGCCGACTCGCCTCTTTGGGATATGCCCAACGTCATTATAACGCCCCATGTAGCGGCGCTATCACCCTACTACCTGGATCGAGCTATTAAACTATTCGCCGATAATCTTACCCGTCTCATTCATGACCGGGAAATGTTTAACATTGTCGATAAGGCGAAAGGCTATTAAACTTATCAATTTAAATCGTCGGCTTGCCGCAATAAAGTCAGCTCCGGAGGCTCCCCTGCTTCCGGAGCTTTATGATGTCGTTTTACCGCCTCTACCAGCGCCGCCTCGCACCCTGCCGCAGCAAGCAGCCGGGCGCTGCGTTCCTGATGGTGAAAATAGACATGAATGGCGTGACGCGCGTTGCTCACTTTACCGCCCCTGCCTTCACGACCCCATTTGCTTACTCCCGGCGCCAAGCGATGAAGCAGCACCATGGCAATTTTATCCTTAGTGCTGACATCGCCCTTTTTTTTGCCCACATCATGCAGGAGCGCCAAGCGGATGAGAAAACGCTCCTCCACATCCGCCCTGCCTACGGCAAGCTGCCTGGCGCTGCGAACTACGCCCAGGCAATGATACTGATCCGGTAAATTCATAGCCCAAAACAGAGCCTGTTCCGCCTCATTTAAATAGGATTGCACCAATTCTCGATCCGCGTCGGTTATGACGGCATGAAGCGCCGCCCATACCTGACGTACACGCTGCTGCCACATCTGCCTCAATCTCCTGTAAAGTATTCCAGGCGCCCGCAGCAACGGCCCTCGCAACGGTGTTGCGCCTCCATACGATTTTCTTCCTGCGCCGCCAACTCTACTCGCAGCCCTTCCTGACGCAAGCTCGTCGCCCTCTGAATGGCTTGAACCAAGCCGTTCTTTTCCCAGGAAATATATACATCGCTTTTCGCGGCGCACACTTCCAGCTTTTGGCGCTGCCGCGCCAAGAGAACCCGTTCAATCCCCAAGGCAAAACCGGTGGCCGGGCAGGATTCTCCATACGCTCCCGCCAACTGGTCATAGCGCCCGCCGCCAAGCACAGGAAAGCCCAGCCCCGGCGTATACGCTTCAAAGACCATGCCGGTATAATAGGAAAAATTCCGAAAGACTCCTAAGTCAAAGACGACATGCTCCGCTACTCCATAATGCTCCAGCAATGCGTAGATTTGGGCTAAGTTGTCGAGCGCCCGGCGGCTGACGTCATTATTCACCAAACTGCGAGCTTCTTCAAGCAATTCTCGTTTGCCATGCAGCAAGGGAATGCGGCGCAAAAGCTGCTGCGCCCCTGCGGGAATACCACTGTCTGCAAGTAATTTTTCCAAGCCAACCAAATCTCGGCTTGTTAAGGCCTGACGAATTTCACGGCTCCGCTCCCCTTGCAAGCCGGCTTCCGCTAAAAGACCGTTGATAAAATCCACTTGTCCCAAGCTGATTTGAAAAGAAACCAGTCCCGCGTCCAAAAGACTTTCCACCGCCAAGGCCACTACCTCGGCGTCTGCCGTAGCGCCGCCTTCACCCAAAAGTTCAACTCCGGCCTGGTAAAATTCGCACTGCCGTCCAGCCTGCGCCTCTTCATATCGAAATACATTCGCTAAATAGCAAAGCCGCAAAGGCGCCTCTTGATCCTTCAGGCGAGTAGCCGCCACTCTGGCAATGGGAGTAGTCATGTCCGGCCGCAAGGCTAAAAGACGATTATGGCGATCGAAAAATTTGTATAAATGCGCCTCAATTCCCTCACTGCCCGCCTGCAAGGTTTCCATATATTCCATCGTAGGCGTAATGATTTCCTCATACCCCCAGCGGGCGAACAAACGAATGAGACTTTCCTCCACTTGTCGTTTCTGCCCCACTTCGCCTGGCAGGAAATCACGCATCCCATAGGGAATTTTAGGTACAAATTCATTCTTTCTCATGTATATCTTCGTCTCCTTGCTCCGCCTCATTTTTTACTTCCATGCGTTCTAAAATCAGCTTATAACCGTCAGCGCCGTAATGCAGACAGCGCTTAACACGGCTGATTGTAGCGGTGCTGGCCCCAGTACGCTCTACAATTTCGTCATACGTATGCTTTTTGCGCAGCATCCGAGCTACTTCCAACCGCTGCGCCAGCGCCTTAAGCTCGCTAATTGTACAAATGTCTTCAAAGAGTTGATAACATTCTTCCACTGTTTCCAACTGCAATACCGCTTCACACAAATGGTCGGTAAGAACATCCTTCAACTTCGGATTTACCATTAGACTACCCCTTTCATTAACACATGAACATCTTATACATATTCTCCCTTTCCCTTCAAAGTCCTTCCTTCACCTCTTTTCTTCTTTAGTTTGTGAAACTATTTTTTTCTTGACAGCGCTCTAGACGCGTGCTAAAGTTATTCTCACGTAATCAATTGCATCCGTAAGCATTTGATTCCTATAAACTGATAATTTCATATTTTTTCATCAAGAGCTGGCAGAGGGACGGGCCCGATGAAGCCGCGGCAACCATCACACAGGTGAACGGTGCCAATTCCTGCAGGATACGCCTGGCAGATGAAGAACTGAGTTTTACTCATGACGTCTCTTCGCTTGCCACGAAGAGATTTTTTTGTATTTACATGCATATTGCAGAGAGGGGATTCACCATGATTCAGCTAGAAAACATTGAAAAAACCTATCCCGCTTCCGGCGGTTCCGACGCCGTTCACGCCTTGCGGGGCATCAGCCTCACCATTGAAGAGGGAGAGATTTTTGGAGTCATCGGCAAGAGCGGCGCTGGCAAGAGCACCCTCATTCGCTGCATCAATCTTCTGGAGCGGCCCACTGCCGGCACGGTCATCGTTAACGGTCAAGAACTGACTTCTTTTAATGAACAGCGGCTGCGGGAAGCGCGCAAAAAAATCGGCATGATTTTTCAACATTTTAATCTGCTTTCCTCCCGCACGGTATTTGATAACGTAGCCTTCCCTTTAGAACTGGCTGGAGTCAGCAAAAAAGAAATCGAACAAAAAGTCAGCCGCCTCTTGGAGCTGGTTGAGCTGTCCGATAAACGCGATCAATATCCGGCCCAGCTTTCAGGCGGACAAAAACAGCGCGTAGGCATCGCGCGGGCGCTGGCCAATCAGCCAACGGTACTGCTTTGCGATGAAGCCACCTCCGCCCTAGACCCGCAGACCACCAAGGCAATTTTGGAACTGCTAAAGAACATTAATAAGCAGCTCGGCCTGACCATTGTGCTTATCACGCATGAAATGCAGGTCATTAAAGAAATTTGCGATCGCGTCGCCGTCATTGAAAACGGCGTCATCAGCGAAGAAGGGCCGGTTCTGGATGTATTCACCCAGCCCCAAACCGATACGACCAGAGAATTCATCCGCACCATCATTAACCATGATCTGCCGGAAATTCTTGCTGACGTAGCTTTCTCCCCTACGCCGTTGCCGGAAGGCAATCTGGTACTGCGCCTGTCTTTCTTGGGACAGTCCGCTGAAGAGCCTGTCATTGCCACACTGATTCGCCAGTATCAGGTCACTCCCAACATTCTCTACGGCAACATCGACCACATCCAAAGCACGCCCTATGGTACGCTGATTTTAGAGCTTTCAGGCTCTCAAGAAGATCTGGACGCGGCGTTAGCTTATTTGAAACAACGCAATCTTGGAATTGAGGTGATCGGCTATGTCGCAAGACATGCTTCTCTTGCTGGTTAAGTCTTTGGGCGAAACCACTTATATGGTAGCTTTTTCTTCCTTTGTCGCCGCTCTTTTCGGTATTCCCTTGGGCGTCATCCTGGTTACAACCGACAAAGGACATATCCTGGAAAATTTAGCTCTCTATCGCGTTTTAGGCGCTATTGTTAACGCTTGCCGTTCGGTTCCTTTTATTATTTTGATGGTAGCCATCATCCCCATCACGCGCATGATCGCAGGAACCTCTATTGGCACTGACGCCGCAGTAGTTCCTTTAAGTTTAGCCGCTATTCCGTTCCTGGCGCGCATTGTAGAAACCGCCATTAAGGAAGTAGACTACGGCCTGGTGGAAGCCGCTCAGGCCATGGGCGCCTCGCCGCTAGCCATCATTACCCGGGTGCTTCTACCAGAGTCTATGCCGTCCATTATTTCCGGTTTAACCTTAATGGTTATCAGCCTTGTCGGCTATTCCGCCATGGCTGGCGCCATCGGCGGCGGCGGCCTGGGTGATTTAGCCATTCGCTACGGTTATCAGCGCTTTCGCGGCGACGTGATGTTGGCAACGGTTGTCGTCTTGGTCGCGCAGGTACAGATTATCCAGTCCTGCGGCGATCTGATTGCAGCCAAACTCAATAAAAAATAAAAAAATTCAAGGAGGTAATTTCTATGAAAAAAAGATCTCTGCTTCTCCTGGTAGTTCTTCTCTCTTTGGCCTTGGTTATTGCCGGCTGCGGCGGCAACGACGCCAAGCCGGCGGCGCAAAACGCCAAAACCGTTCTCAAAGTCGGCGCCACACCGGTGCCGCATGCGGAAATTCTTAACGTCGTCAAGCCGCTTCTGGCGAAAGAAGGAATCGACCTGGTTATCGTCGAAATGAACGATTATGTACGTCCAAATCTTGCGGTAGCGGATAAAGAATTGGATGCCAACTTCTTTCAGCATGTGCCTTACTTAAACAAGTTCATTTCCGAGCGCAACTTGCAGTTGGCTTATACTACCAAAGTTCACATTGAGCCTATGGGCATTTATTCCCAAAAAATTAAAAACCTTAATGACTTGTCTAACGGCGCTCAAGTTGGCATTCCCAACGATCCGACCAATGGCGGACGCGCCCTTTCTCTGCTGGAAAAAGCCGGCTTACTGAAACTTAAGGAAGGCGCCGGCGTAAACGCCACGATTTCCGATATTGTAGCCAACCCTAAAAACTTGAAAATTCGTGAGCTTGAAGCGCCTCAACTGCCTCGTTCTCTTGAGGATCTGGCCATTGCCGTTATCAATACGAACTATGCGCTAGAAGCCAAACTAGTTCCTGCTAAAGATGCTTTGTTCATTGAGCAAAAGGATTCTCCCTACGCTAATATCTTGACGATTCGCAAGGGAGACGAAAATCGTCCTGAAATTCAGAAGCTGACGAAAGCGCTGACCTCTGAAGAAGTGAAGAAATTCATCAACGAGAAATATCAAGGTGCAATCGTTCCAGCGTTTTAATCTGACGTGCAGCCCCTGTGCGGAAGCAACGCTGCGTTGCGCCTGCATGGGGGTTTTTCTATGTCAAATCGCAAACTAGCCATCTTACTCTTGAGTGTTTTAGTAGTTATGATCGGCATCGGCTATGCCGTAGCCATCATGACCAGCACTGTCAAGCCGATCAAAGTAGGCGTTATTGCCGGACCTCACGAAGACATCTTGAAGGTCGTGCAAAATGTCGCTGAAAAAGACGGTCTGCAAATTCAAGTCGTAAAGTTCAACGATTACGTGAAAATTAACGAAGCCCTGGCCGGTGAAAAATTGGACGCTAATATTTTTCAACCGGAAGCCTATTTAACAACCGTCACTAAAGACCGCGGCTTCAAACTGCAAGCGGCAGCTAAAACCGTGCTTTTCCCTCTGGGTTTTTATTCAAAGAAAATTTCCAATCTCAATGATTTGCCCCGCGGCGCTATTGTCGCCCTGCCGCAAGATCCGATCAGCTTGAGCCGCGCTTTGCTTCTCCTTCATAAAAGCGGCGTCATCGCCTTGCGCCAAGATGCCCTGGCCACACCCACTCTAGAAGATATACAGACCAACCCCTTGGGACTGGTGTTTAAAACAGCCATGGCCAACACGCTGCCTAGGCATATGGAAGATGCCCATATATTGGGCATTCCCAGCGGCTACGCTTTTTCTTACGGCCTAGCCCCCAACAAGGCTCTCCTCATGGAACCGGCTTCTTCAGCCTATGCGCATGTCATCGCCGTAAGGGAAGGGGAAACTGATAACCGCTCACTGCAGCTGCTAATCAAAGCCTATCACTCTCCAGAAGTTCGCAACTACATTGAAGAGCATTTTCAGGGTACTATCCTGCCAGCCTGGTAAAACAGAGGGGTATGGAGAATGAACAGGAGTCAAGCGAGGGCTTCGATGGCTGCCATGAAGGCCGCTTGACTTTTCGCAATATTCTTGTTATACTTAAATCAAAGAAAAGGGTAGATGAAGAGAAAGTCGCCGGAAGCAGTGGCGACAGGTAGCTCGGCAACTACCACAGTCAGGGGTGAGTCCAATGAAAGAGGAAGCAGAGTTTCGGTCACCATGTAAGGGGGCGGTCGTATCAGCAAACAATTGGGCAGTCCCACAACTGAATAACTGACTAAACGAAGTGCATCCAGTGTATGCACGGAAGAGCGCGATTCCTATCGTGCGAAAACAATAGAAATCCCCGGTCGACTGGCTGAGTCGACCGGGGATTATTTATTACGAAGAAGCGACAATACCATACAAAACAATTTCATTAACACTATTCGCCATCTCGTCAATATTATCTTTTACAAAGCCTTGAAATACCATCATCACAATCACGCTAAAAATACCGCAGCCTACAATACGCGTTTCACAGTTGCGCAAAGCCCCTGCTTCAATGCCTTGTGAAATTACAGCCTCCAGGCGGCCGATATTGCGACAAAACCATTGGTTGTATTTTTCTATAGTCTGCAGCGGCACCGCAGCCAACTCCGGCGCTCCCAAGCCTCGCATTTCATGCATCATTACGCGCCACAAATCCGCATTCACCACAAAAAAAGCTAAAAATTCCCGAATCAACGTATGAATTTTTTGCAATGGCGGCTCTGAAGAATGAACGATCGCTTCGGCAACCTCTTCAAAAGGAGCGCTCCGCTCTTGTATCAAGGTATAAAAAAGCTGCTCCTTATTGACAAAATAGTTATACACAGTCCCCTTGCCTGTATCGGCTAAGGCAATGATTTCATCGACTGTTGCTTTATGATAGCCCTTCCGTGCAAACACTACGCCTGCCGCATCCAGAATCTGCTGTCTTTTGTTCCGGACCTCTGCCGCTGCTTCTGAGACGTGTCGCTTGCGCATGGCCTAGTTCCCCCTATATAAAAAGTGCGGGGGCTCCGCCCCCGCCTGCTTAAGAACTCGCCGATTTATTCAATACAGCGTTCCTTAGTTGAAGCCTGATTCGATTACATTATAGTTCTATTTCTCACAGTCTGTCAACCAAGAGACCAAGAGAGACAACCTAGCGGCGAGCCAACGCCCGATAGGCAATATCCTTACGATACTGAACGCCTTCAAAGGAAATACAAGCGACTCCCTTATACGCTGCCGCTACCGCTCCGGCAATATCATCGCCGCTTGCGGTAACGCCCAATACCCGACCGCCGGCGGTAACAATCTCGCCGTCCGCCGACAACCCTGTTCCAGCATGGAATACGACCGTTCCCGCTTCTGCAGCCTCAGCTAACCCCCGGATAACGTCTCCTTTGCGGTAACTTTCCGGATAGCCGCCGGCCGCCATAACCACGCATACGGTGCTGCTTTGTTTCCACTTCACTTCGGTCTTAGCCAAAGTTCCGTCTATGCAAGCCAGCATAATCTCTACGAGATCGCTTTCCAGCAAAGGCAATACCACCTGCGTCTCCGGATCGCCAAAACGCGCATTAAATTCGACTACCCGAGGGCCTTTCTCAGTGATCATCAGCCCCGCATACAGCACCCCTTTATAAGGACAGCCTTCTGCTGCCATGGCTTTAACCATAGGCTGCAAAACAGTTTCCAAAGTCTGCTTTAAAATAGACTCCGTAGCCACTGGCGCCGGAGCGTAAGCGCCCATGCCGCCGGTATTCGGCCCTTGATCACCGTCAAAAATGCGTTTATGGTCCTGAGCCGCTACCATCGGCACTACCGTTTCGCCATCGGCAAAAGCCAGCAAAGAAGCTTCTTCTCCCTGCATAAACTCTTCCAGCACCACACGGTTACCGGCGCTGCCAAACCGCCCCTGGCAAAGCATATCGTCAATGGCGGCAATTGCTTCTGCCTCACTCATCGCTACGACCACACCCTTGCCGGCGGCAAGACCGTCCGCCTTGACTACGATCGGTGCGCCATTTTTGCGCACATACTCTTTTGCGGCTTCCGCGTCGGTGAAAACCGCAAAGTCCGCTGTCGGAATACCGTATTTCGCCATAATTTCCTTGGCAAACTGTTTAGAGCCTTCCAAACGAGCCGCAGCCTGGGAAGGTCCAAAAGCGCGCAAGCCTTTGGCGGCAAAAAAGTCCACTATTCCTGCAACCAACGGGCCTTCCGGCCCTACCACTGTCAAATCAATGTCGTTCTCTTTGGCAAAAGCCGCCAATGCTTCGTGATCCTCCACGCCGAGATTCACGCATTGCGCTAAAGGCGCCATCCCAGGATTGCCGGGAGCGCAAAAAATTGCGGAAACACCTTTGCTTTGCGCCAGCTTCCATACCAGCGCATGCTCGCGGCCGCCGCCGCCAATGACTAAAATACGCACGATCCCACCTCTTTCCGAAAATAGTCTTCAAGTTTCCTGTCTTTCAACTACCGAAAAAACAGAGGCAGCCGGTACTCTGCAAAGAAAACAATCATGCCGCATTTGCTCCAACATCCATGTTCTCTAACATCCTCCGCTGCCTCTGCCTGGTTCTAATGTTTGAAGTGACGCATGCCGGTAAAGACCATGGCAATGCCATGCTCGTCGGCCGCCTGAATGGATTCTTCATCCCGTACAGAGCCGCCAGGCTGAATGATGGCGGTAATGCCGGCTTTAGCCGCCGTATCAATGGTATCTCGGAAAGGGAAGAAGGCGTCGGAAGACAAAACAGCTCCTTTAGCCGCTTCGCCAGCCTGTACCAAAGCAATGGCCGCTGAACCAACGCGATTCATCTGGCCGGCGCCAACGCCCAGCGTCTTATCATCCGCCGCTACGACAATGGCATTAGACTTCACATGCTTGACCACCGTCCAGGCAAAACGCAGCTGCTTCCATTCCGCTTCGGTCGGCTGACGCTTAGAAACCACTTTCAGCTCGCTTTCCACGAGTTCTTGCGTATCTGTTTCCTGCAGCAACAGGCCGCCGGAAACTTTTTTAATATCCCATTCTTTACGCCCCTGCTTGGGCAGCGGAGCCGCCAAAAGACGGATATTCTTCTTCTGAGACAAAATATCCAGCGCTTCCTTGGTATAGGAAGGGGCAATGACCGCTTCTAAGAAGATAGTGCTCAGTTCACCGGCCGTTTCCGCATCCACTTCCCGGTTCAAACCGACAATACCGCCGAAAGCAGATACCGGATCGGCGCTATGCGCCTTGCGGTACGCATCGGCCAGAGTTTCCCCCATGCCGGTGCCGCAGGGATTGGTATGCTTGATAATAGCCGCTGCTGGCTGCGGAAAATCAGCCGCCACGGCATAGGCTGCTTCCAAATCCACCAGATTGTTAAAGGACAATTCCTTGCCATGCAGCTGCTGCGCCGCTGCCAGGCCGCTTTTCGCGCCTCTTTCTTTGTAGAAAGCGGCCGCTTGATGTGGATTCTCGCCGTAACGCAAGTCCTGGGCTTTTTCCCATACACCATGCAAAGTAACAGGGAAAGTGTCTTCGCCATCTAAACGCTGCGCTAAATAGCGAGCAATGCAGGCGTCGTATTCGCCGGTATGGCTGTATGCTTCCTGCGAAAGACGCATGCGTGTTTTATCCGACACTTCGCCGCTTTGGCGCAGCTCTTCCACTACCGTCTGGTACCGCTCAGGATTGACTACCACGGTCACATAGGCGAAATTTTTCGCCGCCGCACGAATCATAGCCGGTCCGCCGATATCGATGTTCTCGACGGCTTCCTCCAAGGTTACCCCTTCTTTGGCAATGGTCTGGCGGAAGGGATACAAGTTCACCGCCACCAAATCAATACCCGTGATGCCATGCTCTTTCATCGCCGCTACATGGGCTTCGTTGTCGCGAATCGCCAAAATGCCGCCATGCACATAGGGGTTCAAGGTTTTCACACGGCCATCCATGATTTCAGGAAAGCCCGTAACATCGCTTACATAGGTCACAGGCAGCCCCGCCGCCCGCAGCGTCTTCATCGTGCCGCCAGTAGAGACGATTTCCACGCCCATTTGGCAAAGTTCTTTAGCAAACTCCACTACGCCGCTTTTATCAGAAACGCTAATTAACGCGCGCCGAATTTTCATCATTTTTACCTCACTTTTCGCTTCGGATATGGACCTGTCGCCCTTCAATCTCCAGCCGCTCCTCGCAAAACAATGCAATCGCCCGCGGATACAGCCGATGCTCCACATGAAGAATACGATCCGCCAAAGTCTGGGTCGTATCCCCCAGTTCTACCGGTACGGCTTCCTGCAAGATGATCGGACCGCTGTCCATGCCTTCGTCTACAAAATGCACGGTACAGCCTGCCACTTTAACGCCGTAACGGAGCGCTTGTCCTTGCGCATCCAGGCCCGGGAACGCAGGCAGCAAAGAGGGATGAATGTTGACGATAGCTCCAGGAAAGCGCTGAATGAAGCAAGCGCTCAAAATGCGCATAAAGCCTGCCAGTACTACCAGGTCCACCTGATGCCGCTCCAGCTCGTCCGCCAGCGCGGTTTCATAAGCAGTTCGATCCGCAAAGGCTTTTCGCTCTAACACCACCGTCGGGATGCCCATGCCGCGCACACGCAGCAAGGCTTTGGCCTCCGGATTATCGCTGATGACAACACCCACCTTGGCCAAAGGCAGCCGCCCAGCATGAATAGCATCCAAAATAGCCTGCAAGTTGCTGCCGCGTCCGGAAACAAGTACGCCCAATGCCTTTTTAGCGGTCATGGTCGAACTCGCCCCCTTTAAGAGTTACTTCCCCGTTGCCGGCTACGACGGAACCAATGCGATAGCAGGTTTCACCGCGCTGCGCCAAGTCATCCATTACGGCCTGCGCCTGTGCCTCAGGCACTACCAAAATCATGCCGATACCCATATTGAAGGTACGGTACATTTCCGGCCAAGCCACATTGCCCCATTCCTGGAGGAGTGAGAAAATCGCCGGACGCGGCCAAGCTTCAATATCTACTTCCACTGCCGTGCCTTCAGGCAGCACGCGAGGGATGTTGTCGTAAAAGCCGCCGCCAGTGATATGCACCAAGCCGCGCAGGTCAAAGCGGCCGAACAAAGGCAGACACGCTTTGGGATACAGGCGAGTAGGTTCCAAAAGCTCCTCGCCCAATGGCCGTCCCAGTTCCGGTACAACCGTCTTCAGGTCCAGCTTTTGCACGTCCAAACAAATTTTACGCACCAACGAATACCCATTGGAATGAACGCCGCTTGAGGGCAAGCCTAGCACCGCATCGCCGGCCTGAATGGTTTCGCCGGTAATAATCTCTTCTTTTTCCACTACGCCGACAGCAAAGCCGCCGATATCGTATTCGCCTTCACCGTAAAAGCCGGCCATTTCCGCAGTTTCGCCGCCAATAAGGGCGCAACCGGACTCCTTGCAAGCCCTGGCGATGCCGCCGACAATATCAGCAACCTGCGTGGGGCTGACTTTGGCTACTGCCAGATAGTCGAGGAAAAAGAGAGGCTCTGCGCCTTGCACCAAAATGTCATTTACACACATGGCTACCGCATCCTGGCCGATGGTATCATGCTTGTCCATCAGAAATGCCAAGCGCAGCTTAGTGCCAACGCCGTCTGTGCCCGAAACCAGTACAGGCTCCCGATATTTTCCCGTGTTCAAAGCGAACAGGCCGCCAAAACCGCCTATATCGCCAAGCACTTCCGGTCGATAGGTGCTGCGCACATGCGCTTTCATCCGCTGCACCGCCTCATTACCAGCGTCAATATCTACGCCGGCGTCGCGATAGGTCAGGGACGGCGCGTTCTTCTTCATCTCAGACATGCACTCTTCCTCCATTAACGTCGCTTTTGCTCAAAAATGAATTTCTGGGTTGCAATTTCCGCTTCGCACTCGATTTCCGTAGGATAGTCGTTATTAAAGCAAGCATAGCACATTTGGCTGGCGTCTACATTAGCGACGCAGCCTTGCAAGCCTTCAATCGTCAAGTAATGCAGGGAATCGGCGCCAATAAACTCACGGATTTCCTCCACGCTTTTGCTGGCGGCGATCAGTTCCTTGCGAGCCGAAGTATCAATGCCGTAATAGCAAGGGCAGGAAATCGGCGGCGAACTAACGCACATATGCACTTCCCTCGCGCCTGCTTCCTTAAGCATATGCACGATTTTGCCGCTCGTTGTGCCGCGTACAATAGAATCATCCACCATTACCACGGATTTTCCGGCCACAGCCGCCCGAACAGCATTCAGCTTCAACCGTACGCCCATATCCCGCTTCTTCTGTTCCGGCTGAATAAAGGTCCGGCCAATATAGCGGTTTTTCATCAGGCCTTCCATAAAAGGAATGCCCGACTCGTAACTATAGCCCAAAGCGGCTGTCGTTCCCGAATCAGGCACGGAAATGACGACGTCCGCTTTGACGCCATGTTCTCTGGCCAGTTGCCGACCCATTTCAAAACGCGCCTGCTGCACGCTTTGACCGTCAATCACACTGTCCGGACGAGCAAAATAAATGTATTCAAAAATGCACAATGCTTGCCGCTTCTGTTTGGCAAATTGAAACGAATGCAGACCGTTTTCATCGACGACCACCATTTCCCCTGGTTTTACGTCACGGACAAACTCGGCACCCACTGTATCCAACGCACAAGATTCCGAAGCAATCACATAACCGCCATTCAGACGGCCAACGCAAAGAGGCCGGAAGCCGTTCGGATCGCGCACGCCTAAGAGCTTGTCCTCGGTCATGACCACCAAGCAGTAGGCGCCCTCCACGTCTTGGAGGCTTTCCATAACCTTTTCCTCCAAGTTGTCTTTGCGCGAACGGGCAATCAAATTAACTATCACTTCGCTGTCAATAGACGTTTGAAAAATACAGCCTTCTTCTTCCAGCTTTTTGCGCAGCGAACCGGCATTAGTCAAATTGCCGTTGTGAGCCATCGCAATAGTCCCGCCGGCGTACCGCACCATCAACGGCTGCGTATTGGCCAAAAGACTGGAACCTGTTGTCGAATAGCGCACATGGCCTATAGAGATATATTGGTTCTCCATCCTAGGAAGCTGGTGGCGAAATACTTCGCCTACCAACCCCATGCCGCGATGGACATCCATCCAGGCGCCGTCGGTAACGGCAATGCCGGCGCTTTCCTGTCCCCTATGCTGCAAAGCATACAGCCCCCAATAGGTACAATGCGTGACATCTTCCGTATGGGAATAAATACCGAAGACACCGCATTCTTCATGCAGAGTATCGTTGTCCATCACATCGATCATTGCTTACCTCTCTCCTGTCAAACGATACAATACTTCTTTATAGGCTTCTTCCACATTGCCCAAATCGCGGCGAAAACGGTCCTTGTCCATTTTTTCACCGGTCTTGCTGTCCCAAAAGCGGCAGGTGTCCGGAGAAATTTCGTCTCCCAAAATCACTTCGCCCTTATACAGGCCGAATTCAAGCTTGAAGTCAATCAGTTCCAGCCCTTTTTCTTTTAAATGAGCCGAGAGGATTTCATTCGTTTTCAGAGCATACTCAGAAACCTTTTCCATCTGCTCCGGCGTAGCCAGATTCATAGCGGCGATATGATAGTCGTTAATCATAGGATCGCCTAGTTCGTCATCCTTGTAGTAGAACTCCAGCACGGTTTTTGCCATTTTTGTTCCTTCCGCCAAGCCCAAGCGTTTAGCCAGGCTGCCAGCGGCGATATTGCGCACAACTACCTCTACAGGCAGAATGGTTAGTTTTTTTACCAGCATTTCCCGGTCACTAAGACGTTTGAGCAAATGATGAGGAATGCCGGCCTTGCCGAGCAATTCAAAAAAGAAGGTGGCAATCTTATTGTTCAAAACACCCTTGTCGGTAATGATGCCTTTTTTGTCGCCATTGAAAGCAGTGGCGTCATCCTTGTAATATACAAGCAATTCATCCGGGTTTTCCGTCGCAAACATTTGTTTCGCTTTGCCTTCGTAAAGAGGTTTCTTTTCCACGCCTATATCCTCCCTATGCCTTTGCGGCTTCTTCGTTCCAAATTTTTGTAACCTTATCCGCTTTAGCGGCTACTTCTTCAGCCATCTGCTTCCGGTACTCCTTCAGCTTAGCGGCTAAATTTTCATTGCCTACGGCCAGTATTTGCACAGCGAAAATCGCGGCATTTTTGGCGCCGTCTACCGCCATCGTGGCTACAGGAATGCCCGAAGGCATCTGCACAATGCTCAAAAGAGCGTCAAAGCCCGCCAAGGGAGTTGCTGCTATAGGCACACCGATTACCGGCAGCGTCGTAAAGCTGGCGATCACCCCAGGCAAGTGGGCTGCTGCGCCAGCAGCGGCAATAATGACCTTCACGCCGCGCTCGGCAGCGCCGGCGGCAAACTCATGAACCACATCCGGCGTACGATGCGCCGAAGCCACGATGACTTCACATTCCACGCCAAAAGACTTGAGTACTTTGGCCGCTCCTTCCAGCCTAGGCCAGTCGGAGTCGCTTCCCATGATGATAGCAACCTTCATAAACAGCCTCCTTTTGCACTTCACCGTTTAACCATATTTTGTCAGTTCTATGTTTGCTGCGATTCTCCTGCACCTTTCCTTCCGGCACCGGACCTGTTGCGGAAGGAAAACCCGGAGAACAGGCGCGGAAGAGTACTCTCTTCCGCGCCATGGCTGCTTCGCCTCACAGGGTATTTTAGGAGTAAACGATATACTATTCCGCAAGGAACATATAGCGCATTACTACCAGCACCGCCAGGATATAGACAATCCAATGGGCTTCTTTGCCGCGCCCATTGATGAGCTTTAAGAGAGGGTACAGTACCAGACCAGCAGAAATGCCGTTGGCAATACTATAAGTAAAAGGCATCAGAATAATAGTCATAAAAGCTGGGAAAAACTCAGTGAAATCGGTGAAATCAATGTTGCGCACCGACTCCATCATCAAGGCACCGACAATAATCAAGGCCGGAGCCGTTGCCGCGCTGGGAATGAGCCCCACCAACGGCGTGAAGAACATGGACAACAAGAACAGCGAGCCGCAAACTACAGCCGTCAGGCCGGTACGACCGCCAACACCAACGCCAGCGGCGCTTTCCACAAAAGCGGTAATGGTGCTGGTTCCCAAAAGCGAACCGATGCTGACGCCGGCGGCATCAGTAAGCATCGCTTTACCCATGCCTGGAAAGCGTCCTGTTTTGTCCATCAGGCCAGCTTTCGTAGCCATCCCCACCATAGTGCCCATGGCATCGAAGAGTTCCACAAAGGTAAAGGTGAAAATAATAGTTAAGAGTCCCATATTCAAGGCACCCATAATATCCAAGGCAAAAAAAGCATTGCGGCTGAAATCGGGAATGGAAACCGGCGAAAAGCCAGCGGGAATATTAACAATTCCCGTCGCAATGCCTGCAAGCGAAGTCAGCAGAATGCCAATCAAAATTGCGCCTTTTACTTGACGGCCCATTAAAATCGCCGTGATAAAAAGACCGCACAGCGCCAAAAAGACATCAGGACTGCCCAATTTTCCCAGCTCGATAATGGTTTCAAAGGACAGCGGCGTACCATTGCCATGTGCCGCGACTATCTTTTCCAGCGTCGGCGGAATGAGCGACAAGCGAATGCTCATAATGCCGGAAAGTTTCAAGCCAACCACAGTGATAAACAAGCCAATCCCTACAGTAATTGCATGTTTCAAGGCCATTGGCATGCCCTCTACGAGCAATTGGCGGACCCGGGTAACCGTCAACAAAATAAAAATAATACCGGAAATAAAAACGGCGCCCAAAGCGGCCTGCCACGGCACACCCATGCCGATGATAACAGTAAACGCATAAAATGCATTCAGGCCCATTCCCGGAGCCATAGCGATCGGATAGTTAACAAACAAGCCCATCATAATTGTAACCAGACCGGCTCCAATGGAAGTGGCCAGCAAGACGGCGTTTTTGTCCATCCCTGCGGCGCCCAGAATGCTGGGATTGACAAACAGGATATAAGCCATAGCCATAAACGTAGTAATCCCTGCGGTGATTTCGGTATTTACATTGGTGTTTCTTTCACGCAATGCAAATAGCTTTTCCAACATGTGCGTCTCTCCTCTGTCTGCTATTTTTTTGATACCTAGAGAAATCTCCTGATTTTCCGAATAAGCGCAGCCACCTGCTCAAACAAAAAACACCGCCAGAAAATTCGCGGGTTTTGCCTGAGCGAAAATTCCGTCCGGTGCGGCAGCTAGGGAGTCTTTCCCTGCACTATCTGGCATCTGCTGGAGATTCCGCTCGTAGTCAGACAATTTACGGTTGTCCGGTAGAGACATTTGGGCCGTATTCCCAAACATATACGAGCCGTATGCGGTTACGGTTTTATTTTAACAGCATCAGCAGAGTGAGTCAACGAAAACATGAACCTTATTTCTTCATTTTTCTTTAACGTTCGGGTTTCTGTTTTTTCCTTTTTTCTTTAAGATTTTTTATTTTTTGTACGATATAAGGGATGAAGGTCCTGTGTGGTACGTGACAAATCCTAAAGTAAAGGAGGCCCCTCGTCATGGTTGAACGCATTCAACGCATCAATCGCATCCGCCCTGTTGATTCTTACTCCTCGGGGCAGTCCGGTTTGAAGCAAAAGCGCAAAAAACAAGCTCCTTCCTTTGGTCGTTCCTTACAAAAGGAAGTGGCTGCCGAAGCGGATAAAGAGAAAAACACGCCCCTGCCGCCGTTACAAGCGACCATTTACTATACGGTGTAAAAACTCAGCATAAAAAAGACCTTGCACAAGCTTCTAAAAAGCTTCAATGCAAGGTCTTTTTGTCTATGTCGGGCAGGCTACGTCACTTTGCCCTCTGGAGAAAAAATGACTGTGCCCCACGACAAATTACTTATTCAAATTCAATTGTTGCTGGCGGTTTCCCTGTGCAATCATAAAGCACACGGTTAACGCCTTTTACTTCATTTACAATACGGCTGGTAACAATCGCAAGTACTTCCCACGGAAGCTGCGCGCTTTCAGCTGTCATAAAATCAGATGTCATAACAGCACGAAGAGCAATCGCATAATCATACGTACGACCATCCCCCATAACACCAACCGAACGCATATTGGTGAGCGCTGCAAAATACTGTCCCAGATCTTTCGCTACGCCGGCTTTTGCTACTTCTTCACGGTAAATAGCATCCGCATCCTGAACGATCTGTACTTTTTCTTCTGTCACTTCACCGATGATACGAATACCAAGTCCCGGGCCTGGGAACGGCTGACGGCTGACAAGATATTCCGGAATCTGTAATTCCCGACCAGCTTTTCTTACTTCATCTTTAAATAACAGGCGCAGCGGTTCTACGATTTCTTTGAAATCAACATAATCCGGCAGACCGCCTACATTATGATGGGATTTGATAACCGCCGATTTGCCCAGACCACTTTCGATAACGTCCGGATAGATGGTTCCCTGTACGAGGAAATCCACTTTGCCAATTTTTTTAGCTTCATCTTCGAATACACGAATGAATTCTTCGCCAATAATTTTACGCTTTGTTTCCGGATCAGTAACACCCTTGAGTTTTGCATAGAAACGCTCTTTAACATTTACGCGAATGAAGTTCAGATCATAATGACCATCCGGGCCAAATATAGCTTCTACTTCATCGCCTTCATTTTTTCTCAGTAAGCCATGATCAACAAATACACAGGTCAGTTGTTTGCCGACCGCTTTTGACAGCAATACAGCAGCAACAGAGGAGTCAACCCCGCCCGACAATGCGCAGAGAACTTTTCCGCCGCCAATTTTCTGGCGAAGATTCTGAATTGTCGCTTCTACGAAGGAATCCATTTTCCAGTCGCCATTGCATTCACATACATTGAAAATAAAGTTATGAAGCATTTTCATACCTTCAACGGTATGCATAACTTCCGGATGGAACTGTACAGCATAGAGTTTTTCGGTTTCATTTTCCATCGCTGCCACCGGACATACAGGTGTAGAGGCTGTAACCTTAAAGGATGCCGGAGCTTCTGCAATATAATCCGTATGACTCATCCAGCAAATCGTTTCCTTGGAAACCCCTGCAAAGATTTTAGAGCTTTCGCCTTTAATGCTGACTTCCGTTTTGCCATATTCGCTGACCGGAGCGGTTGCAACCTTGCCCCCCAGTAAATGTGCCATAAGCTGTGAGCCGTAGCAAATTCCCAAAACCGGAATTCCCAGCTTTAAAAGTTCTGCACTGCATACGGCAGAATCCTTTTCATACACACTATTCGGGCCGCCGGTAAAAATAATCCCTTTAGGCTGCATTTTTTTTATCTCTTCAATGCTCATCGTATACGGAAAAACTTCGCAATATACGTTGCACTCTCTGACGCGTCTGGCAATCAGCTGGTTGTACTGCCCGCCGAAATCCATAACCAAAACAAATTCATTTTGTTTGGCACTCATGAACAAGCCCCCTTTCTATATGAAGAAAATTAAACCACACCCGAGGCTACTTGTAAATACCTTTTAAGAGCGTTTCTTTACGCAAGCTGGCGCATTCGCACTCGCCCACAGTCCGCAAATGACGAATTGTGTCAAGGAGAATGCGGCTGAGCATGGGGGCGTCATCATAAAAAATATCTTGTAAGTCTTTGTGGGACCAGTTTTTCACAACCCCTTCTCCGTAATTGACGACAAAGTACAACCCTGCAAAACAGGCGCCGATTTCCCTTGCTAGATATACTTCCGGACAAATGCTCTGGCCAACAATGTCCGCATGGCCCTTGAGCATGGCGATTTCCGCCGGACTTTCAAAATGCCGTCCGTCTGTAACCGCATATATTCCTCTGCTGAAAATACGTCCTAAATAGTGTTCTTTAGCGGTTTCTACCAGCACTTCCCGCATTTCCGGACAGATCGCATCGCGCATCACCAACAGGTAATGCCCCTCAAGGCCGACATCTTTACGCATGGACTGATCCAAATAGTCGTGTGGAATGACAATATCCCGGGGGTCCAGGAGATGATTGACGGTACCAACGCCGCCTTCCCCTAGAATGCGGCGTACGCCTGCCTCGCGGAGCACCCAGAAAATCTGCCTAGAAGCGTCGGCGCGGCTGACCTGCCGGCCCCAGCCATGCATTTTGCAGGTTAACACCGGCTTTTCATCTACCGTAAACAGCCGAAACGGCGGACTTTCACCATAAGGCGTTTCAAAAACCAGTTGGTCTTCCAAAAGAACAACCCCTGGATCATCCGCCCCTAAGGGAAAATCACTGGATAGAGTACCCGAGCCGCCGATGACGGCAAAATCAGCTTGAACCGTTACCTTCATGCTTCCACCTCATCATCAAAACGTTTGATAATTTCATATACTGTATTACGCTGCGCCGGTTTTCTGCCGGCTTGTCGAATCAGACGAACCATAGACTCTACATTCATCGCATGCGACGTACCCGCCGCCTTAACAACATTTTCCTCCAGCATGACGCTGCCCAAATCATTAGCGCCAAAAGCAAGGGTCAACTGCCCAATTTCCTTGCCCTGAGTTACCCAAGAGCCTTGCACCGTGTGAATGTTATCCAAATACAGCCGCGCCACCGCCAGCGTACGCAAGTATTCCCAAGAGGAAATCTTTTCGCCCCCCAGCTCATTATTCCCCGGTTGATACGTCCAGAGGATGAACGCCCGGAAGCCGCCGGTTTCCTCTTGCAAGCGTTTGATTTTCTCCAAATGCTCCAGCCGCTGCGCTCGGCTTTCCCCCATGCCGATGACCATGGTGGCTGTCGTGCCAAAGCCCAAAAGCTGCGCCTGGCGCATTACGTCCAGCCATTCGCCGCTGGAAATTTTTTTAGGGCTCACGCGCTGGCGAATCTCATCTACTAAAATTTCCGCGCCGCCTCCTGGCAGCGAGTCAAGGCCAGCCTCCCTCAATTGCTGCAGCACTTCCGGTATTGAAAGACCGCTTTGCCTGGAAAAATAAAGAATCTCTGTCGGCGAAAACGAATGAATTACAATATCATAGCGCGCTTTAATCGCCTTCACTAAATCCAAGTACCAGGAAAAAGGCAAATCCGGATGCAGCCCGCCTTGCATGAGGATTTGCGTGCCTCCGGCCGCCACCGTCTCGCCGACTTTCTCCAGCACCTCTTCATGAGTCAGCACATAGCCTTCCGGATGTCCGGGACGCCGAAAAAAAGCGCAAAAGCGACACTCGCTGGTGCAAATATTTGTATAGTTAATGTTGCGGTCCACAATAAAAGTTACCGTATCGTCTGGAAAACGTTGGCGCCGACAAGCGTCCGCCGCCAAGCCCAACGTTAAAATATCTTCTTCCAGAAGCGCCAAGGCTTCCTCTTTTTTCATGCCTGCGCCTCCCCGGCAAATGCCAGTTGCGGCACTTTTTCAATCAGTCCCAACGCATGCGCCCGCTGGTAAAAGCCCAGCAACGCCTGCTGATGTGTGGGCGTCAGCTCGTAATTTAAAAGGCCGATATAATGCACAATCTCTGCCGGCGTAAAACCGTCCCGGCGAATCCAAGCCGCCGCCTCGTCCAGATGCTCCAAGCCGTAAGTAAAAGCCTCTCGCAAGCGCTGCTGCACTTGAGCCACTGCCTGCGGCTGTGCCGCGGCAAATTCACGCCTAGCCACCCAAACCGCGTAGACCATGCCGCCGCCAGTCAGCGCCCGCCATTGGCCGCCCATATCATAATAATAGTAGCCTTCTTGCTGATGCAAGTACGCCCCCAAGGCGTCATCGCCGATGAACAGCACCGCGTCAGCCTTATCCAAAACCTCTTCCGTCCACAAAGACGTCGTAGTTTCATAGCTCACTTGACGCAAACCGTAATGCTGCGCCAGCACAATTTTTAATTGGCGGTGCGAAGTAGCAGACTTGCTCGTCAGTAGCACCTTGCCGCCTTCCAGTTCCTCTATAGGCTTTTTAGAAACAAGCAAAATGCTTTCCAGCGCCGTCTCGGCGCTGATGGATAAATCCGGCAAAAGCAGCAGCTTATCCGCATGCTGTGCATAGATAATGGACGAAACCGGACTGACATCCAATTCGCCGGCCAACAGCTTCCCGTTCAACACGGCCGGCACGTCGCAGACAACCTCAAGTCCAGCGGCAAAGCCGCCTTCCATCAAAGCATAATCCAAAGGCAAACAGTTCAAAAACTGAATATGTCCTACCCTAGGACGCATTTCATTCATGTTCATTCCTCCCGTTGCAGGGGTGATAAAAGGTATCCCGTTCCACCGGAATATAGCCGGTTTCCCGGATTATGCCGCAAAGCTCCTCTTTGGTAATACCCTTGCGCGTAGTACTTCCCGCGGCATGAATAATCTTTTCTTCCATGACGGTTCCGTCCATATCATCTACGCCAAAAGCCAGCGACAGCTGCGCCACAGGCATCGTCAGCATCATCCAGAACGATTTGATGTGCTCCACATTATCCAACACCAGCCTCGCCAAGGCAATCATCTTCAAATCTTCCCAGGCGGAAGCTCGCTGCAATTGAGCGAAACCCGTATTGGCCGGATGAAAAGGGAATGACACAAAGGCTTGAAAGCCGCCTGTCTCATCTTGAATATCCCGTAATGTCAGCAAATGACGCAGACGCTGCTCTGGAGTTTCCACATGCCCGTAAAGCATGGTGGCATTCGTAGGAATGTTCATTTGATGCGCCGTGCGGATAATTTCAATCCATTCTGCGCTGTTCGCCTTATCCGGGCAAATGCGCCGCCGTACGGAGTCATCCAGAATTTCCGCGCCGCCGCCTGGCAGAGAATCCAATCCAGCTTCCTGCAGCTGCCGCAGCACTTCTCTAAAGGACAAACCGGTCAGCTTGGCAAAATGCCAAATTTCCACAGGTGTAAACGCCTTAATATGCAATTGCGGCCACTTGGTCTTAACTGCCCGTACGATCTCCAAGTAGTACGAAAAAGGCTGATCAGGATGCAGCGAACTCACCATATGCACTTCCGAAAGATCCGGCGCTTCCGCTACCGCCCTGGCCACCAAATCAAGCACATCTTCTTGGGAAAGCAAAAAGCCTCGCTTATCGCCCTGCTTACAAGAAAAAGCGCACAAGGGACACCCTGCGGTACAAACGTTGCTCAAATTCACATGACGGTTCACATTATAGTAGACTTCCTTGCCGCTGCTGCGCTCCTTGGCCGCCCGAGCCCACGCCCCTAAATCCAGCAAATTGGCCTGTTCATACAACGCCAACGCATCTTCTAAATTTAGCCTCTCCCCTGCTTTCGCTTTGGAAGCAGCAATCTCCAACGCCTTCATGTATACGCCACCTTGTCTGTTGTTTTAAATCCGTGCAACACAAAGCAGGCTTGCAGTGCCAAAGCGCTGCAAGCCTGCCGAAGCAGTTTTTATCCCTGCCACTCCCAAAAAGGAAAACGGCGCAAAATCTTCGTGATAAAGTAATCGGAAAAAGAATAAGCCACCCGCAGCGTCAGCAGTATCGAAAAAGCGGTCAGCCACCCCAAAGCTTCTCCTGAACGATATTCGTAGGGAACAAGCAATATTTCCAGACCGGTAACCACAACAAAGGCCAGCGCTAAAGGCACAAAAGAATGCACCACGCTAAAACCCATCTTGGAGTAAAGAATTCCACGCCCGGACACTCTTATGGAATTAAAAAAAGACAGCAATTCTTCATGCAGAGGCTCCGCCCATTCCCGGTAAAGACCGTGAACCACCAGCGATCCTGCCGCTGGATAGCAGTTTTTCAGCACAAAGGACAGGGCCCCTCGATTCACTACCTCTACAGTCAAGCTCATCCGATCCGGCTGGCCCCATTCGTCCAGCACCGCAAAAAGCTCTTCACGGCTGCTCACTGTGACTTCTTCCTCTTCCTCTTCCTCTGTTTTCTTCTTGCGCCCTAACGGATTGCAGCCTCGAGCTAGCACAGCTTGCCAGTTGATTTCGCCTTCCCGCTCCAACCGCGACAATAAACTCTCCAATCCCTGCGCGTCCAAATGACAAGCAGGTAAATTACTCTTAAATTCGTTGCTATTTTCTTCTTGTTTTTGCACGCTCACGCCTTGCCCTCCATTTTACACTGTACTTTAAAACCACGAAAAATCAAAAAATTAATTTAAATTATTCCTATTAGTGAAATGATAGCAAATCCGATAGTTCCGCGCAAGGAAAAAATAGGGTAATCTTGAACCCCTTTTCGCGTCTTTCGTGTATTTCGCGGTTCAATTTCAAATTCTGCTGTATACAAAAAAGAAGCTGCCCACGAGCTTAATCGCTCGTGAACAGCCTCTAATTTCAAGGAAATTCCGGTAACAAGGGGGCTTGATTACATCATGCCGCCCATGCCGCCCATGCCGCCCATGCCGCCCATGGCAGCAGCAGCGGCAGCAGCGCCGTTATCTTTTTCCGGCTTGTCGGCTACCAAGCTTTCGGTGGTGAGAACCATCGCAGCAATACTGGAAGCATTCTGCAGAGCCGAACGGGTTACTTTCGCAGGATCCACAATGCCGGAAGCGATCATATCCACATATTCTTCCGTCATAGCGTTAAAGCCTTTACCTTTGCCGGCTTTCTTCACGTTTTCCACAATAACCGAACCTTCATGGCCGGCATTGTTGGCAATCTGGCGCAAAGGCTCTTCAATAGCGCGCCGTACGATAGCTACGCCGGTTTTTTCGTCGCCGGTAACCTGTACCGTGGCCAACACGTCTTGAATGTCGATGAAGGTGGTGCCGCCGCCGGCGACAATGCCTTCTTCCACAGCTGCACGAGTCGCATTAAGAGCGTCTTCGATACGAAGTTTCTTTTCTTTCATTTCCACTTCCGTCGCAGCGCCTACTTCGATGACAGCTACGCCGCCAGCCAGTTTAGCCAAACGTTCTTGGAGCTTTTCACGATCAAAGTCGGATGTGGTTTCTTCGATGTGCGCACGAATTTGGTTCACACGAGCTTTGATTTCTTCCTGGCTGCCTTCGCCGTCGACGATGGTTGTTTCTTCTTTGGAAATGCGAATCTGGCGAGCGCGGCCCAGATCAGCCAGTTCTACGCTGTCCAGCTTGCGGCCGAGTTCTTCGGTAATAACCGTACCGCCGGTGATGATGGCAATATCCTCCAGCATCGCTTTACGGCGATCGCCAAAGCCAGGAGCCTTAACAGCTACCGCTTTGAAGGTGCCGCGCAGCTTGTTGACCACCAAAGTGGCCAGTGCTTCGCCTTCTACGTCTTCAGCAATGATCAGCAGTTCTTTACCCTGCTGTACTACTTTTTCCAGAACCGGCAGCATGTCGGCAATAGCGCCGATTTTGCGATCGGTGATCAGGATGTACGGATTGGACAGAACGGCTTCCATTTTGTCCGTATCGGTGATCATGTAAGGGGAAATGTAGCCGCGGTCGAACTGCATGCCTTCTACAACTTGCAGATCCGTGCCCATGCCTTTGGATTCTTCAACAGTGATAACACCGTCTTTGCCTACTTTTTCCATAGCTTCAGCAATCAGCTGGCCGATTTCTTCGTCAGCTGCGGAAATAGAAGCAACCTGAGCGATAGCATCCTTCGTTTCCACTTTCTTGGAAGCTTTGCGAATTTCTTCTACCAAAGCAGCAACGGCTTTTTGAATGCCCTTTTTCAGAACCATCGGATTAGCGCCGGCGGCGACATTGCGCATGCCTTCGTGAATCATAGCCTGAGCCAAAATGGTAGCCGTCGTGGTGCCGTCGCCTGCAACGTCATTGGTTTTGGTGGCAACTTCTTTCACCAACTGAGCGCCCATGTTTTCAAAAGGATCTTCCAGTTCGATATCCCGAGCGATAGTCACGCCGTCATTAGTAATGAGCGGTGCGCCGAATTTCTTATCCAAAACCACATTGCGGCCTTTAGGTCCAAGAGTTACTTTTACAGCATTAGCCAGAGAATTAACACCGCGTTCTAATGCGCGGCGAGCTTCTTCGTCAAACAAAATCTGTTTTGCCATGTTCATTTCCTCCTCAAATTATATGCTTACGCCTAGGCTTGCGCCGATTATTCTACAATAGCCAGAATGTCCCGCTCGCTGACGATGAGGTATTCCTTGCCGTCAATTTTCACTTCCGTACCTGCGTATTTGGAGAAAATAATTTTATCTCCTGCTTTGACATCCATGGAAGCGCGCTGGCCATTATCCAATACTTTACCAGTGCCTACCGCAACAACTTCACCTTCCTGCGGCTTTTCCTTGGCCGTGTCAGGCAGCACAATTCCGCTCTTGGTGGTGAGCTCTCCTTCCAGAACCTGGATGACAACACGATCTCCTAATGGCTTAATCATCTAGATACCCTCCCTTGAAGATGTCTTATTTTTGTTAGCACTCACCTTGATAGAGTGCTAATCACATTTCTTATGATATAGAAAACGCTCAAAAAAATCAAGAGCTCTCTTGAAAAAAAACGGCTGTTTTCAGCCGTTTTTCTTATTTATCCCCAAAATCACCCTTGTTTTCTTTTTTGCGCTCTTTTTTACACCTGTACACGCCTATTTATTTAGTAGCTGCATGAATGATAGCTTCAGCCACTTCGCGAATGGAAATGCGTTTCGCCATGCTGTATTGCTGAATACGACGAAAAGCCTCGCTTTCATTCAAATGATGGGCGTCCATCAATATTCCCTTCGCCCGATCAAGGATTTTACGCGTTTCCAAGGAGTGTTTCAAGTCTTCCAACTCTTTTTCCAGCTCTTGCATTTCTCCAAAACGAGACAGGGCAATCTCAATGGCCGGAAACAAATTGGCTTCTTTTACCGGTTTCACCAAATACGCTAAGACGCCAGACTCTTTGGCCTTTTCCACAATTTCTTTTTGACTAAACGCCGTCAAGAGCAGTACAGGCGCCAGTTTTTCCGCAGAAATAAGCTTTGCCGCCGTTATTCCGTCCATATTTGGCATTTTCACGTCCATAATGACCAGATCCGGCCGATACTTCTTGGCCAATTCCACGGCTTTTTGACCGTTGACAGCTTCACCAACCACAGTGTGTCCGGCTTCTTCCAGCATTTCCTTCAAATCCATGCGAATAATTGATTCGTTGTCGGCAATAACAATGCGTAACGGTCTCATAGCTAGCGTCCTCCTTCAACTGATTTGGGAATGGTAATGCGCGCCCTGGTTCCTTGGCAGCTTTCCAGCGAAAAGCGCCCGCCCAGATCTGATTCCACAAGGGTTCGGGAAATTTGCAGGCCTAGGCTTTGCAAGTCCTGTATGGCAAAGGTTTCTGGCAAGCCGACACCGTCGTCGTAAATCACCACTTCGTACATGTCCTCGCTGCTGCTGATGGAAATGCCGATGGTGCCTTTTTTTCTGCCTACAAAGGCATGCTCCAACGAATTTTGAATGAGTTCGTTAATGACCAAGGCCAAGCTGCTAGCCTGTTCGGACGGCAAAATGACCGTATTGCCGTCCAGTTCCGTATTCAAATCAAATTCAGGCTCCAGCATGTTTTGGCTAACTGTCTCCAGTATATTACGCGCCACTTCCGCTACGTCGATGATTTCCGCATCCTGCTGAGATAAAAATTCGTGCACAACGGAAATGCTGAGTATGCGGTTGACGCTTTCCCTCAGCGCCGCCTGCACCTCCGGCGAGGTGCTGCGCCGCGCCTGCAGCCGCAGCAGACTGGCAATGGTCTGCAGATTGTTCTTCACTCGATGATGAATTTCCTGAATGACCGCCGACTTAATGAGCAGTTCTTTTTCTTTTTTGCGCAGCTCCGTCACGTCAGACACCAGCACCACTAAACGCTGCACCTTGCCTTTATGTAAAACAGGCAGGGCCCTCATGACCAGTACCATGCCGCCTGCTTCACACTCGGCTTCCGCCGGTTGCTGCGCCGCATGGGCTTTTTCTACAAACTGCAGCTCTAAGCCCCGCTCGTAAATATGCCGTCCCGGCAATTGCGCCGCCCCCAACACACGATACATGTGCGCCGCCGCCGCGTTGGCGAACAAGATTTGCCCCTTGGGATCCACAAGAATAATGCCATCGCTGGCCGTGAGCGTCTTAAAGCAAGCTGCCGGCACCGCAGGAACCGCCGCCAAGAGCAGCCATTGCGCCGTCTCTAAAAGCAATTCATGCCCAGCTGCACCGGCTTCTTCCATGCTAGACTCACAGCTCAAAACGGCAATAACTTCGCCTTGGGCATTGCACACAGGCAGCGTCTGCATCTGCCCCAGCATGCCTAGAGCCCATTCCCGCTGCCCCAAAATGCTCTGTCCATGCTTCAAAGAGTACTCAATGAGCGGCTCCTCCAGGCAAGGAACCACGGTTCCCAGTAAATGAGGCTTGTAACGCACAAAGGTAGTATGGGGCCTGGCCTGGGCCGCAACAACCACCACCTGGCGCTCTGCAGCGCGCACATACAAAGTCAGCTGCGCATGCGCCAAGTCTGCCGCTACCGGCAGCAACGCTCCCATGCGCTCCAAGTACGCAACGTCTTCTATTGCCAATTCAGTCAGCTTTTTGCATAAATCGCCAACCATTCCCATCGCAAGCCCCTCCTTTCAGCAATCTTTCTTTATTCTACCGTTCCCAGCGGCAACGACGGAACCGCATTAAGATGCAAATCCGCCAATGGCCCGCCGCAGGCATATTGATAATGGGCCCTGCAGGCAATCATAGCCGCGTTATCGGTGCAAAGCACCGGCGGCGGATACAAAAGCTCCCAGCCATGCTGTTGGCACAAGTTCTGCAAATGCTGCCGCAAGCCCGAATTGGCCGCCACGCCGCCCGCCAGAACGAGTTTGTCCAGCTTCAACGTTTGCATAGCCAACAAGGTTTTCTCGCCCAGAATGTCCACTACCGCCTGCTGGAAACTGGCGGCCACATCGGCCGGCACGTAGGATTCTCCTTTTTGTTTTACACTGTTTAAGTAGTTAAGCACCGCCGATTTCAAACCGCTAAAACTGAATTCCAACTGCTGGTTGCCGGACAGCGCCCTGGGAAAGGCAATGGCGTCCGCACGTCCCTTGCGGGCCAATTCATCAATATGCGGCCCCCCCGGATAAGGAAGGCCCATCACCCTGGCCACCTTGTCAAAAGCCTCCCCGGCAGCATCGTCGCGGGTTTGCCCCAGCAAAATAAGTTCGCTGTAGCTGCGCACATGAATCAGCGAGGTATGTCCGCCCGATACCACCAGCGCCATAAAAGGAGGCTCTAGGTCCGCATGAGCCAAAAAGTTGGCAAAAATATGTCCTTCCAAATGATGCACGCCTACTAGGGGCTTGTCCATAGCAAAAGAAAGCGCTTTAGCCGTGGCCACGCCGACCAGTAAGGCGCCGACCAGCCCCGGCCCGTAGGTTACACCTAAAACATCTATATCCTGCAACGTTGCGCCAGCCTCTTTGAGCGCTTCATCCACCACCGGCAGAACATGCTCAATATGCTTGCGTGAAGCAATCTCCGGCACAACACCGCCATATTTCCGATGTAAAAGTATCTGGCTGGAAATAACATTGGACAAAATTTCCCGGCCGCCCCGAATAACAGCGGCGGAAGTTTCGTCACAGCTGGTTTCCAAGGCCAGTGTCAGCCGTTCCTGTTGTTCCTTCATCTTCCATTCCCCGTTCCAGCTCATTCCAAAGAATGAGCGCATCTTCTCCGTTATCGCTGTAATATCCCTTACGCACACCGTCCTGATAAAATCCCTGCGCTTCATAGACTCGCAAAGCCGCCACATTGCTGCGGCGCACTTCCAGCGTCATGCGCCTGGCGCCTCGCTCGTAGCAGTGTTTTTTCAGCACTGCTACCAATTGCGCGCCATAACCGCGGCGGCGAAATTCAGGCGCTACGGCCACATTGGTAACATGGGCCTCGTCCAGAATCACCCAGGCGCCGGCATAGGCGATGACAACGCCATCCAACTCCAGAGCCAAATAACAGGTCACCGGGTTGTTAAGCTCCATAATCATAGTCCCCTTGCTCCAAGGAGCGGAAAAGGACGCCTGGTTAATCACATCTACTACATCCAGATCGCTGTGCTGCAGTTTACGAAAAACCGTCATACGGCGCCAGCCTCCCGGCCATGTCGTTTTTCCCAAAGCACCTCCGCTTCGGAACGTCGAATGTACATGGGTTCCAAGGTCATCGCCTCATCACAGTCGTCTTGTTGCAGCCGCTGCCAGGCTAAGGCCGCTACACTGGCGGCGCGCGGCATGGCCACTGATAACGGCGTAGGCACGAGAGCCTCCCGCCAGGCTTCATATTCCGGCTGCCGCAGCCAGGCAACTCCTTCTCCCAAGGCCATGGCTGGCTCGCCAGCTGCAATCAATTCTTCCAGAGCCGTCCGGAAGGCTATCACCCGCGGCGGCTGCGCTTCCACAACCCGCCCATTTTCTATGCGATAACGCCCTTGGTACACATTACCTTTCTGCGCATCCAAAAATGGCGACAACAACAGCCCCGGCGCGGGACAGTTATAGGCCAGCGCTTCCAACGTCGGCACGCCGATAAGGGGAATGCCCAGAGCGTAAGCCAAGGCTTTCGCCGTCGCTAAGCCGATGCGCAGCCCTGTAAACGATCCGGGGCCAAGACTGACCGCCACTGCCTGCAGCTGCTGTTTTTCCACCTGCGCCGCCTGCAGCAGCATTTCAATATGCGGCAACAGCAGCTCCGAATGAGTTTTCGTCGTTTCCAGCTTCCACTCCGCCAAAAGAGCCGACTCAGTCGCTAAAGCTACGCCGGAAACCAAAGTAGCCGTCTCAAGAGCCAATACCGGCATCTGCTTTCAACTCCTCACACAATCTTTGATAGCCCTCGCCATGGGGCTCCAATTCAAGCTCTCGTTCATCCTGCGCCGCGCCACAGCGCAGATAAACGCGCAAATGCTCAGCAGGCATTTCCTCCCAAAAAGCATCCGGCCACTCGATAAGCGCGATGCCCCGCCCTTCTACGTACGTGTAAAAATCAATGTCCCAAAGCTGTGAAGCATCTTCTAAGCGATACAGGTCAAAGTGATACATTTCCCCTTTGCCGCTTTGGTATACGTTCATTAACGTAAAGGTCGGGCTTGTTACATCCTCCGCCACGCCTAGACCGCTAGCCAAGCCTTGCGAAAAAAGTGTTTTCCCCGCCCCCAGGTCACCGGAAAGACAAAGCACTTCTTTGCCGCGCAGCAACGTTCCCAGACGCTGCGCCAGTTTCCAAGTTTCCTCCGGCGACGCCGTCTTCCATTTCCAAGACATTACAAATCCTCCTGTTGGAAATGATTATACCCCCGCGGCTGCAGCAGCGCCCGCTGCCCGTCGCTCTGACGCAAATAGACTCCCTGTCCCCGGCTGACTGTGCCGATCACCGCCAAAGGAAGCTGCGGCATCTCACGTTGCAGCTGCGCCAGCGTATCCGGCGACATCGTGCTAAGAAGCTGGTAATCCTCGCCGCCGTAAAGAGCCCATTCCAAAGGATTGATCCGAGCCCGCCCCGCAGCCTGCAGCACCTCTGGCGAAAGCGGAACGTCAGCCGCCCGCAGTTCTATAGACACCCCGCTGGCTTCGGCGATTTCATTGGCCTCACTGGCCAAGCCGTCGCTAATGTCATTGAGGCTGTTTATGCCGGCTTCGCCTAGTATCTTGCCCCAGGCAACTTGCGGTCTAGGACGTAAATGCCGCTCTTGCAAAGGCTTGGCCCAAGGCTCTTCTTGGGCTTCCTTTTGCCCCAGCAGCCACAGCCCTGCGGCAGAATCGCCCACCGTACCGGTCAAGACCACTACATCGCCGCACTGAGCGCCGCTGCGGTAACATACCTTCTGAGGCAGCGCCTCGCCGGTAACAACCACATTTAAGACCAATCCTTGCAAGGAGGAAACAGTATCCCCGCCAATAATGCCCACGTTATATTCTTTAGCCAGCGCCCGCATGCCTTGATAAAGGTGTTGCACAAATTCCACCTGGCAGTCCTGAGGCAGCGCCAAAGAAATCAACGCATGGCGCGGATTGCCTCCCATGGCGGCAATATCGCTGAGATTGGCCGCCATAGCCTTCCAACCAAGGCTCCAAGCATCGGTAGTGGTCAAAATAAAATGCACGCCTTCCACCAGCATATCGGTTGTTAACAGCGTCACATGATCTGGGGTCGGCTGCACTACAGCGGCGTCATCGCCAATACCGACAATCACCCCAGGAGTCTGAGTTTCCTCCTGGAGTAAACGAATCAGGCCAAATTCGCCTACTTCGCATATTTTCATAGTCTTATAGCTCCCATCCTAAAAAGATAGCATCTGTTTTGTTTATTCTTGACCAACAAGCAATTCCCTGCTGAAAAAAGAAAGCCGAGGGCCCCTTTCTAAAGAAAGAGTCCCCCGCTTCATTGCGGTACTTCTATAAACAGATGCCAGGATCAGAGAATCTATAAGCGTCCTTTTAGCAAGAACCGCCCGATTTTCCCAGATGCTCGCTGACAATCTTCATGGCGCAATAATCGCCGCACATGGAACAAGCTTCCGCGTTGCCGGCATTTCGCTCCTGCCGATAGCGGCGCGCTTTTTCCGGATCCAAAGCCAAAGAAATCTGGCCTTCCCAATCCAAGGCTTTACGGGCTTTCGCCATCGACAAGTCCCACTCTTTCGCACCAGGAACGCCTTTCACAATATCCGCAGCATGAGCGGCAATCCGCGAAGCCATTACGCCTTCACGTACATCGTCAATGGTCGGCAGCGCTAAATGTTCCGCCGGCGTCACATAGCACAAGAAGTCAGCTCCTGCAGCCGCAGCCAGCGTACCGCCAATGGCGGCCGTAATATGATCATAACCTGGGGCCACATCGGTAACCAACGGCCCCAGCACATAGAACGGAGCGCCTTTGCAAAGGCGCTTCTGCAGCTTCACATTGGCCTCAATCTGGTCATAAGGCACATGACCGGGTCCTTCCACAAGCACCTGCACGCCTTTGGCCCAGGCGCGGTCAACTAGCTCGCCCAAAATCAGCAATTCCTGCAATTGCCCCCGGTCAGTGGCATCCGCCAAACAGCCGGGACGCAACCCGTCGCCTAAGCTGATGGTCGCATCATGACGCAGACAGATGTCCAGCAAATCATCATAACGCTCATACAAGGGATTTTCCTTATTATTATGGAGCATCCAGCCAGTCAAGAACGAACCGCCGCGGCTGACAATGTCCATCACGCGACCTTCCCGGCGCAGCCTGCCGATGCTTTCCATCGTAATGCCGCAGTGAAGCGTCATAAAATCAGCGCCGTCCGCCGCCTGTTTCTCAATGACATGCAGCATGTCGTCTGCAGTCATCTCCATAATGGAACCCTTGCTTTTAATAGCTTCCACCGTAGCTTGATAGATAGGTACTGTACCAACAGCAACGGTCGATCGTTCAATAATCGCTCGCCGGGACGCGTCAATATTATCGCCAGTAGACAAATCCATTACCGCATGGGCCCCTGCAGCAATAGCTGCATCCAGCTTAGCCAGCTCCGGCTCTAAGTCCGGGAAGGCACTGGACGTGCCGATGTTAGCATTTACTTTGGTCGAAAGGCCCTCGCCAAAACCAAACGGACGCAAGGACGTATGATTTACATTGGCGCATATCGCCACCGTACCTGCCGCCACTTTTTCTCGCAACGCCTCTGGAGCCATCCCCTCCGCTTTAGCTACTGCGGCCATAACCTCGGTAATCTTGCCTTGTCTTGCCAACTGCATTTGTGTTGCCATGTTTTTTCCTCCTTCTCGTTCCAGCTTACGCCGGACGGCATGCAGCCGCTAAGAGAGAGTGGCGATAATACAAGGGACCCTCTCCGCAAAGAGAGGGTTGCAAAATCTTTACGATTTTGTCCCACTTCCCTACGCTGGCATTACCCAGAATCAGGTTCCAAGGGTCAACCGCCGCAGCAGTTTCTCAGCTTTCGCTCCCCTAGTGGCTACTATGCAATTATTTACTAGTTATTGTAGCATAACAAAGCCGCCGAAGCAATCGGCGGCTTGCGAAGGACGAGCTAGCGTTTAATTATTTTTTCCGAGCGGCTCAGGGGTTCGCTAATGTCCACATGCCCCTGCAATGTAGCGCGGCGCTTGCCTTCCACTAAAAACTGTACGCTTTGCACTTCGGGAAATTCCGTCAACGTATTCACAATAGCCGCCACTAAAAGACGTTCGCTCGTAGAACCAGCGCTCTGGGCAATCGCCTCGCTAAAATCCACGTAAGCAATTTCGTCTTTAACCCACAGCCCCTTGATTTTTGCTTCCTTGGGCAACAAACCCACCATACCGCTTCCATGAGGCGGAGCCGCCAGCAGTTCCATGGCGGTTCGGGCCGGGTGATCATTTTTCTTCACTTGAAAAACTTCCGGCAGCAGCCATTTGGCATCGTTAGACCCTCTGTATACCTTTATGCGCATTGTACCCGGCTCCGGCTGCGACGTATCCCCCGGCGCCACAAGCACGGCTGCCGGAGGCGTTGCCGTCATTCCAGGCGTTGTTGCCGGCGTCTGCGCCACTGATGGTTTCATGTCGCTTGCGCAGCCGCCTAAAAAGAGCGCCGCCATCAAAAAACAAGCTATGGTTATATCCCGCATCATTGGACACCCCCTGACGCTGCGGCCTTGCGGAAAAAGCTATCCAAGCCCATCACAATGGCGTTAGCCATTTTTTGTTGAAACGTCGGCGAGGCCAATAAACGTTCTTCTTCCGAATTGGAAATAAAGGCTAATTCCACTAAGGCAGCAGGCATAACCGTCCTTTTGATTACATAAAAATTAGCTGTATTGGCTCCTCGATCATTGCGCCCGCCGGCATTAAGCAGCTGCTCCTGCAAACAATCCGCCAGCATGCCGTCGTATTTCGTCTTCTCATAGTAGAAGCTGCTAGTACCGCTAGCCGTGGCGCTGCTAAAAGAGTCGTTGTGAATACTGACAAACGCATCCGCTTTAGCGTTGTTCGCCACTGCCGTCCTCGCACTCAGCTCTTCTACATTGCTCGCATTAGGTCCAAAGACATCCTTGTCCGTCATGCGAGTCATAATCACACGAGCGCCTGACTTTTCCAAAAGAGCTTTCGTGCGCATGGCCACTGCCAAGGTAACATCCTTCTCTTTAAGGCCGCTCGGCCCAAGAGCGCCTGAATCGCTGCCGCCATGCCCCGGGTCAATAGCGACCACTTTTCCTTTCAAGCCAGCGGAAAATTTCAACTTAGTCAAAGGCGCCGATGACAACTGGATGTCCAGCACAACGCGGAAAGGACGTCCAGCCTTATCATCCGCCGGCAAGGTGAACACCTTGTAATCTCCCGCCTGCACCACCCCCGGCAAATTCACCGTTAAAGCAAGATCCGATCCGCTGCGCTTAAAAACCGCCGTATTGGCAATTTTCCCATCCAATTGATAGGACGCTTTAACCCCTTTGCCCAATTTTACTCCCGGCAAGGACAACGTCAAATTAGGAAGCGGCGTAGCCGACACCGCCGCTTCCGGCACTGTCAAAGGCCCGTTCAAATCCAAAACGAGCCGCAGCTTCGCAGCGCCTGTCACCGCATCGGTATGCACATGAGATTTCACCCCCTGCACCTGCGTAGCCTGGGAGGCCGCCTCGGCCACAGATGCAGCGCTAAAGCATAGCAGCATCAAAAATAAGCATAAAAAACGAACTATGCGTCGCAAAAAATACCCTCCTTTAAATCCCCAGAAGCCGTAGCTTCCCAAAACGAAAGGCGGCACGCCGCAGCATGCCGCCTTTATGTACGTCAGACGGGTATCAGCCCCAGACTGATCTTGAGTGCTTCATCTACCTTACGCATCATATCGGCATCCAGGTGCGTCACTTTCTCCTGCAGCCTTCGCTTATCAATGGTCCGGATTTGTTCCAACAAGATAACAGAGTCTTTTTCGAGTTGAAAGCGCTGCGCCGCCACTTCTACATGCGTAGGCAGCTTAGCTTTAGAAATTTGTGAAGTAATCGCCGCAATAATCACAGTGGGACTGTAGCGATTGCCCACATCATTCTGCACAACCAACACTGGCCGGTGTCCGCCTTGCTCGGAGCCGACAACAGGGCTCAGGTTTGCATAGAAAACATCCCCTCGCCGTATCGCCATCAGCTTTTACCTTCCATCCACATCATGGACAAGGAAAAGCATTCCACATCAACTACAGGAGCCTCTTCCGCAAGGCCCAAATTAATGGCAGCCATTTCCTCATAGCCGCGCCGCATTTGTTCCCGCTTGCGAGCCTGCAGATAAATTTCCACGGCATCCTCAAAGCACTGGCTCACCGAGCACTGTTTTTCCTTTGCCACACCGCCCACCTCTTGCACTAAGGAGCTGGGAAGGGTGACAACGATTTGGCGCAAATCAGACATCCAAGCTACCTCCGCTCTCTAGGCACTCGCCTGCATCTCAACAACCATAGTCAAAGCAATTATATACCTATTATAAAAGGCATGCCTCCCAGTGTCAAACCGTTTTCTCCGTCAAGGCATGCCGCGCAGTCGCCAAAGCGGCGACAATGTCTCCTGCCGCCATGCCGATCCTGCCGGTTTCCGCTACAATATCGCCTGCCAAGCCGTGCAGGTAAACCCCTGCCACCGCAGCTGCATCCGGCGCCATGCCCTGCCCCAAGAGCGATGCAATTATGCCTGTCAGCACATCGCCACAGCCGCCTGTCGCCATACCTGCGTTGCCTGTGGGATTAATCCAAGCTTCCCCGCCGGGAGCGGCAATGACAGTTCCCGCTCCTTTCAGCACTACCACTGCCTGCCAGGCTTCCGCCGCTAATTTAGCGATCCCCAAACGGTCCGCATTGACTTCCGCAGCGCTGCACTCCAACAAGGCCGCCAATTCTCCCGGATGGGGCGTCAAAACAGCTGGCACTTTACGCCCCGCAAGAATTTCAGCTTGGCCGCAAAAAGCATACAGCCCGTCGGCATCCACTACCAGCGGCGTCTCCACCGCCCGCGCCACCTGTCTCACGCAAGCCAAGGTGCTTTCTTGCCTGCCTATGCCAGGTCCTATGGCCAGGGCATTCATCGAACCAGCCCACTCCAGCAGGCGCTCCGCCGCTTCACTATGCCAGCCGCCATCTGCCGCCTCCGGCAGCGGCCTTGTCATCACCTCTGTCAGCTTCAAAGCTGCTGTGGGCTGCAAGGACGCAGGCGTCGCTAACGTAACCAAACCGGCGCCGGCGCGCACAGCCCCTTCCGCCGCTAGGCAGGCGGCGCCGCAAAAAGACAAGCTTCCTGCCGCCACCAACACTCTGCCGCTAGTTCCTTTATGAGCATCTTCCGGCCTGGTCGGCAATAATTGGCGCACGAACGCAGCCGTAGTCAACTGCTGCTGAATCCCGACTCCGTCCAGCACCTCCGGCGGCATGCCTATATCCGCCGCCATCCAGCCGCCTGTACAGGCAGCGCCAGGATAAAAAAGCAGCCCTGGCTTGGGCAAGGCAAAAGTAACCGTATAGGCCGCTTGCACCGCATCTGGAGATACTTGACCTGTATCCGCCTCCACGCCGCTAGGCAAATCTACCGCCCAAACCGGCAACCCGCTTTGATTCATCAGCCGAGCCGCTCGAGCCAGTTCTTCCCCCAACACACCTCGGAACCCAGTACCTACAAGAGCATCCACCAGAACGTCCGCAAAGAGAATGCTCAACCGCGCCTTTTCCCAGTCCCGCTCTTCGCGCAGCACAATAACTTCGCCTCCATAACGGCGCAAAAGTTCCAAATGAAACCGAGCGTCTCCGGTGACCATCTCTTCGGACGCCGCCAGAAAAACCTTCACCTTCGCGTTTTGGCACAAGGCATGGCGCGCAGCCACAAAGCCGTCGCCTCCATTATTTCCCTTACCGCAAAAGAAAAGCACTTTTTTACCTGCCAGCCCGCTAAAGACCTGCGACATATGACGCGTCACCGCCGCGCCGGCATGTTCCATTAACATTTGACCAGGAAAGCCATATTTTTCAATGGTGATTTGATCGCAGGCCCGCATCTGCGCTGCCGTCGCTACTTGCATGATCTAACCCCTCCGTTCCCCATAAAAGGCATTGCGCAGCCGCATACATTCTTGTATGCGTCAAAGACAAATGAATGTCGACAACGCCATGCTTGGCTGCCAATTCTCCAAAAAAGCCGTGCACTACCAGCTTAGGCTTGCCTAATGCATCATTTAGCACTTCTACATCCTGCAGCGTACCGCCGCGCAGACCTGTACCCAAAGCCTTGAGGAATGCTTCCTTAGCGGCAAAGCGAGCTGCATAGGAAGCCGTTCGTCCAGCGCCGCGCCCCTCGCAGGCGGCAATTTCCCCCGGCGTATATACTCGTTCTACAAAGCGGGGCCGCTCAATGGCTTTGGCCACCCGGTCCACTTCCACTAAATCCAACCCGATACCAATAATGCGCATGCAGGTTTACACCTCTTTCGTTTCAAAAAAGAACCTCTTGCAGTACATTTTGTACGCAAGAGGTTCTTGCCACTTCCTACAGCCGCGTCGAGCGCATAATCAGCACTTCTACACGCCGATTTTTCGAACGTCCCTCCGGCGTTTCATTCGTCATAACCGGCCGATACTCGCCATAGCCAATCGCACTGAAACGTTCCGGTTTCACCGAGCCATCAGCAATCAAATAGCGCATAAAATTAACAGCCCGTTGCGAGCTCAGTTCCCAGTTAGATGGAAATTCCCGAGTATTAATTGGCACATTATCCGTATGACCTGACACGGTGATCCGTTGATTTAATACGGCCAGCATTTTAGCAATCTCACCGGCAAAACGTTGCGACTGCGGCAACAAGGTCGCACTTCCCGACGGAAAGAGAGCGCTGTCCCGAATCCGAATCATCAAACCATCTTCAGTCATCACCGTCTGCAAGTCCCCTGCAAGATTGTTGTTCTTGATATATTGCTCCAGCTTCTTCTGCGCTTCCATCAAATCCATGGACTCTTTCAAAAAAGCTTGCTCTTTGGCTTCATTCATACCGGATGCATTCATACCTTGGGGCGTCGGCGGCTGCCCCGGCGTTACAGCCGGCTGCCCCGGCGCACTATCCAGCATAGCCTGACCGCTAAAGGCTACATTGAGTGAAGCTGCAATTTGCTCAAATTTCTTCTGATCCACTTGAGCTGCAGCAAACAGTACAATGAACAAGGCCAAGAGCAACGTCAAAATATCGGCATACGGAACCAGCCAGGATTCATCAGTATGTTCCTCATGGTGTTCTTCATGGTGTTTTTTTCTGGACATCAGAGACTACTCCTCTTTCTTAGGCTTCAATCCAGCCCGCTCGTTGGCTGGGATAAAGACCATCAGTTTAGCCTCAATCGCCGTAGGCGAATCACCCGCCTGCAAAGACAAAATGCCTTCAACCATCATTTTGCGAATTTCCGCCTCTTTTTTGGACATAATCTTCAATTTGTTGGCAAAAGGATGCCACAACACATAACCTGTAAAGATACCTAACAAAGTCGCAACAAATGCCGCCGCAATGGCCGGCCCCAGTTTTTCCATATCCGAAAGATTGCCCAATGCAGCAATCAAGCCAACCACCGCTCCCAAAACGCCTAGTGTAGGAGCATAGGTACCGGCTTGCGAAAACATCAGCGCTCCATTGCGATGCCGCTCTTCCATGCTGCGGATTTCCGCATCCAATACGTCTGCCACGAAATCCGGATCCAAACCATCAATAACCATACTCAAACCGCTCTTTAAAAACTGATCTGAGATTTCATCCACCCGGCTTTCCAAGGCCAAAATCCCTTCGCGCCGCGCTGTTTGAGACAACTCCACAAACAATGGCACCAATTGCTGCTTAGCCACCAAATCCGGCAACCGCGTCAATTGTTTAAACAAAGTCGGCATTTGTTTAAGTTGTTCCATTGTGAATGCGTTAAACAGACATGCGATCGTGCCCAAAATGATGATCATAAATGCTGCCGGATTCGCCAGCGACGCTAAGCTTGCCCCTTTTATGACCATACCGCCCAAAACAGCGACAAGACCTAACACTACCCCAATAATTGTTGACTGCTCCAAAACCAGAACCTCCTGCTCGTCATCTTCGTATTCCTTACTTGTATGATATCGGTTTCAATACGGTCTTAGTATAGTCTTATTTTATGCAAACAGCCTATATATTCTATAAAACAACGCATTAAATACATCTTTAATTATTCAACGCCTAAGAGCAGATTCCTTTTTTCCATGGCAGCGCAAAAAAAAAAGAAGCATAAGTAGGATATCTATCCCACCTATGCCCTAATTAGAGCCTTCTAAGTTAGCAACGTCCTAGTTTAGCCGTCAGTTTATTAGCAGCAACAGCCAACATGTCGATAGGGCTGTTGAACGGCGGCGAATAAGCAAGGTCGGCGTCAAATAAATTGTCAACAGTCGCTCCCAAGCTAAGAGCCATGGCCGCCACATCTACCCGTTTCACAACATCCCCTTCTCCCCAGGCCTGCATCCCCAGCAGCTGCCGTGATACCGCATCCGCCGTAAGCTTCAGCAGTACCTTGCGGGCTGCCTTCATATAATGCGGCCGATCATAGCCGGCAACCGTCACACTGACGCATTCAAAGCCCGCTGCCGCACCTTGACGCTCATTCAAGCCGGTTCGCCCCACTTGCATTTCAAAAAGCTTGACCACCGCCGTCCCCAGCACCCCGCCAAATTTCACGCCAGCGCCGCAAAGGTTTTCACCGATAACACGGCCATGCTTATTAGCCGTTGAGCCCATAGGCAGAAATACTTTCTCACCGCTGACCCTATGCGTATTTTCCGCACAGTCTCCGCCCGCAAAAATAGCTTTGTCCGAGGTCTGCAGATACTCATTCACGGCAATAGCGCCGCTCGTGCCAATCTCCAGCCCCGCTTGGCGAGCCAGCTCTACATTGGGCCTTGCGCCCAATGCTAAAATCACCAAATCCACCGTCAAAGTCCGTTTGTCTGTTTTTACTTCACGCACCTGCGCATCGCCGCCAAAGGCTTCCACTGCTTCTTCCTTCAAAAATTGCAGGCCTTTAGCCGCCAAAGACAGTTCCAGCTCCTGCGCCATGTCTTCGTCCAAAAGAGCCGGGAAAAGCTGATTTTTCATTTCCACTACCGTCACATCTACATCCCACATGCGTAAAGCTTCCGCTATTTCCAGGCCAATTAGGCCTGCGCCAATTACCACCGCTTTTTCATATTTTTGCGTTTCCAGCCCCCTCCTGATAGCAGCAGCATCTTGGGGACGCCATACATGAAAAATGTTTTCTTTTTCTACGCCAGGCCAGGCCGGCTTCAACGGCGAGGCGCCTGTAGCCAAGACCAATTTATCGTAAGCAAATTGTTGCTTTGCCCCAGTTTCCAAATTCAAAGCATGCACGATCTTTGCCTCACGTTCGATCGCCACAGCTTCCATCCGCGTCAAAACATCCAGGTTTTTAGCCTTTTTGAAAAACTCCGGTGTACGCAGCGTCCCTGAAGGCGAACTCATCAGTTGGCGAACCTGTTCCACCTCGCCGCCGATAAAATACGGCAACCCGCACGCTCCATAGGAAACAAGCTCGCCTCGCTCCAATACGGTAATTTGAGCTTCAGCATCCAGCCGGCGCACCTTGGCGGCGGCTTTCAGTCCGGCGGCCACACCGCCTATCACTACGATTCGCTGCATACTTTCGCCCCTCTCCTCGTCTTTACAACAGCTAGTTATTGTCTTAGTTCTCCTTTTCCCAGCACTTTCCTGCCAGGATATAAAGAGTGAACAGGAGAACCGGAGTCGCGAGAGGGCACGGAGATTGAACAAGAGTCGCGGGAGTCACGGAGGGTTCGACTGAGGGTTACGGAATTTTAACAGGAGTACGACGCCGCCGGATGCGGTTAGGGTCGGTTGCGCCATGGACGGCATAGCAACCGACGTCTATGCAGAAGCGCATAGCTCATAAAATTCCCTTTCGCGTTTTTCGTGTATTTCGCGGTTCGTTTTATTAGTTTTGGTACAACAGAAAAGCCGCCTCCTGCCGGAGACGGCTTCATTTTTCAGCTTATCCGCGAGCGCGCTTGCCCATTTCTTTATCCACATAGAAGATGGCGCCTACGCTCTTGTCGCCAATCATACGGAGCTTGTCGACTACCGCTGTAGCGCTCGCTTCTTCTTCCACTTGCTCTGTGATGTACCACTGCAGGAAGATCTGCGCCGCTACGTCTTTTTCTTTAACTGCAAGATCATATAAGCCGTTAATGCATTTTGTTACATACTGCTCATGTTTGAGCACTTCTTCAAACATCTGCAACGGCGTTCCAAAAGCTGCTGCCGGTGCGTCAACTTGGGAAAGCTCCGGCGTGCCGCCTCTTTCCAAAAGATAGTTCATAAACTTAAACGCATGTTCCATTTCTTCTTGATATTGAATGCGCAGCCAGGAGGCAAAACCGCCTAAGCTTTGCGTTTCGCTATATAACGACATCGCCAGATAAATATTAGCGGAATTCATTTCCACCTGAATCTGCTTATTAATCGCGTTTTGTAATTTTGCCGAAATCATAATCTAATTCCTCCTTTAGAACTTTGATATATTTATTTTAACATAAGTCTCTAATGAAAACAATAATTATTGACGGTAAATTATAATCATTATTCTTTGCTATTTGTTTCTCTCTTTATTTTCCTTCCCCCCTACCGTTTCTAAAGCATCCATTGTATAATTAAGAGCAAACGTTTAAGGCTCGAAAGGAGATTTTTTATGGCTTTTTTAAACGAAAACTACTTAAAATTACCAGGAAGCTATTTATTTGCGGAGATCGCCCGTCGCGTGAATCACTTCAAAGAAGAAAACCCCGAAGCGGATATTATCCGTTTAGGCATAGGAGACGTAACTCGTCCTTTGCCGCAAGCTTCTATTGAGGCTATGCACAAAGCGGTTGACGAAATGGCCTCAAGCGATACCTTCCGCGGTTATGGCCCGGAACAAGGCTATGCTTTCTTAGTGGAAAAAATTATCGCTCACGACTACGCTAGCCGCGGCATTCAACTCGGAACGGATGAGGTCTTCGTCAGTGACGGTTCCAAGAGCGACGTCGCCAACATTCAAGAAATCTTTTCCAGTGACTGCACGGTAGCCATTACTGACCCGGTTTATCCAGTGTACCTGGATACCAATGTCATGGCGGGCCGCACAGGAACCCTGCAGGAAGACGGTCGCTTTGCCAATGTCACCTACTTGCCTTGCAATGCAGAGAACAACTTCATTCCTTCTTTCCCAAAAGAACGAGTGGATATGATTTATCTTTGCTGCCCCAATAACCCTACAGGCACCACCCTTTCCAAAAGCGAACTAAAAAAATGGGTGGATTACGCCAAAGCCAATAAATCCATTATTCTCTTTGATTCCGCCTATGAATCTTACATTCGCGAGGCGGATATTCCTCATAGCATCTATGAAATTGAGGGCGCCAAAGAAGTGGCTATCGAATTCCGCTCCTTCTCAAAAACAGCTGGCTTTACCGGCACTCGCTGCGCCTACACGGTTGTGCCTAAAGAACTGATGGCTTATACCAAAAGCGGCGAAGCCCACTCCTTGAATCCGCTCTGGAACCGTCGTCACACTACTAAATTCAACGGCGTTCCTTATATTATTCAGCGCGGCGCAGAAGCCATCTTCTCTGAAGCAGGCCAAGCCCAAGTGCAAGAAACCATTGACTACTACATGGAAAATGCCCGGATTATTCGCGAAGGCCTGCAAAAAATGGGGCTCTCCGTCTTCGGCGGCGTCAACGCTCCTTATATTTGGCTAAAAACGCCGGCTGGCATTGATTCTTGGGGCTTTTTCGATAAGCTACTGAATGAAGCTAATATTGTCGGCACCCCTGGCGCAGGCTTCGGCCCCTCCGGCGAAGGGTATTTCCGGTTGACTTCTTTCGGCACGAGAGAAAACACCATTCGCGCCATTGAACGCATCCAAACTCGCTTAAAAGTCTAAGTACGAAGTACAAGTTTTGAACAGGAGTAAAGGGAGTAATCGGAGGGCACGAAAGAGTCAATGGATGGATTATTGTCATTGCGAGTCGCGCAGTGACTCGGCAATCTCTCCGCCGATCTCCACACCTTTACTATTGAAAATCTTATACAAAGAATCAGCGCCTCTAGGTGTGGCTATTGCCGCATTTAGGGGCGCTTTCTCAATTCCGTTCTTGTCCGTAACCCTCACTCTACTCCCTATGCTCTTGTTAAAAAATCACATACCTTATTTTCTCTTGCGTACCCTCTCTCGACTCCGATTCTCTTGTTCATTCCTGCTTATCTTCTCTGTTGCTTAGCGCAGCAAATCCTGCAACAAGGCTGGCAGCTGCTGCAGCTCCACCTTGTGATCAGCCTTCTCCGGCAAGCCTTTGGCATTAATCAGGCAATCCGTTACTAAAACCGTCTGCACCCCAATCGTGCCGGCAACCAAATCCTCTTCCACGTCATTGCCCACCATCAGGCACTCTTCAGGCAAGACATTCTGTCGAGCCAGCACATCTTGATAATACCGCACATCTGGCTTGCAATAATATTCGCTTTCATAGGTAGTGATATGCGAAAATTCCTCGATCGCTATGCCAGCCCAAGCCACACGCTTTTCCACGGCCAAACGCGGAAAAAGCGGATTGGTCGCCAGGACGGCCGTCCGGCCAGCTTCTTTTACCGCTTTGACCGCCTGTGCCGCTGCTGCAGCAGTACAGGTCTCTTTTTGCAGCCTATCGAAATCTTGCCGATAAAATTCGTCGATCAAAGGTTTTAACACATTCTCTGGCAGCGGCAGCCGCCGATAAAACTGCCGCCAAAAGCGCTCTTCGTTTTTCCGTCCCGCCTCCGGCTGCATTACCATCGCCGCCGTCGCCTCCAAAAGCGCGTTAATAAAGGGCTGCGCCGGCGTAACGGAAGCCACCTTAGCCGCCAAGGCTTCTATATATCCCTTAATAAAACGTCCCTGATCCATGGGCAGCAACGTTCCGTCCAAATCAAAACAAACTACTTTTATCAATAAGATCCCTCTTTTCTATTTCTGCTCATTTTCCTATTCGCCTCTGATGCTGTATTTCCCTTGTTAAGAAAATTAGATGAATAAGAAACACCGCAAATACAAAAAACAGCCGGCCCCGCAAGGGACCGGCTGTTTTTTTTGAAGCGATTATGCGTCTGCGAGGCGCTTGTAGGTAGCGCGACGATCAGCTGCATCTTTTTCTGTTTTGGCGAACAATGCTTGCGCATTATCCGGGTTTTGCTTCTGAAGAGAAGCATAACGGACTTCGCCTTTAAGGAAGGCTTGGAAGTCGCCAGTAGGCTCTTTAGAATCCAAGGTGAAAGGATTCTTGCCTTGCTCAGCAAGCTCCGGATTGAAGCGATACAAGGACCAGTAGCCGCATTCCACAGCTTTTTTAGTTTCTTCCTGGCTGCAGCCCATGCCTTGTTTCAGGCCGTGGTTAATACATGGAGCATAAGCGATAATCAGGGACGGACCCGGATATGCTTCAGCTTCAGCAATGGCTTTGAGGGTTTGGTTTTTGTCCGCGCCCATGCCAATCTGCGCCACATATACATAGCCATAGGACATGGCCATCATGCCGAGATCTTTTTTCTTGGTTTTCTTACCGCTAGCGGCAAACTGAGCGATAGCCGCTGCCGGGGTCGATTTGGAGGACTGACCGCCAGTATTGGAGTACACTTCGGTATCCAGAACCAGCACGTTGATGTTTTCGCCGGAAGCCAATACATGGTCAAGACCGCCGTAGCCGATATCATAAGCCCAGCCGTCGCCGCCGAATACCCACTGGGAACGCTTGGTGAAGAAGTCGCTGTTTTTAGCGATTTCCGCCAGCACAGGTGCTTTGCCTTCGTTGCCTTTCAAAGCGGCAACCAGACGAGCAGCACGCTCACGAGTGCCTTCGCTGCTATCGGCTTTCTCCAGCCAATCGGTCATAGCGGCTTTCAGTTCCGCATCAAGATCCAATTTAAGAGCTTCTGCTACATCGTCAGCCAGTTTAGCCCGAACTGCATTAGTACCAAAGAGCATGCCTAAACCAAACTCAGCATTGTCTTCGAAGAGGGAGTTAGCCCAAGCCGGACCATGACCTTCGCGGTCGGTGCAGTACGGCATGGACGGAGCGCTGGCGCCCCAGATGGAAGTACAACCCGTAGCATTGGCTACCATCATGCGATTGCCGAAGAGCTGCGTTACCAATTTGACGTAAGGAGTCTCGCCGCAGCCTGCGCAGGCGCCGGAGAACTCGAGCAGCGGCTGTTCGAACTGGCTGCCTTTAACCGTCAGCTTGTTCACAGGGTTAGCTTTCACAGACACTTCTTTCGTTGCATAGTTCCAACGCTCGTTGCAATTGGAAAGCTGGCTTTCCAAAGGTTTCATGATCAATGCTTTTTCTTTTGCAGGGCACACCTGGGCGCAGTTGCCGCAGCCGGTGCAATCCAGCGGAGAAATAGCCAGATGGAAATGAAGTTCTTTAGCGCCTACAGCCGGCTTGGTTTGGATACCTTCCGGAGCATTTTTAACTTCTTCGTCGTTCAGCAGTACCGGACGGATAACTGCATGAGGACAAACATAAGCGCACTGGTTACATTGGATACACTTGTCAACTTGCCATTCCGGCACGTTCACGGCAATGCCGCGTTTTTCATAAGCAGAAGTGCCTACCGGGAAGGTACCGTCTTCTACGCCTACGAAAGTGCTCACAGGGAGGCTGTCGCCTTCCAGACGATTCATGGGGTCAACTACTTTTTCAACAAATTCCGGTTTGACGCCTTCGGCGCAAGCCAGATCGTTCGGCGCATCCGCCCAAGAAGCGGGAACGTTGATTTTGACAATAGCGTTAACGCCTTGGTCGATGGCTGCATTATTCATGTCAACAACGTTCTGACCTTTTTTGCCATAGGATTTTTCCACAGCATCTTTCAGATACTTAATGGCGTCTTCCACAGGAATGATGTCGGCAATTTTAAAGAACGCCGATTGCATGATCATGTTAATGCGGCTGCCCAGACCGATTTGATTACCAATCTTCACAGCGTCCAGAGTGTAGAAGGAAATATTGTTTTTGGCAATGAAGCGTTTCATGGCCGCCGGCAGATGCGTTTCCAGCTCTGCTTCGTTCCAGATGCAGTTCAAGAGGAAGCTGCCGCCTGGCTTCAAGCCGTCAAGAACATTGTACTTGTAGACATAGGCCTGGTTGTGGCAGGCGATGAAGTCAGCTTTGTTGATGAGATAAGGCGATTTAATGGCAGATTTGCCAAAACGCAAGTGACTCATGGTAACGCCGCCGGACTTCTTGGAGTCATAGGCGAAGTAGCCTTGCGCATACATGTCCGTATGGTCGCCGATAATTTTAATGGCGCTCTTGTTGGCGCCGACGGTGCCGTCGGAACCCAAGCCCCAGAACTTACAGGCTTTCGTGCCGGCAGGAGTAGTATCGAGATCCTCTGTCGGCAACGGCAGGCTCAAATTGGTCACATCGTCGACAATACCGACGGTGAAGCCGTCTTTCGGCTGTGCAGCTTTGAGGTTATCGAAGACCGAAACCACATGAGCTGGCGTGAATTCTTTGGAACCCAAGCCATAACGGCCGCCGACGATAACAGGCTGCCAATCTTTGACATTGTAGAACGCCGTTTTAACGTCCTGGAATAAAGGTTCAGCCTGAGAGCCAGGCTCTTTGGTACGATCCAGTACGGCAATTTTCTTAACCGTCTTAGGAATATATTTGAAGAAGTGAGAAATGGAGAAAGGACGATACAGATGAATCGACAGCAGACCCACTTTTTCACCTTTGCTGCGCAAATAATCGATTGTTTCTTCAATCGCTTCACAGCCGGAACCCATAGCAATGATCAAACGATCTGCTTCAGGATCGCCGTAGTAATCAAACAAATGATACTCACGGCCAGTAATTTTATACACTTCCTGCATGTAAGCTTCTACCATTTCAGGAATAGCCTCATAGAAGCTATTAGAAACTTCACGTTCCTGGAAGTAGATGTCCGGATTCTGTGCGGTACCGCGAATTACCGGATGATCCGGATTCAAAGCGTTGCGGCGGAATGCATCAACAGCTTCAAAGTCGGTTACCTTCGCCATATCTTCATAGTCGATGAGCTCAATCTTCTGAATTTCATGGGAAGTACGGAAGCCGTCAAAGAAATGCACAAAAGGAATGCGGCCTTTCAGAGCGGTTAAGTGAGCTACCAAGGCCATGTCCATGGATTGCTGCACGCTGTTGGAAGCCAGCATGGCAAAACCGGTCTGACGAGCAGCCATCACGTCCTGATGATCGCCGAAAATATTCAAAGAGTTGGCAGCCAACGCACGTGCGCTGACATGGAAAACGGTCGGCAGCAATTCGCCGGCAATTTTATACATATTAGGAATCATCAGCAACAGGCCCTGCGACGCCGTATAAGTGGTCGTCAAAGCGCCAGCTTGCAAAGAGCCATGCACCGCACCGGCAGCGCCGGCTTCGGACTGCATTTCTACCACGCGAACAGGCTGACCGAAAAGATTTTTCTTCCCTTGAGCAGCCCATTCATCCACATGCTCCGCCATCGGCGAAGAAGGAGTGATTGGGAAAATCGCAGCTACTTCGGTAAAAGCATACGATACGTACGCCGCTGCAGTGTTGCCATCCATTGTTTTCATTTTCTTCATTGACTAAATTCCCCTCTCTTTTCTCTAAGTGTATTTTTATGAATATTACTAAAAAAAATAGTGGAAAGAATATATATCAATTATTTTTAATATACATCTTTCCTGTAACATTGTAAAGGCTTTGCACCGTCTCTGAAACAAATTAAAGTTTTCACGTGTATTCAGTGTACGTGCATTTTTATTGTACCACGCAAAACTAAAAGATGCTAGTCAACTTTTTTATAGTTATTTTTTTATGAATTATTGCATAATTGTTATGGAAAATTAACATTTGCTACTTGTTTTTCGCAAAGCTTTCAAAATACTCACCTTACTAAAACTACTCGCAAAAAGATTTCTTTCTTTTTGCAAAGTTACTCTCCGCGGCAAGGGAAGCAATACGATTGATTTTCCCTGTTTCCACCTCGCTTTGCCTACTTTCTATCTCTATAGTTACCAATAGAAAGAATATGCAATTATCTGCATATTCTTTCATACGCATCGTCAGTTTTTTCTGATTCTATTTTCTGTTTCCTACATTATATATGTTTTTGTGCATCCGAGCTCAAAATTTATTTTTCATCTTTTTTATTTTTTTCCAACCATTCAAAGATTTTCTGATGCGGCCCCGCCCACAATACAGTCGCTAAGGCTTCTTCTCGTACTGCCAGCCCGCCAGATTTTGGCAGGTCTACCGGCGCACATTCATAGATGGCCAGCTCCCAGCGACGATGGCTAAAAACATGCGATACCCGCCATAGCGGAAAAGCCGGCTGCAACAGTTGCAACCCTCGCTCAGACAGCAGCTTGGCCGCTTCGTTCTCTGACGCCGCCTCTGCAGAAACAAACTGCCACATGCCAGCCAAAAGCCCGCGAGCAGGCCGTTTTTCCAAGAGATAACCATCCGCCCCTTTAGCCAGACCCACTGCCACATGTATGCACGTAGGAGGCTTTTTGGGCTTACGCACTGGTAAGATTCGTTCCTGCCCCTGCAAGCGAGCCAAACAATGCGACGTCACCGGGCAGGCTTCACAGCGGGGCGTTTCCGGAATACAAATAGCTGCGCCAAAATCCATCAACGCTTGGTTGAAGTCGCCAGGGCGCTTCGCCGGCAGCACGTCAGAAACCAGTTTGGCTACCATCTTTTTAGCCGCCGTTGTCTGCACCTCTTCCTGCAGCCCGTATAGGCGGCTGAAAACGCGCAGCACATTGCCATCTACAGCCGGCACAGCCTGCTGATAGGCAATACTCAAAATAGCTCCAGCCGTATATTCACCAACCCCCGGCAACGCGCGCAAAGACTTTTCATCTTTAGGGACTTCCCCGCCATATTGAGCCACCGTTTCCTTGGCGCCTTGCCATAAATTTCTCGCCCGCGAATAGTAACCAAGCCCTTGCCACTGCTGCAGCACTTCTTCTTCCGTAGCCGCCGCTAAATTTTCAATAGCCGGAAAGCGCTCTAAAAAGCGCCGATAATAGTCTTTCACCGCTTCTACTCTCGTTTGCTGCAGCATCACTTCCGAAACCCAGGTTCGATATGCATCCGTCTGCTCCCGCCACGGAAGCTGGCGTTTATTCTCATCGTACCAGCCCAAAAGAAGTAACGGCCATTCTTTTTGCATAGCCCCTCCTAATTCGCTCTTTTCTCGCAAAAAATATCATTTTCAGGATAACAGCGCCTAAACCAGTCTATTAGTCCTAAAAAATAACCCATATTTAACAATGACGCCACATTCCTTTGTTTATAATAAAAATAGCACATTTCTTTTATTGTAGCTTATTGGCCAAAAACGCGCCACTTACTCCAAACAAACCTGCGTTTTCAACGTGTTGGATGAAACAAGGAGCTGAGCAAACTATGAACCGCAAAGTCCGCAAACTACTCCTCCACTTAGGCCGTTCCGTCAAGCGCTCGCGCTGGCAGGGCGTTCCCTCTACCCTGCTTTCGGCCTTTCCCTTCTCACGTCAGTTGCAGCCGCTAACAAGCACGCCAGTCTCCCGCCCAGTGTCTTCCCAGCCTTCAAATCTGGAATCAATACTACAAAGCCGCGCCATTACTACCCACTTTCAACCCATTGTCGATTTACGTACCGGCAGTATTATCGGCTATGAAGCGCTCAGCCGCGGTCCTCTTGACAGCCCCTTGCATTCGCCTGTGTCACTATTTCAAGCGGCTAACACAGAATCTCTGCTAACACAGCTGGAGGATTTATGCCTCGACCAGGCCTTGGAAAATGCCGCCGTGCATCAGCTGGACGGTCTGCTCTTTCTCAATGTAAATCCTGTTACGCTGGGAAAACATGCTAGAAATTTTTCCGCATTTCTAAATCGTTTGCGCCAGCAACAGCTAGGGCCGGCGCATATTGTCTTTGAATTAACAGAACGCACCGCCATTCAAGACTTTGACCTTTTTCGCGCTTCCATCTCCCGCTGTCGGCATCATCAGTTCACTATTGCCATTGATGATGCCGGCGCCGGCTATTCCAGCCTGCAGGCCATTGCCGAATTGCAGCCTGAATATATAAAAATTGATCGTTCGCTCATTCAAAACATACAAGAAAGCAATTTAAAAAAAGCCCTGTTATCAGCGCTTGTCGATTGCGGCCATGCCATCCATGCAAAGTTGATTGCCGAAGGCATTGAAACGTCTGCGGAGCTGGCAGAGATCATTCGCCTAGGCGTAGACTACGGCCAAGGATTTTTTCTGGCTCGTCCAGCAACTCCGCCGCCCCCGTTAGCGCCAGAATGCCCCCAAGCGATCCAGGTTCTCCAAGCTCAGCGGCATCAGGAACAAACCCTTTCGAAAACCTTCGGCCTTACCATTGGCGATATTGCCCAATATTGCCCGAGCGTCAGCGCCGCCACGCTTGTTTGCGACCTGGAAGACTACCTCCACGACGAAACCATCCCAGGCATTGTGATCACCGAAAACGAAACACCCCAAGGTCTATTGATGAAAAACCGCCTATATTCGCAGCTCGGCACCCAGTTCGGTATTTCTCTTTACTACCAGCGCCCGGTGGAACGCATTATGGATCGCCAACCGCTTGTAGTCAGTGCCGATCTGCCATTAGAAGCCGTTTCCCAAATCGCCATGAGCCGCCATGCCGACCATCTTTACGACCTGATTATTGTCGTCAAAGACGGCGCGCTGCACGGCGTGGTATCCATCATTCATTTGCTGAAAAATGTCACCAACTTGCAAATTCGCCGCGCCTTCAACGCCAATCCGCTCACAGGGCTGCCAGGAAATCTAATCATTGAAGAACGCCTAAAAAACCTCATTGCAGAAAAGAACGCCTTTGCCGTTCTCTATATTGATTTGGATAATTTCAAAGCCTTCAATGACAAATACGGCTTTGAACGAGGCGACCAGGCTCTTTTGCACACCGCCCGCCTCCTCAGCTCCTGTTTGGCCGAGCATTGCGCCTCTTCAAGCCGCGATTTCCTCGGACACATCGGCGGCGACGATTTCGTCATCATTACGACTCAGGAAAATGCGCTTTCTCTCTGCCAGACCATCTGCTGTCAATTCGACCAGGAGGTCAATTCACTCTACCTGCCGGAAGACCTGCAGCAACAACATATACGCGTCCTCAACCGCAAAGGAGAAGAAGAAGTATTCCCCCTCATGAGTTTATCCATCGCGGTAGTTCATAATCAGCAGGAAACCTTCGGCAACTATCTGGAAATTTCCGAACTTGCGGCTAGTCTAAAAAAGAAAGCCAAAGAAATGCCCGGTTCTTCGTGGTGCGCGGATCGTCGAACCGCTGTACCGCTGCAAGCCGCCACCTCCTGACTTTCTGGCAATCATTTCTCTTTATTTTTTCGTATGACCCTGTTCCCAAATCTGCCGCAGCTTGCGAGCCGCGCCGCCAATATCCTCTGCTCCCAAAATAGCGGATACCACAGCCGCTCCAGCTAAGCCGCTTTGACGAACTTCCTGCAAGTTGCCTGCAGCAATGCCTCCAATGCCAACAGCGGGAATACGCAATACCTCTCTTATGGCCTGCACGTCCGCCCACGACAATTGCTGTACGTCTTTTTTAGTGGACGTTGGAAACAAACTTCCAATGCCTACATAGTCAGCCCCGCCTTCTTGCGCAACGACCGCTTCCGCCACCGAGTGCACCGACACGCCAATAAGGGCTTCTTGCCCCAATTGGCGCCGGGCAATGGACAAGGGCAAATCTTCCTGCCCCACATGCAGGCCATCTGCGCCAACAGCCAGGGCAATATCCAAACGGTCATTGATAATTAAAGGAACCTCCAGCTTTCGAGTCACTTCCCGCACCGCCAAGGCTTCTTCGTAGAAAAATCGGCTTGAGGCATCTTTTTCTCTCAATTGCACCAAGGTCGCGCCATTCCGGCAAGCTTCCTCCACACAAGCCGCTAAAGTTCTCCCCTGCAAAAAACTGCGATCCGTTACTAAATATAAAGTATAGTCAATCTGACTCTTTTTCATGCTGTTTTACACGCTCCCCTTTTCCTGCTTCTTTCCCACGGCGCGCTTTTTCACGCAAATAAGCAATTTGCACCACCGTCGGTATGGTTTTGCGGTAAGCCGGTCCCGCCAAATCCCAGCCAACTACCAAAGCGCCCAGCGCCAACCCCAAAGGACCAAGCCAAGCTGCCGCCACGCCCTCTCCCAGCAGACCGGCGCCAGCCTCGCGAGCAAAAGCAGTCGCTACAAGGCGAGCCACATTCCAGCTCACCAAATACCCTACTGCCGGCAAGAAATGCCGCAAAGTCCCTTCTAAAAACAGCCGTTCCACATCCTCTGCGTTAGCGCCTTCCTTCGCCAGCAGCTGCCGCAAAGGCTCCTTTTCATCCAAGGATAATTGTTCTACCGCCTGATGAAAGACCTGCAGATAAATGCGCTGTTCTAGTTCAGCCTCTGTTTCTTCTTCCGCCCAGGAAATTTGCAGCGTCTTGGCTACGTCCCGAACTAATTGCAAATACGAAGGCATGCCTGAAAAATGCCGTTTCACATCATGACTGCCATGCTGCAAAATGGCCGCCACCAACTCTTCCGGCAGTGCTTCCGGAGCTTCGGGCAGATTATATTCCCGCAAGACAGCCAGATCGGCCGCCCCTGTTTCTTGCAATAACGCCAGCAGCCTGGCGTTGGATAACTCCATTTCATCCCGTTTCATACGCACCCCTCCTTTGCAGTATCATTCGCGATTTCACTTAGACTTTCCTGCCCTCTTGCACGCTAAAAGCTACGGTCAAAAATGAACGAGGAGTAGAGTGAGTAAAGCGAGGGAACGACTGAGGCTACTGTGGCCGTGATTGTATTTGGGACTTTTATTGGAGCAAGACGGTCCGCAGGACGAAAAAGCTGGCTAAGGCGGATACGGTTACAGTTATGCCGCCGTTTATGCAGAAGCTCCTAGCCCTTGATATCCCTAGATTTTTCAGCCGTAAAAACTTATAAATTCTGTTATAGAAAAAAAGTGGGGGAACCTTGCTATACAAGGTTCCCCCACCTCTTGAAGGTCCGCTTATTTTTTCAGAACCGGCACCGTATTGGCCCCATGTTCCATCACCGTAACCGTAAAGTCGTCACGACCAATTTTTTCCTTCGCAATGGCCATAGCTTCTGCCGCGCTTGTCGCCGGAATAATGCCGCCGGCATTGTTCATGAAATCCACATTGTTCGGATGCGTCACGATAATCAAGGAAACCTGTTTCGCAATGTTAGCCAGCTTGAACGCCACATAACCAGGAATGGTAAAACGCTCCCGCAAAGCCAGCTCAAACTCATGAAGATCTTTATGCTTGAACCAGCCGCTGAATTCCGGAGGTTCCGTAATATCGCGGCACTCCAAGAAGCAAATGATAACGCCGCCCGGTTTTACCGCCATGAATGCATTATCGATCGTTTTAGAGCCTTGGTAAAGGTTGATATCTTTAGGATAACCGCCGGCGGAAGCCAATACCAAGTCCGCTTTAGCCTCAATCGGAATCCCAAAGATTTCTTCCACCGTTTTGGTTCCTTCACGCCAAGCACTGCGCCAGTTTCCAGCTACAAAGCGGGCAAATTTCCCTTCCGGCGTAAACACAGCGTTAAGCAAAAAGGCGGGTTTCAACAATTCTGCATGTTCTTCCATATCCAGGTGCATAGGGTTTCCTTCCAGCTTGCCGGACACGCAGTCCGGGCTGATCCCCTTGCCCACTACTTCGTTCAAGGCGATGCAGTGATTGCTTTGGATAGCTTCCCAACTGCTGACGCCAGGCATAACCGATTTGCGTCCGCCGCCAAAGCCGGCCATTAGATGGTATACGATGCCGCCGGTCAAAATCACCTTGTCCGCAGCTGCAACCAGCTTGTTCATATATGCTTTAACGCCGCGGCTCGTCGTCCCCATATAAGTAAGCTTTTCTGAGTCGCTCGCTTCATGCTGATGAATACGAACACGCCGGCAAACTTCCTCGCCGCAAACACTGCGGTCTTCTTCCGGCGTATGCGGGCGATGGCTGCCCAGAGCAACCACAATGTCAATATCCGCGTCCGGCACGCCAGCCTCGTTCAGTTCGTTCAACAAAGTCGGTAAAAATTGGTCAAATTTCGTCCAAGCACGCGTGACGTCGCTGACAATAACAGCTACTTTTTCACCCGATTTGACCACTTCTTTAAGCGGCGGCGAATCAATCGGATTGCGCAATGCTTCCTGCACTGCCGCATTGACATCCGTAATCGCCGGAGCGGCCTTGCCTTCAATGACATGCAAGACCTGCTGCGCCGGCACCTGGACCTGCACCTGTTGATCGCCCAGTCCAAAGGTAAATGTTTTTTCCATAATACTAAGAGCCTCCTTTAGTTTCCCAGCCGCACCAAGCAGGTTCCCCCGCCGGATAAGCGCCGGAAAGCCGGAAGCATATCGCTCCGGCTCCTCCCGCCAACCTTTATTCCTATCGTATGAATGCAGCGGTTCTGGTTTTATTATTTTTCGTATTCGCCGCTGTTCCGGACATTTCCTGCTAAAATTTACCCAGCCTGCTTTTCTGCAATATTTTGAATGCTTTGATCTGGCTTAACCATAACCCAAGCAGCAACGCCAATCAGCGCCGTTAAGGACGTGAAAGTAATAGCCGCTTGCCAGCCATAGGTTGTCGCAATCCAAGCCGTCACAATCGGCGCCAAGACGCCGCCAACATTACCCCAGAAGTTCATCCAGCCGGCAACCGAACCGGCATAGGCGCCGCCAATATCATGACAAGCCGCCCAAGAGGCATTAAAGGTAAAGCCCAACGATCCCAAAGAAACGGTCAGCCAAAGCACGTTCTGCCACGGCTCGCCGGCAGTAGCTGCAAAATACAAGGTTACACAGCACACCAGCAGACCTGCAATGCCGAAAACAGTCCTGGCCTTATTTTTGGAAACCCCAGCAGCAACCATACGGTCACTGATGTAGCCCGCCAGGAACGTCAAGCCGCAAAGCATGGCCCAAGGCAAGGCCGCCGCCCAGCCCATTTTTTGCAGAGAAAATTTCTGCGCCTCCATCAAATACAGAGGCAGCCATGCCAAGAAAACAAACATAATGTAGTCCGTAATAAAATATTGAATCCCAATGGCCCAAAACTGACGGGAACGCATAAAAGCGCTCCAAGGAGCCATTTTCTTGCCGCCAGCCACAGCGCCCGCTTCAATATATTCCTTCTCCGCCGTATTAACCAAAGGACTTTGCTCTGGCTTTTCTTTCACATAACGATACCAAAGGAAAGCCACAAGAACGCCGACAACGCCAAAGATGAAGAATACCGACCGCCAGCCCAAAGCCAGCATCAAGGCCACCGTAATAGCCGGTCCAAACACAGGGCCAATAAAAGAACCGCTCAAGAGAAATGAAGAAGCCCTGGCTTTTTCCCCCGAAGGAAACCACCGGCCAATGAAATTGTTAAACGCCGGATACACCGGCCCTTCGCCCATGCCGAAGAGACAGCGAACCGTCGCCAAACCAGCGAAAGAAGACGGCACCGCCGTCAAAGCAGTAAACACCGACCACCACATCACCGAACCGGACACAACGCGGCGATGCCCAAAGTATTCCGCCAGCATGCCCCCTGGAATCTGCATCAAAGCATAGCCAGCGAAAAAAGCGGTCTGGAGCCAGCCGATCTCCATTTTTCCATACCCAAACTCCTTCATAATTTCCGGTGTGGCCACAGAAAAGTTAACTCGGTCCATATAGGACACAAAGCTAACAAGAAACATCAGCCATGCAAACCACCAGCGTGTTTTTGTCATTGCTCCACTTCCTTTTTCTTTGCTTTTTGTATACAATAATTATTGCAATTTTATTCCAACCGTTCTATTTTGTCAATTCATTTTTACAACATTACACCAACTGACAACGCTTAGTTTTCTAAAAAAGACAAAAGAAAACAGCAGTCTCAGCTTTAACCGCCGAGACTGCTGTTTTCACTTAATTAGCACGTGTACTCAATCCACTTTAGTAAACATAATTTGATTTCCAGCCCGGCTCATGCGCAAATGATCGCCCTCGGCAATGTCTCCCGCTACAATGCGCCGGCTCAAAGCCGTTTCCACACTGCGGCTGATTTGCCGTTTTAGCGGTCTAGCGCCAAATTGAGGATCAAAGCCTTCTTCCGCCAACCAGGCCAGAACGTCTTCATCCCATTCTAAGCGAAGCTGCAGCTGGCTTTCCAGCCGCGCAGCCAGCCGTGCTAACAGGATAGCGGCAATTTGTCGTACCTGCTCCGCCTCCAACGCATGGAAGACCACTACATCATCAATACGATTGAGGAACTCCGGTCTAAAATAGCTTTTTAACAGTTGCAATACTTCATCGCGCGCCTTTTCACCGTGCTGCAAAATATCAGCCGAGCCAAGATTGGAGGTCATAATAATAATCGTGTTTTTAAAGTCTACTGTCCGGCCTTTGCTGTCCGTAAGACGCCCATCGTCCAAAATCTGCAACAGCACATTGAACACGTCAGGATGCGCTTTTTCCACTTCGTCCAACAAAAGCACGCTATACGGCTTGCGACGGACCGCTTCAGTCAGCTGACCGCCTTCTTCATGGCCCACATAACCAGGAGGCGCTCCAATGAGCCGGGCCACAGAATGTTTCTCCATGTACTCAGACATATCGAGACGAATCATGCTGCGTTCATCATCAAAAAGCACTTCCGCCAGCGTTCTCGCCAGCTCGGTCTTGCCCACCCCGGTCGGCCCCAAAAAGAGGAAAGACCCTACAGGGCGGTTCGGATCCTTAATCCCCGCCCGAGCGCGCAAAATAGCTTCGCTTACGGCATCAACGGCCTCGTTCTGCCCCACAACGCGCTGATGCAAAATATCTTCCAAATGGGCCAGCTTTTCCCGTTCTCCCGCCAGCATGCGATTCACCGGAATTCCCGTCCAGCGGCTGACCACCTTTGCAATATCCTCTTCGCCGACTTCTTCTTTTAAAAGTCGCCCTTCAGTTGCTTCACCGCGCTCTTTAGCCGCCATCTGCTTTTCCAGTTCCGGCAGCCGGCCATACTTAAGCTCCGCCAAGCGGTTCAAATCATAGGCGCGCTCAGCTTCCTCCATCTGCGCCCGCAAGGTTTCCATTTCTTTCTTCAAATTACGCTGGGCGAAAATTTCTTTTTTCTCGGCATCCCAGCGCTGCCGCAGCGCAGCCTCCTGTTCACGCAGCCGCGCCACTTCCGTCCGCAATTGCTGAAGCTTCTCTGCAACCGACGGAGTCTCTTCTTTGGCTAACGCCTTCTCTTCGATTTCCAGTTGCATCAGCCGCCGCATAATTTCGTCCAGCTCACTAGGCATGGAATCGATTTCCGTCCGCAGCTTAGCAGCCGCTTCATCCATCAAGTCGATGGCCTTGTCCGGTAAAAAACGGTCGCTGATATAGCGGTCCGACAAGGTCGCTGCCGCCACTAAAGCCGCATCCGTAATCCGCACGCCATGATGCACCTCGTAACGATCCTTCAGTCCCCGCAGAATGGAAACGGTATCTTCCACCGACGGCGGCGCCACCAGCACCGGCTGAAAACGCCGTTCTAAGGCGGCATCCTTTTCGATGTGCTTACGGTATTCGCCCAAGGTAGTAGCGCCGATACAGCGCAGCTCACCGCGCGCCAAAAGAGGCTTCAGCAAATTACCTGCATCCATGGCTCCTTCCGCGGCTCCAGCGCCAACTACAGTATGCAGCTCGTCAATAAAAAGCAGCATGGCGCCCTCGGACTGCGCTACTGTTTTTAAGACATTTTTCAGGCGCTCTTCAAACTCACCCCGGAATTTAGCGCCTGCGAGAAGCGCTCCCAAGTCCAGAGAGTACAGCATCTTCTCCTTGAGGGACTCCGGCACATCACCGGCTACGATACGGCGGGCCAAGCCCTCCACAATGGCCGTTTTCCCGACGCCTGGTTCGCCAATAAGAACCGGGTTGTTCTTGCTGCGCCTGCTGAGAATCTCAATGGTACGGCGAATTTCTTCATCCCGGCCGATTACAGGGTCCAACTTTCCTTCTTTAGCGGCCGCCGTTAAATCCCGTCCATAGCGAGCCAACATTTCCTGCGCCTCATCAGCGGCTGTTTCTTGGGGCCAACTCTGACGCAGTTTTGACCGACTCAGGCCATGCTTGCGAAATAAGGCCACCACCTCTTGCTCGCCATCGTCCGCCAAAGCCAGCAGCAAATGCAGCGGCGCTACCAATTGTTTCTCTTCTTTGGCCAACCGTTCCGCCACCGCCATAATGCGAACAAAGGCCGTACTGGGACGCAGCTGCCCCTCCTGGCCCCGTACCTGGGGCTGGGAATTCAACAACGCTTCCGCTTCTTGCAAAAGACGGCTGCGCTCCAAGCCTAAGGCCTCCCAAAAACGCTGCCACCGCGTCTCGCTTTCCCGCAAAAGCGCTACCAGCAAATGCTTGCCGGTCAATTCCTGATGATACTGCACAGCGGCAATCTGCTGCGCCGTTTGTATGCCTTCCAACGCTTGCGGTTGATATTGTTCTTGATTCATAGAAAATCCCTCCTCTGGGCATCTTTTAATCTTATTGTAGCAAAGGGATTTTCACAGCACAAGTACTTTTTAGACTTTTTGACTTTTATTTATCAAAAAGTCAATCAAACTTATAAAAAAAGCCCGCCCTTAAAGGGCAGGCTTTTTTGTAAGTAAACCTTATTCGGGGCTGATGGCGCTAACCGGACAGCTAGCAGCACAAGCGCCGCAATCAATACAGGAACCTGCATCGATTACAAACTGAGTGTCGCCTTGGGAGATAGCTCCAACCGGGCAAGTGGACTCGCAAGCACCACACTGAATGCAAGCATCGCTAATTTTGTAAGCCATTTGTCTTCCTCCTCACCATACAGAAAGTTGAAATAACATCCAAATATATAATATCACAAAGAGCTTCGTTTACCTAGTGCTTTTTTTATTTTTGAAGAGCAAATTTATTCAGACGCTAAGAGTCGCAACGTACTGCGAACCAGCAGTTCCGCCGCCGGAGCCAGTACCGCCTCGTCAAAATCAAAATGCCCATTATGATGTCCCGCCGCCAACTTCGCGCCAAACATTGTATAGCACCCTTTGCCGCCCTGCTCTTGTACAGCGCTTAAAAGATAGGCAAAATCCTCGGATGCTCCAAAATCAACGCGTGTTTCAATTTCCGTGAAGAAAGGAATAACGTTGGCTGCAGCTTCCACTTGGGCAATGACCGCCGTATCGCTTTCACCGCCTTTAGTGCCTCCCACCACGTCAATCTGATACGAGACATCCCACATGGCAGCCGCCGCTTCAATAATACGCCGCGCTTCGCCCTGCATGTACTCATCCAGCTCGCTCGTAGCGCCTCGCGTTTCCAACTGAAAAAAAGCGTTTGGCGGAATCACATTACGCCCCTGCCCCGCCTGAAGCGTGCCTACGGTAATACGCGTAGCGCCGCCGCCATGACGCGAAATGGCATGAAGATTCAATGCCGCTGAGCAAGCCGCCAACAAGGCGTTTTTTCCCTGCTCCGGAAACGCGCCGGCATGCGAAGACACACCCGTGTACGTAACATCCATCTTTGTAGTCGCCAAAAAATTATCGGTACCGCAAATAACTTGGCCCGTTCGAGTCGCTTTAAAGCCAATATGTGCGCCTAAAAGGTAATCCACCTTTTCTACCGCACCGGCGCTGACCATCGCCTTAGCTCCGCGCACGCCTTCTTCGGCCGGCTGGAAAATCAGCCTGATTTTACCGCGCAACTGGCTGCGCTGCGCAGCCAGAGCCGCTGCTACCGCCAAGCCAACCGCTACATGGCCGTCATGGCCGCAAGCATGCATGGCACCCGCCTGCACCGAAGCAAAGCCGGCTGCATGCGGCCGATGCGCCGCCTCTGCGCTTTCCACACAATCATTGGCGTCCAAATCAAAACGCAACGCTACCAACGGCCCCTCGCCGCAATCCAGATCCGCCCACAGCGCCGTAAAACCGCCGCGCATCCGGTCCAACCATTTTTCCGGCGTTCCCTGTTGCAAGGCCCGCGCCTCCTGCTCTGCCAAGACCTCCGCCTTGGGAACCCCCATGCGATCCTCGTCGCGCAAGGCGTCTTTCCCTACGGTCAGCGCATACCCTAGCTGTTCCAACCGTTCCGCCACTTTTGCCGCTGTCCGGTATTCCGTCCAGCCGGTTTCAGCATACCGGTGCACATCCCGCCGATCTTCCACCAATTGCGATTCCCCTGCTGCCAAGCTTTTTTGCCATTGTTCCATCTTTTTGCCTCCACTCTTCACGAAACGACCCAATAACGGACGTTTCCGTTTTTCTTGTATACTTAGTTTACCTTGTGTTTTTGATATTGACAACAAACATTCTTGAATATTCGGCAGAATTTAATAAAAAAAGCTGCCGCCTCAGGCGTACAGCTTTTTTATTGAAAATCATGAAGATCCAGGCGACTCCTCTACAAACCACAAATGACAGAGCCGCTGAGCCGTCCACAAATCCAAGAATCTGCGTATTTTGCCTTGCGGCAAAGGCGGACTGAACCAATAGCCCTGCAGATAATCGCAATTCAGTTTGCACAAATGACGGAACTGTTCTCTTGATTCAACGCCTTCCGCCACAACCCGCAGCGATAGATGATGAGACATCTCAATCACACTGCGCACAACGGCTTCAAACACCGGATCGTTTTGAATGTCCTGAATGAAGGTTTTATCCAGCTTCACCGTATGAATAGGAAGCTTCGTTAAATACGTTAAAGAAGAATAGCCGGTACCGAAATCATCCAAAGAAAACCTCACCCCTGCGTCGCCCAGCTCATGCAAGACCTTTACAGCCTTATCAAAAGAAGCGATCAGTAAGCTTTCCGTAATTTCCAATTCCAGCGCAGACGGCGGCAGCCCCGTCTGTTCCAACACATCTAACACCTGGCAGACAAAGCCTGCTTGTTCAATTTGCTTGGCCGATACGTTAACTGCCATGCGCAGATTGCGTCCCGTAGCTTTCCGCAATTCTACAGCATAGGCGCAAGCCTCTTCCAGTACCCACAGACCGATGGCTTCAATCAGCCCATTTTCCTCCGCCAGCGGAATAAAATCCCCCGGCGAAATAATGCCTTCTTTCAAGCGGTGCCATCGCACCAAAGCTTCTAATTGGATAACTTCTCGCGTATGAGGATCCACTACAGGCTGATACTCCAAAAAGAATTCCTCATTCTTCAACGCCTGATACAAGTTCTGCTCCAGCGTCGTCTTTCTTTGCAGACGCTGTTTCATCGAAGGTTCAAAAAGGACCCAGCCCTTCTTGCCCCGCTTTTTCACTTCATAAAGAGCCACATTAGCATGTTGCATAACCTGCGTAGCCGAGGTGCCATGTTTAGGATACGTGGCTACGCCAAAGCTTGCACTCAAATGACAAGATTGTTCTTTAACAACAAATGGATCTCGAAACATTTCCGCCATATTTCCTACCCAGCCGGAAATATTCAAGCGCTCCGGCGTCATTGCCGGGCAAACCGCTACAAATTCATCGCTAGAAGTACGCGCCAGCACGCAGCTTTCATCCAAGGATTCACGCAGACGTCCGGCAACCTGCTGCAGCAACATATCGCCGCAGTCTTCTCCCATGGAATCGTTCACCGTCTGAAAATTATTCAAGTCAATGGAAATGACCGCCCCCTGACAAGAAGCTGCCATTTCTTCCAGCAAATGCAGCAAATACGTACGATTGGGCAGACCTGTCAAATTATCATAAAAAGCCAGCCGCCGCAGCTTTGCCTCGCCTTGGCGCAATTCTTCCCAAATATCTGGCCGGCACGAAGGAAATCCCATAAATTCGCTCCATTTATCATCCATTTTGTGCATCTCCAGCAACAATGTTAATAGCACACTAAAACCATTTTACATGTTTTCTAAGAAAGTTCAAAGCTATTTTTTATTGTTCAAATGACTTTCAACTAAAAACAGGATTATTCCTTATAGATCGAGAACTGAATATCCAAGTGAGTTCACATCTGAACGATCTTTGGCTTTTGTTTAGCACTTTATTTCAAGGAGGTTTTCATTTTGTCCAAATCCATCATTATGCGTCTCAGTTGTATCGCCCTTGTTTGCCTGTTCCTAGGTTCTCTTTCTTCGGCCGAAGCCGCTACCAAAGAGGAGAAACGCCAAAACGTGCGCAATATGGCCTCAACCGCGCTAAATCGACTCTACGACAGCCGCCCTTCCGCCCGCGAAGCGGTTGAAAACGCTGCCGGCTACGCCGTCTTCCAAAATACCGGCATCAAGATTTTAGTTTTAGGCAGTAGCCGCGGTAAAGGAATTGCCGTCAATAACCAAAACGGCGCGGAAACATTCATGAAAATGGCCGAAGGGCAAGTCGGCTTAGGTATCGGCGTAACCAAGTATAACGTGATCTTTGTTTTTGATACCCAGGACGCTTTAAACCGCTTTGTCAACAAGGGTTGGGACTTCGGCGGCCAAGCTACCGCCGCCGCTACCGACAGTGTTTCCGGCGGGTCTTTTGAGGGAGCCGCCAGCGTCTCTGAGGGCATCTGGATGTACCAAATGACCGATTCCGGCCTGGCCTTGGAAATCGCGCTCAAAGGCACTCGTTACTATAAAGACGGAGACTTGAACTAGAACGCACTCTCTAAGCAGCCCTCAAAATCCCTCTGCGACAGCAAACTGGGGATGTGAAAGGCCAACTGCCATAAGTAAATACTGCGAATAATTAAGGCCAGGATGTATAAATTAGGCACCATACATCCTGGCCTTCTACTTTCTGATCCCGCTTACTCCCTCGGTATAAACCCGCCCATCCCAGACATGCTCATTTTAGTGTAATCTGCAGGAACTTCGAACAGGGATGGATTCAAATTACCAAGGCTAATATTGCGATATTCAGTCCACCAACTGCCGTCAATCGCAGCTGTTTTTACCGCCATCGTTATGCCGGGATCACTCGAAACCCATTCATAGTACGAACTTTGCTTGTTTATGGTTATTTTGTATTTGTCGGCGCCATACCCATTGATGGTTTCACGAAGAATAAATTCCCGTTCGACGTCGTTGGCTCCAGAATCATTCGCCGGAAGATGCTTTTGATTCATAGCGGCGGACTGCAGCACTTGTTCCATATACATCTTCTCTTCAGGCATCAGCAGCCAAATCAGCTTCTTATCCAGGCGCGTAATGCTAATCATTTCCTTGGTTTCCACTCTTATTTTATCGGCATCCATGTAAATTTTTCCATTATGCCCGTCCGAACTATATAGGTCAGCAGAAAAAGTCATTGCGGCTGCCGAAGCGGCCAACCCCCAAAGACCCCAAGCCATTACTGCTAAGAAACAAAAGTTTTTCATAAAACGCATTGTTTTCTCTCCCTTCAATAGCTTCTACAGTCTCACTTCTCTTCGTTTTCCCGGATACGCTTAATCTCATTATACAATTTTGCCCTCAAAATTCCTGCTGTTTTTCTATATTTCTTCTATGAGCGCATAAATCAAAACAAAAACTGAACTATGCCGATTGCGCCGCCACCAAATATAAGCCAGGTAGTATTTACGCGATACTTAAAAATAGCAATACAAGAGAGCATCGCAAGCAGCGCCGTCAGCCAGTCAATCACTGAAGACATCGCCAGTGTCCAGGTTACCGAAGCCATAAGGGCAAGGGAAGCCACAATGACACCGGCAAGAAAGTCCGATGCTATGGCTGAATTTTTGATTTTGCTTAAAAAAATACTTATAACAGGCACAAAGACAAAAGACGGTAAAAAAATGGCAATCGTCGCAACGATCGCGCCCGGAATCCCGGCAATCACATAGCCAATAAAGGTTGCTGTTGTAAATACCGGCCCAGGGGTAACTTGGCCAATCGCCACGGCATCCAACAGTTGCTGAGAAGTAAGCACTTGGTAATTTTGCACAAAGTCCGTCCATAAAAAGGCCAGCAAAACATAGCCGCTGCCATACAAAACAGCTCCGATTTTAAAAAACGTAACGAACAACGCTGCTAAAGAAAGTTTGGCGCCAGCAGCAGCCTGCACGGCTTCGTTTTTTGTCACATCCACAAGCGCAAGAAAAGGTGCAAAAAACACATTCATTTTTATCTTGTGCGCTCTTTTTATCGCGATCATCGCCACGCCGCTCAGCATCAGAAGAAATAACGGATTAACAACAAAAAAAGAGAGCCCCAGAGCCATGCCGCCGATCAAGCCGCTAGGAACGTCTTTAACTGCCGTTTTCCCCAAATTCCAGATGGCTTGGGCGATGATGGCTACAATCACAGGCTTTACGCCGTAAAGAGCGAAGGATACTTGCGGTAATTCTCCATACAATACATAAATGTGCGCTAAAAACAAAACGATTAACATCGCAGGCAGAATGAAAAAAACGCCCGCGCCAATTAACCCCGGCCAGCCTGCCTTTAAATAGCCGATATAAATAGCCAATTCCGTTGAGGTAGGCCCCGGAATTAAATTGGAAGCGCCTACTAATTCAAGAAACTTGCCTCGCTCCAACCATTGTCGTTTCTGTACAAATTCATTTTCCATCATCGCAATATGCGCGGCCGGACCGCCAAAAGACAATGTCCCTAAACGCAAAAAGACCAAACATACTTCCAGCAAACTTGCTTTCGTCTGATGTTCTTGAAGCATAGAGTCCCCCTGTTTTCTTTAAATAAAGGATGCGCTTAACGAAAGACTTAAACCCTAAGCAATATGGCTCTCCTGTTACCGTTGGGGAGAAACAAAAAACCGCTCTTCATGATACTCTATTTTAAGAATACCATCGACGAGCGGTTTTTTCATTTATAATGCGGTAATAATACTTGAAAAAATAGCTGTAAGCTATTTTCAATCTGGTTGTTAGACTCCCATGAACCCTAGAGCGCTTTCACCGGAACCGCTTTCGTTTTTGCCTTTGCCGACGCAGGCCGAGGCAAGAAGAACGCGCAAAGAGCCGCACACGCTGCAACAACAGTAAGAAGCTCCATCATTATAGGAAGTCCATGCCGATCGGCAAAAGAACCGAGTAAGGGAACGAACATGCCTCCCACGCTAAAAGTAAGCCCCAGGGTTACCCCTGATGCAAAGCCTATACTGCGGGCCAAATAACTCTGCCCCAGTACAACCATGGAACTAAATGGCGCAAACATGGCAAAGCCGATAGGAATCATCAAAGCATAGCAGGCAAGCATATTAGTCGCTTGCGATAAAAGCCCCACCATTGGCACCAGCAAGACATAGCTGATCTGCACCACTTTCAAATAGCCAATTCTATCCGCCAGCACGCCCCCAACCAGAGTTGTGACCACGCCAAACATAAAGAGCAATGTCAGCGCAGACCCGGCTTCCGCTGTGGAGAATCCGGAAACCCCCACCAGATAGAGAGGAATAAAGCTTCTCAAACCGCAAATCACAATAGAGCTAAAGACAATCAATAACGTTAAGCGTCCAAAAGAAGCCCAATCGTTCACCGCGCTGCCAGGATGGTTCCCCTTCTCGCTAGACGCAGCAGAAGTATGTGCCGGCTCCACTGCGTTCGCTTTCATCTTTGGAACCATAACCAGCAGTACCACAGCCATGAATACGGCCAACACCCCAAAGACGGCCATCCCTTGCAGCCCAAAAGCGGCAATCGCAGCCACAGCCACAACAGGTCCCGCCGCAAAACCGCCGTTTCCCCCTACGGAAAAAATACTCAAGGCTGTGCCCCGTTTTTCCCCGGCCAGCTTATGCACCATTCTCGCCGCCTCCGGATGAAAGATTGCGCTGCCGATTCCGCTCACCGTCACCACTGCAAAAATAGCCCAATAGTTTTCAAATACTCCAGCCAGTCCCATGGCTCCACCGGACAAGAAAATCCCTAACGCCATGAGCCAGCTTTTCGACGAACGGTCTGCCAGCCAACCAAACAGCGGCTGTACAACCGAAGATAAGAAGCACGACGCAAACATCAGACCGGCTACCGACTGGTAGTCCATATTATACGTCTCAATGAAAACAGGCAATACCGCCGGCAGCGCTCCCATACCAATATCACAGAAAAAATGCCCCAGCGCCGCCACGTACACATAGTTTCGCTGCAAATTCAACCCCTCCTTAAAGCCTACTGCTCATGTTTCAATTTTTCATTGTAAAGCGCGTTAATATCCTCCAAAAAGCGTAAGATCGCTGCCTGCTCGGTCTCATTATAGCGGGCTAACACAGCCAGCTTAGTTTGCGCCGCTTTATGATGGCATTTTTTATGTTCTTGATATACTTCTTCCCCTTGCTCTGTTAAGCAAAAATAAACCTCTTTATTATTCTCCGGTTTTTGGTAATTGCCCACCAGATTTTTGCTTAGCAGTTTCTTGCTGATCTTACTGATAGCCCCCTTGGTCATACCCATTTCTGCGGCCAGCTTGGTCACATTGACGCAGTCCAGCGAGCCGATTTTATCAATGCAATGGGCCTCTGCCAGGGTAATTCCTTCAAAAACGCTTTCTTTATGATGCTCAAGCACATCGGTGCGCTCTTGTATCCGAGTAAGCTCTCTCAAGATTTTATCTTTTTCACCCATGACGATCCTCCTCTTTTCTTGGTTTCCACGGAAACAATATAAGAATACCACCTTTTTGTTTCCTTGTAAACAAAAAGGTGGTATTCTTATTCGGCGTTCAGCAGGTTTAGTTATTACGCTTGGTTACGCATTATTGTCGGCGTTATGTTCTACAAAAATCCGACTCGGTTTTCGGAGGCCATGTCAATATACTTTTGAAGCTTTTCCTCTGTCCAAGCGCATAGCGATACTTAGCCATAAAGAAAAGCCGCCCTTCATAATAATCTTAAAATGTTTTAAACAAAATAATGATATGTCTACATTTTATAGTTATGCATAGTAGTTTGAACATAATTGCAACCATCATCAACTTTACGTGATATCGATTCAGTATGGTACCCTCCCACTGAATCGATACAAACCTCACTCCCGCTTGCAGAACCGGGAGTTAACCGGGTTATAATTTGGTACTATAAATTGCCCACTGAAGCTTCTTCTAATATCGCTGAAATATGCTTAGGAATAACTTCTTTTATGTTGGCAGAATCCTCTATTTTTTCATATCTAAATCCATTAATATCAAATGGCGGAATCGCATATTGATCTGTCGGTTGAAAATAAAAAAGCATTTTACCTTCAGTAAGATGCCTTAATGCATATCCAACTTCAACCATAACGTTATGGCGTGCACCAGTTAAATCAGCAATAAATATATCGGCTGAACTTAATTCAGAATACATAGTATCTCGTATTGAAAAAGTTCCTCCCTCCTGTGTTCCTATATCAATTAACTTTAAGTCAAATTCATTTTCAACTACTTCTTTAATAGCTTCTAGACGGCAACCTGCTTTATTATACTCTGGATCTGTAGCTGCTGGATACCATCTTGCAAGAAAAACCTTTTTGGGTATATTATCATATATTTTGTCATAAATCGCTATAACCTCTCCAATCTTTAAGTTTTCAATTGAAGTTATGTCGTTTTTTTCTACCCATTTCAAAAATGCACTATACTTTTTCTCATCTTTCAATAAATAGAATGACAAAGCACCAAGAACAGCTATATTAGTTTTAGCAGAGCATTTGCATTGCAAAAGTGCACTATTAACTGTACCAATTTGTCCTTTAAATAAAGCAACAATTTCCTCCTCACTTATATCGACACTTATCAATCCTTCTTTTATTAAAACATCTATTAAATCTACAAAATATGTAAATTTATGTTCCCCCACTAAGTTACATACTTCAACATAGTGCGATAAATCTATATTTGATGTAACGTTTGTTATATATCTTGTTAGTTTATAGTTATCTCCAAATTCTTCCGATAATTTTTCATCACTATATAAATTACTAGCAATAATTATTTTTAAATTATGTTCTTTCTCAATAGGGATTTGCTTATAATTAATATTATGAAAAAATAATGTGGAAAATTTTTTTTGATCCTCTGCGCTAGTAAATAAAATCAAACAAAAAGGAGTATAGTAATTATATTGTTCCTCCAAATCCTGTGCAGCAGAGAGCCTATGATTTCCGTCAATGCGAATAAATTTATTTTTCAATTTATTTTCATCGATTGTTAAATTACCAACTAAAGTTTTCGATGCACTCGATTTTGAAAATGTACTATTAGAATATTTTTCAGTTATACTGTCTTGGATCGTAGTAGCTTTTGCAAAACTAATAGTTAAACTTAACGCCCCAACTTGACATTTCTTCATTTCTTGACGTGAGCTTACAGCTGTTGCTATTTGAGTTATTTCATTTGAATATGAATCATATGCTGATTCGTCTCGATCCCCCCCCCATATTAACTCTCTTTCTTCATCCCAAGGATATTCTGTATTAGCTAAATTAGTAGATAGTATTACTTCAGGGAAAAAAGTACCTTCACGTGATTCAAGAAACTCTATCATTTCTCCTCTATGTGATGATATTAAGTCTCTTTGAATACTTTGACTAGGCGTTGAAAGTTTTTCCAAATCTTTAATTGGAGCAAAACCACGCAAGCAACTAAATTTCCCCATTGCTTGTTCAATAATTCCAGATATTTTTATCATATATGCCTTCCTCCAGCAATAATATATTTAGCAAAGCTACCATCATATAGAAAGTTCGCCACCTCACCGCTATACTCTTTAGTTAAATCTCTTTAAATATTTGCAACTGATATTGAAATATCAGTTAAATCTATCACTGAGGCAACGCCGCAAACACACACACGTTGTCCATCGCATATTCAATACGCCCAGTTAATCGCATGAATTTTAATCCCCCAATAGTATTCTTTCTACCGTGGCTTTGGCTTTAACCAAAAATTGCTCAGCTTCGTATTCCAGCATCTTTGCTTGGTCTCTTATTCGTGAAATTTTTTCAACAATTTCTCTTTGAATAGGTTTTGGGGGTAAAAGAATTATTTGAGAGAAATATTCACCCATAATCAAATTTCTGATTCCATTAGTCTGAGTTTGCATCGATTCTGTAATTTTTATAGAATGCATTAATGTTAAATACTCAAAAACAAACTCAGGATATGCTTTGTCGGTATTAATTTCAATCTTGTGAATAAAATTACTAAAAGCCAGTGGTGTATCACCCAAAATTGATTTTTCAATAATAGCAACACGTCCTACTGGTTGGTCTTCGCTACCACCGGATTTTTCAATTAGAATATCATTGTGTTTAACATTTATTTTTTTTAATGTATGCTGGGTATATTTTCTGTATTTAACTCTCGAATTATCAAGTTTCAAATTATATTTATTATCAAATTCTGTCGCCCTAAGTGCTAAACATCTTACTAGGGCAACGTCATCCGTTATATCATCGAAACCCCAATTTCCTGAAACACTGTTTATTACAAGATTTTTTAGGGGTATGTGCGATATAGAAGAATTCTGTACCGCATCAAAAATTTTTCGGTATCTTAACGAATATTTTTTGGGATCAAATCGCCCTCCCAGAATTGCTTCAAATGAAACAAAAAACTTCCTGTCCTCTAATGTATTTCTAGTCTCTTTAGGTAGCTGAATATCAAGTTCCCCAAGTAGATAATCATTTATACTATATAATAACTTCCGAGCCTCATTCTCTTTTGAATTTTTAACCAAATATGCATTATTCATTATTGAAACAATTTTTTCTTGAATGGTATTGGGGGGAACGACTATCGGAAGTTTACTTAATTGCTTCAAGTTAATATTTTTTTGTGCTGCTTGAGGTGCTAAGTTTTCAATATATTTTCTAATAAATCTAATATACACATTTAAGTATTCTAAAGAAATGGATTTGCCTTTTGTCGTCAAAGCAACTAGGCTATCTGGAAAACAAGCGCTATAATCAAGAATAGCTGTGTACCCAATATTGGCAGCTATCGTTATAACTAAGACTTTCTCTTCAAACAGCCTACTTGTAGAAAGCCCAAGTCCATTAAGAGTTTGTGTATGCTCAATTTTACAATTCGATTCACTAGCTTTAACCACGTTACCGGTTTGAATAAAAGGGTATTTACCCCCATAGTACCGGGGATCATTCCTAGGTCTATGACCAAATCTTCCTCGCAGCATATTAACATGCTGTTTAAAGGTATTAACTTCATAAATTGATCTTTGAATAATATTTTTATTCAACAACATCATATTTAAATAAAACAATGGATCTAATCGATCTTCAATTTCGCCCCAAGTTCTCAAAAAAACTTTATTTTCATCAAAGTCGGGGCTTACTAAAAAAAATGGTCTTTTCCTTCCTCCATAGCTTTAATAAAATTAGAAAGCTCTACTGATATTTCTAATAACTCATTTTTACCAGTTTCTTTTCCAGTTGCATCATAACCAATGTCTTCAGCAATTGCCATAAAGATTGGATAATCGGTTAATGTCTTTTTGTACTGATCTAAATAAGACTCAGAAAGTGTTTCTTTAGCAAACTCAATTTGTTCATCAAAATCTTCAGTAAGTTCTTGTTTTTTATTGTTTAATAATTCACTTTTTTCAATATTTTTTTCTCGTTCAGCCTGTTTAATTTCCTTGTTTAATTTCGCAATACTGTCTTTTTTATCTTTTAGAAGTTTAAATAATTTAACACCTTCTTCTAATTTAGAAATTAAATGGTTTTGAATGTTATTTCTTAATTCTATTCTTACTTTCTTTTCAGTTTGTGAATACTTTTTTAAAAACATCACTGAACTTTTTACCCCTGCACCATTCGCAGAAAAAGCTGTTTGAGGCATGGAAATAACAGCAATAATTCTAAAAGTATCGCTTATGTAATCGCGAACATATTGCATGCTTGAATTTGTTAATATTCCGTCCGGAATAACTATTGCCAAGTAACCTCCGTCAATAAGATATTTTTCTGCTTGTTCAATAAAAAGTACTTCTGTACTTTGACTCGGTCTTTCAGCGATTTTACTATTAGGATTTAACCAATCTATCTCTTTTATTGCTAGATTGTATTGATGAAGATATGCTTTTTCTGTTTGCTTAACCGTCGAACCAAAAGGCGGATTAGTTATAATGTAATGAAACGAATTTTCTTTAAAACCATCATTTTTTACCTTTTTACGCAAATCACTAGGAGAAAGAAGGCCATCTGCTGTAACAACATTAGTATGCCCATCATCATGAATGATCATATTCATTTTTGCAGTTCTTGAAATCTGTTCATTTATTTCAATACCATATAAATTATATTCTGCAAAATCGTGCCACTGTTTATGACACTCAAGATTTTCTTTTTCACCATCTTTAATATTATAAAAATCTCTTGCAGCCTTTCTAACCTTGTCTAAAGCATGAAGTAAGAAACCACCGCTTCCACATGAGGTATCTAATACACGATCATTTTCATCAATTGGCAAGCTATCTACAATAAAACTAACAATATTTCTTGGTGTAAAATATTGACCAAAATCCCCACGAAAGAAAGAGCCCATAAAAGTTTCAAAAGCTCTTCCTTTACTGTCTAAGTCTGTATTGAGAAGATCAACCCCTTCTAAATAACTTACTACAGTACGTGCTTTAGAAGCATTTAGTTTAATTCCTTCCCGAAAAATTTCAGTATCATTTTTTCGTTCACCAATTAATTTACCCTCATCATAAAGTGCAATAAGCCTTTTTAAAAGATTTTCACTAGTCTCTCTATCAGCTTTTTCTATATCGTATTTATCTTTACTTTTTGGATTTACTTTAATTATCTGAAAATCATAAGGATCTCCATTTTTTCTTTTCTTCTTTTCATCAAAAATTTTGCAAAATATAAGTTTGTCCAGTTCATCAAAAGCTTCCGAAGGGTTTAATTCTCCTCCCCCCCATAAAGCTTGATGAGCTTGTTTAAATCTATTAGTAAGTTCAGACTCTTCAACTGTAACTAACGGAGCTAATCTTTGCCCCTCACCAGTTGTTCCTCCATTTTTAGCAAATTTATAACTTGCCAATTTTTCCACTTTATAATTTGGAATATCTGTTACAGCTTCACGACTATCAACTTCTTTATCAACCGCATAATATTCATCTTTTATCCCTGATGTTACCCATATATATTTTGTAGTGCCTGCCGTAGCAAAAGCATATGCGTATGCTTGTCTTACAGCTTGTTTGAATTCCTGTTCAGTAATTTCTCCTTTTTTGCATTCTATAATAATATGTGGTTTTTTATGTTCACTATCATTGTATACAATAATATCTGCTTCTTTACTATCAGAACCCACAGTAACTTTTACATATTGCTTAATATGCCCAACGGGGTAATTATATTTCAGTACCAGTTCACAAAAAGTTTTCGCTTGAACTTTTTCTTCCGGATTATTGTAATTCCTGGAAATATTTTGATATATATATGTAATGGTTGAATTATCTTCACTAATTGTAATTATTTTTTTTTGTTTAGCAAGTTCAATGAGATTTTGGTGTTCCACCTTACTTGTCCTCCTAAATTACATATATTAAATGAGTATTTTTTTAAACTCCTCTTCCTTTTTTAATAATGTCTACCTTTGTACGTTTGTATGTTCAAATCGATAATTCACAAATTCATCTAACCCCTTCAATACGCACAGTACTAGCGTTGACAATGCTATATATTCTCTCTGAATTTCTATTAAAGTGTCAACGCCGGTTTATTTTTGACCACCAGCGCCGGGTGAAAAATGACCAGTTGCAGCCGATTAAGAACTGACCACTCCATCGGATTTCAAGAGTTCACCGCTTGGAGGGTGAGGAATCAAAGACAGACCGGCTTTGTTGCGATTCTTGAGACGATAGCTCTGGCCTCGTATGTTTATGACATGCGCGTGATGCAACAGGCGGTCAAGGATGGCTGTCGCCAGCGGAACATCGCCCATTAGCTCGCCCCATTCGCCGAAGCCTTTATTGCTGGTCAATATAATGCTTCCTTTTTCATAGCGCGAACAGACCAACTGAAAAAACAGATTCCCGGCATAGCGGTCAAGATGCGTGTAGCCAATTTCATCGATCAGCAACAGTCCCGGACGTTGATAAACTTTCCAGCGGCGTTCCAGCCGCCCTTCGCTATCCGCTCGGCGCAGATCAGCAATCAATCGGTCCATACTGACAAAATACACGGAAAGACCTTTGCGAATCGCTTCCGTGGCAAGACCGATCGCCAGATGGCTTTTGCCGACTCCCGGCGGTCCCAGTAAAATGACATTTTCCTGGCGATGCACAAAACTCAGTGTTTCCAGTTCGCGAATCAATCGTTCATCCAATCCAGGTTGAAAACTGAAATCAAACTCGCCAAGATTCTTCTTTTGCGGCAGACGCGATAGCTTTAAGCGCGTTTCCTCGCTGCGCACTTTCCGGACATCGTTTTCCGCATCCAGCAGTCGGTTTAAAAAACTCAGATAGGTTGGCTGCTCATGTGCTGCCAGTTCCAGATGCGCATCCAGCGCTTGCGCTGAATGCGCCAATCCAAGAGCGTCAAGGCTATCGCGAACGTGTTCTAATTCCACCATATCAAGTCGCCTCCGCAAACTGCGCGTACTCGGTTAGCGGTCGGATATACACTTGATCGAGCGGAATTTGCACGGCACAGGATGGTTCATGCGGGATACCTTGTTGTGCGGAAAGCCCATCGTATTGTCCTGTGGCGTAAACATGTTTACGCGATTTGTGGCAAACAGCATGCGTTTGGAGCAATTGTCCGGCTTCATCGAGAATGATAATCTGGCCGCGTTGCAGCGCGACTTGAACGCACTTGCCGCTATTCCTCCAATGGACGCCATACAGCGCGCCATTGTAACTGACGAAGCCTTCGCGTGAAACCTTGCGATTTTCCATGCGATAAGGGTTGCAGATGTTTTCCGGCGGCAAGGCGCTCAACTTTTCAGCCGACAAAAGATCTACGGGCCGTTCGCCGGTTGTGCCGTGAACCTTTTGATTCGCCTGATCGCACCAAGCTACCGCTTGCAGTTGCAGATCGCCAAAATCAATAAATGCTCTGCCCGGAAGGAAGTTATCCCGGACGTAGTGAACCAGCCGTTCGACCTTGCCTTTGGTTTGCGGCCGACGCGGCCGGCAAACTTTCGGAATAAATCGCATATCCGTTGCGAACCGTTCAAATGGTTCATGCCAAATCGGTTTGCCGTGATCGGTGGATATAATCACCGTTTTCATCCTGTCGGTCAGCACGACTTCCGGTACGCCGCCAAAATACTCAAAAGCATTGAGCATGCAACGCAACAAGCTGGCGCTGTCGCAGCGGCGCGAAAACTCAATATAACGCGTTCGACTGTGACCAAGAACCATGACGAAACAGGCGACTTTTCGCATTTGACCGTTGCGAGCCTTGTAGTTCATAAACCCCCAATCCATTTGCGCTTGGCGACCAGGCGGTGTTTCAAAACGCCGGACGGCTGGTTCCATTTTGACGGAAGGCGGGCGAAACGGCGCCAGGTAATCCTTAAGAATCGTGATGCCACCGTCAAAGCCTCGTTCAATAATCCGGTCAAAAATCACGCTAGCATTATAGACTCCAAGCTCAAGCAGTTCTTGGATATACGGTTTAAACGGATCGAGCTTTGAGCCGCGTATTTTGCCTTTTAGTCGATGCGGTTGCTCACCTTGTTCCAGATATTTTCGGACGGTTATTCTCGACATACCCGTTTCCCGGGCGATTTGTGAAACGTTTTTTCCTTGCATAACTTTCATTTCTTGCAGCATAATAGAAGTGCCACGCTCCTTCATTGGCGCTACCTCCTTTGATGTCTCGACAACTCAAAGGGTAGCCTATTGGGGGAGGGTGGTCAATTTCTACCCGACCGATAGTGATCAATTATCGACCGGCGCTACTGGTTAATTATAGCCCGGCGTCGACAAAAGCTGCTTTGGGGACAGTGGGACGTTCCTTTTTGGTCAACTTTCTATAATTAACGATAGCGAAAGATATACGCAAAAAAACCGCTCTTCATGATAATCTATTCCTAGCTTACCATAAATGAGCGGTTTTTTCATCTTTTACACAGTCAGTTTCTATTATTCAACAGTGACGCTTTTTGCGAGATTCCTTGGTTTATCTACGTCGCAGCCGCGAGTGACGGCGGCGTAGTAGGCCAGGAGCTGCAGCGGAATGACCGCCAGCAACGGCGCCAGGTATTTGTCGGTCGCAGGAATCTGAATGACATGATCCACGTATTTTTTCAGCTGCTCGTCGCCTTTAAGGCCGATGCCGATAACGACGGCGTCCCGCGCCTTGACTTCTTTAATATTGCTCAAGGTTTTCTCGTACACATCAGTCTGTGTCGCCAGAGCGATAACCGGCACGCCTTCAATAATCAAGGCCAAGGTGCCGTGTTTGAGTTCGCCCGCAGCATAGGCTTCCGCATGAATGTAGGAGATTTCTTTGAGCTTTAGAGCGCCTTCCAAAGCCACGGCATAGTCCAGCGAACGGCCGATGAAGAATACGTCTTCGCTGAAGCCGTATTGCTGGGCAAAGGTTTTAATGGGCTCTACGTCTTCCAGAATTTCATGCGCCTGTGCAGGCAGTTCCCGCAGACCGCGGATAAGCTCCTGAATCCGTTCAGCAGGCAGAACTTCTTTGAGGCCTGCCATATAGATGCTCAGCATGCACAGCGTAACCAGCTGCGTTGTATAGGCTTTGGTAGAAGCCACGGAAATCTCCGGACCCGCCAGGGTGTATACTACTTGATCCGCTTCCCGAGCGATGGAGGAACCCAACACATTGGTAATTGCCAGCGTGCGAGAGCCAAGACGCTTTGCTTCTTTCAGCGCCGCCAGAGTATCGCTGGTTTCACCGGATTGGCTGATAACAATGGTCAGCGTCTTCTCGTCGATCAAGGGCGAACGATAGCGGAACTCGGAGGCGATGTCTACTTCCACTGGGATGCGCACCAAGCGCTCAATGAAGTTCTTGCCCACCATGCCTGCATGATACGCCGTACCGCAGGCCACAATGGCAATTTTGCTGATATTGTCCATATCATGTCGCGACCATTTTAATTCTTCGAACACGATATGGCTGTCGTCTTTAGCCAGCCGTCCGCTCATGGTTTCCCGCACCGCTTTAGGCTGTTCGTAGATTTCCTTGATCATGAAATGCTCGTAGCCGCCTTTTTCCGCAGCTTCCGCATCCCATTTGACTTCGAATACTTTTTTGGTAACAGGCACGCCTTGACGATTCATCACCCAGACAGCGTCTTTGGTCACAATGGCCATTTCACCGTCGCTGAGAATGTACGTACGGCGGGTACGCTTGATGATTGCGGGAATATCGGAAGCGATGAAGTTTTCTCCCTCACCCAGGCCGATAACCAAGGGATTGTCCTGTTTGGTGCAAATCAGCTTGTCCGGATCTTCTTCCGACAAGAACACCAACGCATAGGAACCTTCAATTTCAGCCAGAACTTTTTTTACGGCTTCTTCAAAGTTTCCCTGGTAATGCTCTTCCAGTAAATGGGCTACTACTTCTGTATCCGTTTCGGAAGTAAAAACATGGCCTTTAGCAATCAGGTCTTCCTTCAGTTCCAGATAGTTTTCAATAATCCCGTTATGAACTACCGTAAATTTACCAGTGCAGTCGGTATGGGGATGGGAGTTGACGTCCGACGGACGCCCATGGGTCGCCCAGCGAGTATGTCCAATGCCAACATGTCCTTGAGGCGCCCGGTTTTCCAGACGTTTGCAAAGAGCGTTCAGACGACCGACGCTTTTTTCCACATTCACCTTAGCGCCGTCAAAGACCGCAATGCCCGCCGAGTCGTAGCCGCGATACTCCAGCTTGCTCAAGCCTTCCAATAAAAACGGGGTCGCCTGGTCTGGACCGATATAACCAACAATACCACACATAATAGTATCCTCCTGCTTACACTTCTTAGGGAGGTTCCTGCCAAGACGCATTGTCCCCGCGGTCACCCACGGGTTTTGTCGTCTTTTTGCGGCTGCAGGTCCGCCGAGAGGCATCCGCTGATCGTCTCGATGCTCCTCTTCCTCGTCCTCTTGACTGCAACACAATCAAGAGCCAGCGCTTCATGGTCGGCTTTGCTTGCCTTGCTGCTTCCACCTCCTTGGGGCAAAACCAGCCTGACAGTAAACAAAGGAGCACCTCCCGTGCTCCTTTGCAACGTCATATATAGCTATTGTACTCGACGTCCGTCGTTTGGTCAACTTACTTCTCTCTTACGGTTTCGCGCTTACGCTTGTTCCCGATCTATAACGGCCGCTACTTCCTGCGCCAGAGAATCAAGCTGCTCTTGCACCGGTCCTTCGGCCATCACGCGAATCAGCTTTTCCGTACCCGAGGCGCGCACCAGAATGCGTCCTTCCTCGCCCAAAACGGCTTCCGCCTTTTCAATGGCTTCACAGATGGCTTCGTTGTCTTGCCAGCCTTCTTTGGTGCCTACGCGTACATTGACCAGCACCTGCGGGAAACGCGTCATTACGCCGGCCAGTTCGGACATGGCTTTGCCGCTTTCTTTCAAATTGGCCAACAGCTGCAGCGCCGTCAAAATACCGTCGCCAGTAGTGCTGAACTGTCGGAAAATGATATGACCGGACTGCTCGCCGCCCAGAGAGAAGCCGGAGGCGCGCATGGCTTCCAGCACATACCGGTCTCCTACCGGCGTCACTACCACGGTGCCGCCTTCTTTGCGGATCGCCTGATGCAGCCCGAGATTACTCATGACCGTCGCCACCAGAGTATGCTCTTTGAGCTTTCCTTGACGTAAAAGAGCCAAAGCGCAAATAACCATGATCTGGTCGCCGTCAACAATGTTTCCTTTTTCATCTACGACTAGGCAACGGTCCGCATCGCCGTCGTTGGCAATGCCCACATGCGCTTTTTGCCGCAGCACTTCCCTCTGCAGCGCATCCAGGTGCGTAGAGCCGCAGCCTTCATTGATATTAATGCCGTCAGGCTGATTGTAAAGCACCGTGACCTCAGCGCCTAAACGCTCTAAAATGCGCGGCGCCGCTTCAAAGGCGGCTCCATTGGCACAGTCCAAGACCACGCGCAGCCCCTGTAAATCGCCTTTAATTGTCCCGGCCAAATAGTCTAGATATCGATCCAAAAGCTCATGGCCAGGTTCAATGGTTCCCACCTGAGCGCCGGTCGGACGCTTGCCGCCTTTTTCGTCGCAAGACAGCACAAGTTCTTCGAGCTGATCTTCTACTTCATCAGGCAGCTTATAGCCTGTGCCGGCAAAAAACTTGATGCCGTTATCCGGGTACGGATTATGCGACGCAGAAATTACAGCGCCTGCCTGAGCTTTACAAGAATGCGTCAAATAAGCTACAGCCGGCGTCGGCACTACGCCCAACAGCACCGCCTTGCCGCCTGCGGCGCAAATACCGGCGGCCAAGGCCGCTTCCAGCATCGGACCGGACAAACGAGTATCGCGGCCAATCAAAATGGTAGGCTGGCATTTACTATGCCGCCCAAAATAGGTGGTCGCCGCCCAGCCTAACCGAAATGCCAATTCCGGCGTCAATTCTTTATTAGCAATCCCCCGCACTCCGTCGGTTCCAAATAATCTTGCCATCGTTTTTAAAATCCCCCTCTAGAAAATCTTTAACCATGCCGCTTAACGCGGCGGTCCGTACAGCTCCATCAGCGACAACGCCGCCATATACCCGTCAAGAGCCGCGCTCATAATGCCTCCGGCATAACCGGCGCCCTCGCCCAAAGGATATAAGCCCTGCAGCGTAAGAGACTGAAAATCCCGCCCCCGCAAAATACGAAGCGGTGCGGAGGTGCGCGTCTCTATGCCGGTCAACACGGCTCCCGGATGATCAAAGCCCTTAATCTTTCGGCCAAAATCCGGCAGCGCCTGCCGCAGGGTATCACCGACAAAAGCAGGCAGGCAAGCGCCTAAATGGGTTCGTTTGATGCCTGGCCGATAGCTTGGGGAGGTTAAAAACTCCGTCTTGCCGTCATGGCCCTGCAAAAAATCCCCTACCGCCTGCACCGGTGCGGCATAACCGCCGCCGCCAGCAGCAAAAGCCGCTTTTTCCCACTGCCGCTGGAAAGATACGCCTCCTAAAGGCGTGCCGTCATGATCCTCCGGCAGCACATTCACAACCAACGCGCTGTTAGCAAGCCCCGAAGCGCGGCTGTAAAGACTCATGCCGTTAGTTACAACGCCGCCCTCTTCGGAGGCGCTGGCGATTACCAGACCTCCTGGGCACATGCAAAAAGAGTACGCCGTCCGCCCGTTGCTGGGATGATGGTAGACCAGCGCGTAATCCGCCGCCCCTAGGCGCGGATGCCCTGCGGCAGCGCCATATTGCGCCTGATCCAGCACTTCCTGCGGATGCTCAATACGCAGTCCGATAGCGAAGGGTTTTGCTTCCATCGCCGCTCCTCGTGCCTGGAGCATAGCGTAGGTATCCCGTGCGCTATGGCCGATGCCCAACAGCACAGCCGCGCAGGCTTCGCGTTCTTGCCCGTTGATTTCAACAGCAGCAACGCGGCCATCTGTCACTTGCAAATCAGTTACCTGATGCTCGAAGCGTACTTCGCCGCCCAAACGCTTAATCTCTTCACGCAGGTTTTTAACAACCAAGCGCAATAGGTCCGTCCCCACATGCGGCTTGTGCAAGTAAGCAATTTCCGGCGGCGCCCCAGCCTCTACCATGATTTCCAGCAATTCCTGCATCCGCGGATGGTTTACCCGCGTCGTCAGCTTGCCGTCCGAAAAGGTACCGGCGCCGCCTTCGCCAAATTGCACATTACTTGCCGGATTCAGCCGTCCGCTTTGCCAAAAGTCAGCTACGTCCCGGCTGCGCCGTTCCACATCCCGTCCTCGCTCCAGCACCAGCGGCCGGTAGCCATGACGAGCCAAAGCCAAGGCGGCAAACAGCCCCGCCGGTCCTAGGCCTACTACTACAGGCCGCCCCTTTAAGGGCGTTGTCCCCAGCAGAATCGGCGGCCGTTCTTTGGGTTGTCCCAAAACAACATCCCGGTCATTGCGAAGTTTTTTGCACACCGCCTTTTCCAGCGGCGTTTCGACCTGTAACGTATGGACAAAAGAAATATGCGGCTTGCGCCGCGCGTCCACCGCCCGGCGGACAATTCGCACCTTTTGGATGTCTCCCTCTTTTAGCCCCAGCCGTTTAGCGGCAGCCGTCGTTAAAGGAGTTTCATCCTCCAGAGCGGTACGAAAATTATGAATGACTATCAAACTTCTTACTCCTATCTTTAAAAAACGTCTTAGCGTTCTACACTAATTTGCACATGCACTTTCGGCGGCTGAAAAACCACGCCTGGTTGCGCCTGCAAGATCAATTCCCGATCCATATTGCCGTTTACCTGCGACAAGTCAATGATTTCCGTAGAAATATAAGGCATTCCGTCCAGCACAGCCTTATCTCCTTGCGCTTCTACCTTGTTAGGCACAATTACCATGCGGGTAATCTTGGTGCCCAACGGTAATTGTCCCTGGAAAGCCGCTTCCACATCCAGTTGTTTTTTTATCTGCGGCTTGGACCAAGCAACAAGCACATGAGACACATCGGGCGTAATGGCGACGCCTTCCGCCAGCCGGCCTTCACTATTTAAAGCCAAAACCGGAGCTTCCACTTCAAAGGAAGCATCCTTGCCGCTGGCGTCGACGGTTACCACTACCTGGCTGACCGCTGCTACAGCGCTGCGCAGACCTTCTAGACGAACTTGTTTCACCGACAGATCCGTCTTCACACTAGCCGTCTGCGGCTCTGGACTGCCATTTAGGCGCAATTCCACAGGCACTACTTTAGAGATAATCATTTCCAAAGTAATAGGTACAGGGTTCGGCTGAATTTCTAGCAATTCTACGCCGTTAGGCACATTCACCTGAAAACGGGGCGCCTGTTTCCCTTCGCTCAGCCCCTTTAGGTCCAGCACCGCCTTCATATCCGCCGGATTCAGATACGCCACTGCGCTGCGCGGCCCCTTGACGCGGATTCGCACGGTTTCCGGCAATTGATGCACGACTAAGTCGCTGGCCAGATTGTGCACCTCAACGGGTACGCTATAGCTGACCTCTGCCGGTGGATTTTGTTCATTCATTACATAAAGCCACAAAAAAATGGCGGAAAAGAGTGCTAACAGCTTCATTGCCAAATTTCTGCGCAATAAGTTCGCCAATCCCTGCATCACAGCTTATTGCCTCCAATTAAAGAAGTCCCCAAGGCTTGTATGACGCTGCACCACCAATGGGCGCAGCATTTCCTTCAGGCTTTCCGTATCCAGATAGCGAGTGAGCTTACCAGAACGAGCTACGGAAATAGTGCCTGTTTCCTCACTGACTACCACTACTACGGCGTCTGTCTGTTCTGTTATACCGATCGCCGCTCTGTGACGCGTCCCCAGCTCTTTACTCAAGCTGCGGTCTTCCGTCAAAGGCAGCAGACAGCCCACCGCCAACACACGGTTGCCGCGTAGTACCGCAGCGCCGTCATGCATAGGCGTATTAGGAATAAAAATATTAATCAAGAATTCATTAGATACAATACCATCAACCTTGATCCCAGTTTCGGTATAATCCCCCAAGCCAGTTTCCCGCTCCAGCACCAACAGCGCGCCAATCTTGTTTTTCGCCAGCACCGCCACGGCCTTAGCCATTTCCTGCAAGAAATCTTCAGTTTCTTCCTCATTTAAAAAAGCGTTCTTACGAAACAGCTTGCCGCGCCCTAATTGTTCCAACGCCCGGCGCAGTTCCGGTTGAAATACCACAGGTAAAGCCACGAGCATGACGGTCACTGTTTTTTGCAGCAGCCAATAGACTACGTTTAACCCCAGCCACTTGCTGCCCGCCGTAGCTAAAAGAAGCAGCATCAGCCCTTTTACCAATGCCGCCGCGCGAGTGTCGCGAATCATATAATACAACCGATACAATACAAAGGCAACTATAATAATATCAATCACGTCAAGACCGCTTAACGTGGCCAGGATCACTTCAATTTGCGACATCATGGCGAAAACCCCTCACGCTGCTTATACTCAGCCCATAAATTCATACATATTCATTTTTTATTCGTTCTTTAGCGGCTCAATCCCTTTTTACAAATTCATTTTTTTCGGTTGCCTTCAGCATTTTCTTGGGATAAGTGCAAAAATGAGACCATAGACGGTCTCAAAAAAACCAGGTCCACGCTTTTACCGCATGGACCTGGGAAAAAAGTCTTAAATTTTTGTTACTTCATCAACCCAACCGAACTTGTCGGCAATTTTACCGGACTGAATGCCTGTAACATGATCGAACAGCTTTTGCGCAAAAGGACCAGTCTTATTGTCGTGAATGCTGATCTTATGGCCCTTCCAGCAAAGCTCGCCCACCGGCGAGATAACCGCTGCCGTACCGGTGCCAAATACTTCTTCCAACTGCCCTTTGGCATGAGCTTCGAACACTTCGTCAATGGAAATGGCTCGTTCCTCTGCCGGCACGCCCCAGTCTTTACAAAGCTCGAGCACCGTGCGACGGGTCATACCGCCGAGAATGCTGCCATTCAGAGCCGGAGTAATGACTTTGCCGCCAATTTTAAAGCAGATATTCATCGTACCCACTTCTTCAATGTACTTGCGCTCACAGGCGTCCAGCCAGAGTACCTGCGCAAAGCCTTCTTTCTTCGCTTCAATCTGCGCTTTCAAGCTGGCTGCGTAGTTAGCCGGCGTTTTGGCTTCGCCAAGACCGCCCTTGATAGCCCGTACATAATGATCTTCTACTTTAATGGCTACCGGGTTAAAGCCTTCGGCATAGTACGCGCCGACCGGCGAGAGAATAATAAACAGCTTATAGCGGTCCGAACTTTTTACTCCCACATAGGGATCGTCGGCAATAACAAAAGGACGTACATACAAGGATGTACCTTCGCCTTTAGGCACCCAGCGTTTTTCCAGCTCTACCAGTTTGTGCAGTCCTTCCCGCAGCAGCTCCGTGTCCATCTGGGGGATACAGAGAATATCCGCCGAACGGTTGAACCGGGCAAGATAATCGCGAGTCCGGAAAATGACAACACGGTCATCATCGGTTTTGAACGCTTTAATGCCTTCAAAAATACCCTGACCATAATGAAGGATCATAGCCGCCGGAGAAAGGTCGAAATCGCCGTAAGGCTCAATGCGCGGCGAATGCCACCCTTTACCTGTCTCATAATCCATGACAAACATGTGATCCGTAAAGTAGTGACCAAAGCCAAGCTTATCCTGCGGGGGAAGCTCCTTGGGTGTAGTTACCTTTGTTACTTTAATTTCCGCCATAGTCTGACTGCCTCCTTCTCATGCATACAACCTGTAATAAGTCCGCTAGCATTAGACCTATTATATATCGTTTTTTGTATACATGTCAAGGAAGCTTTGTTGTTTTCGGATAATTTCTTCCGCAGCTTCCATGGCCAGCTTTACCTGTGCTGGAGAAGTGCCGCCGAAGGAGTTGCGGTTTTCCACGCAAGTCTCCACCTTAATCGCCTCTAAGATATCCGCCTCAAAAAGCGGTGAAAACTGCTGGAACTCGGCGATGGACAAATCCATCAGCCATTTTTCCTGTTCGATGCAATACCGCACCGTCTTGCCGACTACTTCGTGAGCCTGGCGGAAGGGCAGCCCTTTTTTCACCAGATAATCCGCCATATCGGTGGCATTGGAGAAGTCATGGCGCACAGCCTGCTCCATCTTTTCCTGGCGCACCCGCAAACCGCGAATCATCGCCGCATAGACGGCCAAGCTGAATTTAATGGTATCAATGGCGTCAAACAAGCCTTCCTTATCTTCCTGCAAGTCCTTGTTATACGCCAGCGGCAAGCCTTTTACCGTCGTCAGCATCGCCATCAAGTGGCCAATGACTCGGCCGCTTTTGCCGCGCACCAGCTCCGCCATATCCGGGTTCTTCTTCTGAGGCATGATGCTGGAACCTGTGCAATGAGCATCATCAAGCTCAATAAAAGCAAACTCCGCTGACGACCAAAGAATGATTTCTTCACTGATCCGGGATAAGTGCACCATCAGAATGGAGGCGAAAGAAAGGAACTCCAAAATGTAGTCGCGGTCGCTTACAGCGTCCAAGCTGTTTTGGTACACTTGCGCAAACCCAAGCTGCTCCGCTACATAGTGGCGATCGATGGGGAAGGTTGTGCCTGCCAGCGCCCCCGCCCCCAAGGGCAGAATGTCCGTCCGGCGCTGCACGCCTTGGAGGCGTTCAAAATCTCGCGCCAGCATGAAAAAGTAGGCCATCATGTGGTGGGAGAAGAGAATCGGCTGCGCCCGCTGCAAGTGCGTATAGCCAGGCATAATGACCTGCAGATTATTCTGCGCCGCCTCTACAAAAGCCTTTTGCAAGTCTTCCAGCAAATTCGCAATTTCGCCGATTTCCCGGCGTACATACATGTGCGTATCTACCGCTACCTGATCATTGCGGCTGCGGGCCGTATGCAGCTTGCCGCCGACGGCGCCGATGCGCTCAGTCAGACGCTTTTCGATATTCATGTGAATATCTTCCAAGGATACTTCAAAAGAAAAATTACCGGCTTCAATATCCGCCAGGATGTCTTGCAGCCCTTGGCGGATGGTGGCAGCTTCGGCGTCCGTCAGGATGCCGCAACGCGCCAGCATAGCCGCATGGGCCATGCTGCCGGCAATGTCTTCTCGATACATTCTCTTATCAAAAGAGATGGAGGAGTTAAACTCCTCCATCATGGCGTCGGTCGTTTTGGTGAAACGTCCACCCCACATGCTCTTACTCATTTTATACCTGCCTCTTTTTTCATCAAGGCCCGCACTTTAAGGGGCAAGCCGAAAAGATTAATGAAGCCAGTTGCGTCGGCCTGGTTATATACTTCGTCGCGTTCAAAGGTAACAAATTCTTTGCTATACAGAGAGTAGGGGGATTTAGCCCCTGCCGCCATGATGTTGCCTTTGTAGAGTTTGAGTCTTACTGTGCCTGTAACGGTTTTCTGAGTGCTGTCAACGAAAGCTGCGAGAGCTTCCCGAAGCGGTGTAAACCACATGCCGTCATACACGAGTTCGCCATAGCGGATCGCCACGCCTTCTTTGTAATGCATGGTCTGACGATCCAGGCAAAGGTATTCCAGTTCGCGATGTGCATAGTACAAAATGGCTCCGCCTGGGTTTTCATAGACGCCGCGAGATTTCATACCAACAAGGCGGTTTTCCGTGATATCGGTAATACCGATGCCGTTGGCAGCGCCGATTTCATTGAGCTTGGTCAAAAGTTCAACCGAAGCCAATTTTTCGCCATTAACGGCCACTGGCAGGCCTTTTTCAAAATCAACTGTTACATATTCAGCTTTGTCAGGCGCAGCTTCCGGCGCTTTCGTGACAAGAAGCATTTCGTTTTTAGGCGCATTCCACGGATCTTCAAGATCGGCCCCTTCATGGCTCAGATGCCAGATGTTGCGGTCCATGCTGTAGGTCTTATTGCTTGTGGCTACTGGGACATTGTGTGCTGCCGCATAAGCAAGGGCATCTTCACGCGAACGGATTTCCCATTCACGCCAAGGAGCGATGATTTTTAACTGCGGCGCCAGCGCCTTGATGGTCAGCTCAAAGCGAACCTGATCGTTGCCTTTACCGGTAGCGCCGTGGGCAATAGCGTCAGCGCCTTCTTTTTCAGCGATAGCCACCATAGCTTTAGCGATCAGCGGCCGGGCAAAGGAGGTGCCCAGCAGGTATTTTCCTTCGTAAACAGCGCCGGCTTTCAGCGTCGGCCATACATACTCTTCCAGGAACGGTTTTACCAAGTCTTCGACGTAAATTTTGCTGGCGCCCGAAGCAATGGCTTTGTCCCGGACGACGTCCAGCTCGTCCCCTTGGCCGATATCGGCACACATGGCGATGACTTCGCAGCCATCGTAGTTTTCTTTGAGCCAGGGAATGATTACCGAAGTATCCAGGCCGCCCGAGTAGGCCAATACCACTTTTTTAATTTTACTCATTATAACTTCCTCCTCGCTTATTCGCCCATTACCAGGGCCATGACGGCTTTTTGCACATGCAGCCGGTTTTCCGCTTCGTCAAAGACTACCGATTGCGGACCTTCCAGAACGTCTTCAGTAATCTCTTCGCCGCGATGCGCCGGCAGACAGTGCAGAACAATGGCCTTTTTATCGGCCGCAGCCAGCACTTGCTGGTTAATTTGGTAGTTTTTGAAAACGGCCTGGCGCGCCACCTGTTCGCTCTCCATGCCCATGCTGGCCCAGACGTCCGTGTACAGCACATCCGCTCCGGCGGCTGCTTCCAGCACGTCTTGCGTCAGTTCAATGCGGCTGCCTGTTCCTTGAGCCACCTGCTTCGCCGCAGCCACAATACCCGCGTTCGGCTCGTACGCCGTAGGGGTGGCCACGGAAATATCCATGCCGAATTTGGCGCAGCCATGCATCAGCGAATGGACCATATTGTTGCCGTCGCCGATATAGGCCATTTTCAACCCTTTCAAGGAGCCTTTATGCTCTCGAATGGTCAAAAGGTCCGCCATCGCTTGGCAAGGATGCAGCCGGTCTGTAAGTCCGTTAATGACCGGAATATCCGCATACGCAGCCAGCTCTTCCACCTCAGCATGAGAAAAAGTGCGAATCATAATGCCGTCCAAGTAGCGCGATAGCACACGGGCCGTATCTTTTACAGGTTCGCCGCGGCCAATCTGAAGATCATTGGCGCTTAAAAACAGCGCCTGCCCCCCGAGCTGCCACATGCCGACTTCGAAAGAAACCCGGGTGCGGGTGGAGGATTTTTGGAAAATCATACCCAGCGTTTTACCGCGCAAAATAGGATGCGCTTCCCGCCGCTGCTGCTTTTCTTTTAGATCTGCCGCCAGATCCAGCACCTGTTCCAGCTCTTCCGTAGACCATTCCTGTATTGATAAAAAATCCCTGCCGTATAGGCTCATGGCTATCCCTCGCTTTTTCCATTATACAAAGATATTCCTTACGCTGTCAAAACGCGCCGTGTTCTTTCAGCACGCCGTCCAGAACAGCGATCACTTCTTCTATATGCGCCGCGGTAATATTAAGCGGCGGTACGAACCGCAGCACGTTGCCTGCGGTGCAATTGATGATGACTCCTTTTTCCAGGCAAGCTTCCACAATGCCTCGTCCCTGACCGGCCAGCTCCGCGCCCACAATCAAGCCGCGCCCCCGAACCGTGGTAATGACGCCCGGATATTTTTGCGCCAGCTGCCGCAGTTTATCCTGCAGCAATTGGCCCAGCTTGTTGGCATTATCCAGCAATCCTTCTTCCTCCATGGCTTCCATGACAGCCAAAGCCGCCGCGCAAGCCAGCGGATTACCGCCAAAGGTGCTGCCGTGATCGCCGGCATGAAATGCCTGCGCCACTTCTTCTCTAGCCAGGAAAGCGCCAATCGGCACGCCGCCAGCCAGTCCTTTAGCCAAAGTGACAATATCTGGCGTAATCCCTTCTTGCTCATACGCAAAAAAGGTTCCTGTCCGGCCAACGCCGGTCTGAATTTCATCAAAAATCAGCAGCGCCCCATGCTTATCGCAAAGCTCGCGTACCGCTTTTAAGTACCCTGCCGGCGGTACATGCACGCCGCCTTCGCCTTGAATAGGCTCCAGCAATACCGCGCAGGTCTTAGCCGAAACCGCCGCTTCCATCGCCGCCAAATCACCGAAAGGCACATGGGAAAAGCCCTGCGGCAATGGCTCATAGCCTTTTTGGTATTTTTCCTGTGCTGTCGCCGTCAAGGTCGCCAAGGTGCGCCCATGGAAGCTGTGCTGAGCCGTGATGATTTCTACTTTGCTCTCGCTTTGCAGCTTGCCGTATTTACGCGCCAGCTTCATCGCTCCTTCGTTCGCTTCCGCGCCGCTATTGGCGATAAAAACGCGTTCCAAGCCGCTGCGCTGGGCCAGCTTTTGCACCAGCTTGGCCTGCACTTCCGTATAATACAGATTGGAGCAATGGATGAGTTTTCCCGCCTGCTCCGCCACTGCCTTCACCAAGCCAGGATGTCCGTGTCCTAGAAGGTTGACAGCAATACCTGCCAAAAAGTCGAGATATTTTTTACCTTCGTTGTCGTATACATACGGGCCTTCGCCGCGTTCCAAAACGATGGGGTATCTGGCGAACACCGGCAGATAATACTGCGCATCCAGCGCCATCACTGCATTCTTTTTCATGTTCTTTCCTCCTTAGCGCACCACTTCGCTGCCAATACCGCCGGAGGTAAAAACCTCCAGGAGCAGCGAATGCTGCTGGCGACCATCAATGATATGCGCTTTTTTAGCGCCGCCTTTCAAAGCGCGCACGCAAGCTTCCACCTTAGGAATCATACCGCCGTCGATGACTTTATCAACAATCAACGCCTGCGCTTCTTCAAAGGTCAGCGTGGAAATAAAGCTGCTCTTATCGTTGAAATCACGATAAATGCCTTCCACATCGGTCAGCAGCAGCAATTTTTCAGCCGCCAGCGCCCCGGCCACTTCACCAGCTACCGAGTCAGCGTTGATATTGTAGCTTTCGTAATTTCGCCCGACGCCGATCGGCGCAATAACCGGAATGTAGCCTTTATCAAGCAGATCGTGAATCAGCTGCGTATTGACGCTGGCCACATCGCCTACAAAGCCGATATCCACTTCTTTAATCTCGCCGTTTTCATGGACTTTGGCCAAATGTTTTTCCGCCACAATCAAATCCGCGTCCTTGCCGGTCAAACCGACCGCTTTCGCGCCATGCTGATTGAAAAGGCTTACAATTTGCGAATTGAGTTTGCCTACCAGCACCATCTCCGCCACTTCCACCGTTTCTTCATCGGTGACGCGCAAGCCGCTGATAAATTCCGACTGCTTGCCAACTTTTTTCAGCATCGCCGTAATCTCCGGACCGCCGCCATGTACCACAACAGGCTTCATGCCCAAGCATTTCATCAGTACAATATCCTGAATCACGCTGTGCTTGAGTTCTTCATTCACCATGGCGTTACCGCCGTATTTAACAACAATGGTTTTGCCCACAAAACGCTGAATATAAGGCAGAGCCTCAATCAATACACCGGCTTTTTCTGCTGCTTCCATCATGTTTATTCGTCTCTCCTTTAGGCGGCTCAGGTATGATACTCGCCGTTGATCTTAACATATTCATAAGAAAAGTCGCAGGTCCAAACAGTAGCCTCTGCAGAGCCCACGCCCAGATCCACCGTTACAACGATATCATGCTGCTGCATCACTTTCTGCAGCACTTCTTCGTCTGTATCAGCCTTCATGCCGCCCTTAACCACTTGCTCGGCGCCCAGCCATACAGCCAATTTTTCCGCATTGATATTGGTTTCGGAATAACCTACCGCCGAAACAATGCGGCCCCAATTGGGATCCTGTCCAAAGAAAGCAGTTTTCACCAAGGGAGACTTGGCAATGGTCATCGCCGCCTTTTTGGCTTCATAGAAGCTGATGGCGCCCTTCACCTGAACTTCGAGGAACTTCGTCGCTCCTTCGCCGTCTCTGGCGATGGCTTTGGCCAAGAAGACGCATACCGCATGCAGCGCCGTCAAGAACGTCATGTAATCTTCCGTATCCACCCGGTCAACAACTTCATTGCCAGCCAGACCGTTGGCCAATACCGCTACCATGTCGTTAGTGCTGGTATCGCCGTCCACACTGATCATGTTAAAGGAAACCTGGATGCAATATGCAAGAGCCTGCTGCAAAACAGGCTGTGAAATAGCTGCGTCAGTGGTAATAAACGCCAGCATAGTCGCCATGTTGGGATGAATCATGCCCGATCCCTTAGCCACGCCGCCGATGCGCACTGTTTTACCGCCTAATTCCAACTCCACCGCAATGGCTTTGGAAAAGGTATCGGTCGTCATAATGGCCTTGCCGGCATTCTTCTCGCCGTCCACGGAAAGCTCGGCCGCCGCTTTCACAATCCCTTGCTTCACTTTGTCCATGGGCAGCTCCACGCCGATCACGCCGGTAGAAGCCACAAATACTTCGCTGGCGTCTACATTCAGCGCTTTAGCCGCTTCCGCCGCCATCGCTCTAGCATCAGCCAAGCCCTGTTCGCCTGTGCAGGCATTGGCGCAGCCGGCATTGACCACAATGGCTTTCGCCTGGCCTTTGGCCGCCACTTCTTTAGATACAGCCACAGGCGCCGCCGCCATGGTGTTCAAGGTGAACGTCGCAGCCGCTGTAGCCGGCACGTCGCTGACAATCAGCGCTACATCCTCTTTACCGCTTTTCTTAATGCCGGCTTTTACGCCTGCCGCTTTAAACCCTTTAGGGGCAGTAATACTGCCTGGTATTTCTTTCAACATGCTATAGTTCCTCCTCTAATTTCCTTGCTTAGGGATACACGGGGGATAATTCCAAGCCGGTTTTTTCCGGCAGGTTGAACAGAACGTTCATATTTTGCACCGCTTGACCGGCAGCGCCCTTCACCAGGTTATCAATAGCCGAAAGAGCTACGACACGACGGGTCCGCAGATCCACATGCCAGCCCAAATCGCAGAAATTGCTGCCCCTTACTGCTTTGGTGGCCGGATAACCGCCACGTCCCAAAAGGCGCACAAAGTATTCTTGAGCGTAAGCCTCTTCATAAGCTGCATCCACGGCTGCCGCTTCCACGCCGTTTTTCAAGCGTGCATAACAAGTGCTGAGAATGCCTCGCGCCATGGGAATCAAGTGCGGTGTAAAGCTCAGCACAAGCGACGTCTTAGCCAAGCCGCCCAAGGCTTGCTCGATTTCCGGCGTATGCCGATGCCCGCCCACATTGTAGGCTTTCAAGTTCTCATACATTTCGCCAAAATGACTGTTCAGGCTCAACGAACGTCCCGCACCGGACACGCCGGATTTAGCGTCCACCACCAGGGAATCCAATTCCACTAAGCCTTTTTTCACCAGCGGCGCCAACGCCATAATGCTGGCCGTTGTATAACAGCCGGCATTGCCGACAATTTTCGCGCCGCGAATGTCTTCTCGGTACCATTCGGTCAAGCCGTATACCGCCTTGGCGTCCTTGTGCGTATGCGGCACTTTATACCAGGCTTCGTAAATCGCCGTATCTTTAAAACGATAATCAGCGCCTAAATCAATAATTTTGACGTCCGTCTTCTCCAATCGTTTACCTACCGCCATGGCATGACCGTGAGGCAGCGCGATGAAAAGCACATCACTGTCAGCCGCCACCTCATCCAAGGCTTCCATGCTGACCAGCTTGGCCTCCTGCACCGCTTGCAAGTGCGGATATACCTCCGCAATGGACTTGCCGGCGCTGCTCTCCGAAGTAATATAACGAATATCCGCTTCCGGGTGTCCTCCCAAAAGGCGTAACAATTCCGCTCCTGTGTACCCGGTAGCGCCAATAATGCTTACTTTCATCTTTCCCATACCTCCTCACGTCTATGTTAAATAATTATACATGTATATGAATATTAATTCAAGTGCTTTCTGCAGGAGTAAAGTGAATTTCGCCAAAAACATCACTTTGCTTACCACAATTCCTGCAGCTTTTTTCCGGCGTCAGCCAATGCAGACGGCGCTGTCGGTCCAAGAGGGGCGCTCCGCAGCCGCGGCAGAAGGTACGCTCGCTAGGGGCGTGCGGCATATTGCCAATATACACATAAGGATGCAAAACTGCTGCAGCCGCCCAAATTTCTTCAATCTCCGCAACAGATGGCCCTGCCTCCCGACAACGCCAGGCCGGATGATAGCGCGTCAAATGCCAAGGAATGGGGCGCGACAATCCCTGCAGCCAGGAAACGACTTCCGGCACCTGAGCCAAAGAAACGCCAGCCCTTGGCGCTAAAAGAGTTGTAACCTCCACATGCGCAGAAGCGGAAGTTAATTCAATCGTGCGCTTCACTGCAGCCAAATTCCCGCCCAGTTGCTGATAGGCGGCTGCATCCCAAGCCTTAAGGTCAATGTTCCAGGCGTCAACCAACGGCAGCAATTGCCGCAGTGGCTCTTCTTCAATCATGCCGTTGCTCACCATCGCCACAACCATACCGCGTTCTTTGGCCAATGTCGCCGCTTCCAAGACATATTCAAACCAAACCAGCGGCTCCATATAGGTAAACGCCAAACCGCAATTCTCCCCGCCAAAACCCGCAGCCGCCTGCAGCAATTCTTCCGGCGTCAATTGTCGGGCGCGGCTTCCCGGCGCCAACTGGGAAATCTCCCAATTCTGGCAAAAAGGGCAGGCCATATTACAGCCCCAGGACCCTACGGAAAAAATAGCCCCGCCGGGATGGAAATGGTAAAAAGGCTTTTTCTCCATCGGATCCAAAGCCGCCGCGCTAACAAGTCCGTAAATCAAGCTGCGCAAACGCCCTTCCCGTACCCCTCGGGCACGGCAGCGTCCATCCGCTCCTTCCTTCAGCAAACAGTGATGCGGACACAGCAGACAACGTATGCGTCCGTCCGCCGCCGCTTCCTGCCATAACGCTTCTTTCTGCACCGCCGCGCTCATACGCCGTACCTGCACACGCGAAATCGAAAAAGTTCTACAGCTGCCGTCTCAGCAATACCTGCCTTGCGTTTAGCAATACGTAGCTGTTCCTCCACGGTATCCACTCCTTCCAAGTCCGGCAGCAATAGCCCCCGGCGATGCCCTTGCTGTACAATCACGCCGTATTCTTTCGGATCAAGCTGCGTCTCGCTCGCCACCTTTTCGGGTTCCGAAAGGACGTCCACCGATATTTGCAATGTTTTCAGCTCTTCTTCCCTCACGGGTTCAAAACGCGGATCTTCCATAGCAGCCATCACGGCATTGCGGATAATCTCCGCTGCCAAGGATGGTTGCGTTGGTGCAAAGGTGCCAATGCAGCCGCGCAGCACGCCTTCCTTCTTCAGAGAAACAAAAGCAGCGCTTGGACGTTTCCATTCCTCTGGCAGCTCGGCTGGCCCCAGCCACAACGTACGCTGCTGCAGATAGTGGCGAATGCTGCTCCATGCCAGCTCTACTGGAAAAGCCATCTGCTGATTTTCTCGCAGTAGCGTCACCGCATAACCGACGCCAAAAGGCGCTTCATAGGATAAATGACGCACCAAAGGCTCTGAACCGCAAGCCCCTAACAAAAACAGAATGGAGCGCAACCCGCACTCGCCGGCTTCTTCCTGCAGTTCCCACGGTAAATGCAACAGCGTTTCCGCATCTCCTTGCCCTAAAGCCGCTACCACCTGCTTGTCAAACTGCTCTCCCGCCGGATGATACCCTGCCGGGGCATTGCGAGTCACGCGGTGCGATAAGTCTCCCGAGGCAATAACAGCCACTCGCTGGGTTCCTGCCAAAATAAGCCTCCGCAGCATTTGACCCATTTCATAGTACTGACGCTGCGCCAAAGCTCCAAAGCTTACAGTCACAACCTTTGCTTTACAACCTGCCTGCGCCAGAAAATATAACGGCACCAAGGCGCCATGATCTAGTTCCTGTTCCTGCTCTTGACAAGAAATTCCCCCACGCCCCCAAGCAGTAACTAAACTCTTAGCCAGCTCAGAAGCGCCATTCCAGCATTGCTCTTCCTGCGGAAAGCCAAAAGCCCTCAAGGATCCCTTTAAGCTCTCGCTGGCATTCACCGCAACCGCCCTTGCCTTGCTCGGCGCATGGGGCGATATGAGAACAAGCACGTCCGGCTCCCAAGAAGCAATCTCCCTAGCCGCCTCCCCGCACGCTTGCAAAGTGGCTGCGGCTTCCTTCTCTCTCCCCTGCCCAATCGCAGGAAGAAGAATTGGCGGATGCGGCAATAAAGCGCCGCCAAGGAACATGGTCATGATTGTCACGTCCTTTCTTGGTTTGCGTTTTTTGAGCCATTCCTATGCTTCCCATCGCCCCTCTTTGCCCCGCTTCTCTGATTCGTTCTTTGCAGCCATTTTCCCGCTACACTTGGCAGCAAGGCTTTCGGAGTATAAAATAGTAGTAAGAAACGAAGGAGGGATCTCTTTGCGCCGCTTACGCTGGGGTCGTGTTTTACTTGTGTTTTTTTGTCTTGCTTTTCTGGGCGCGTTTCTTTCCTTTGACGGCTTATCTCCTTTAAAACAACAAGGACAGTCGCTTTTGCAAGAAGGAACCAGACAGTTGCCCAGTTTCGAATCAACCGGCCTGCCCAAAAACGCTTGGCAGCGCCTGCATCGGCTGATCTTTTTGCGAGATGCCGTAGCTGAGCAATTAAAAGAAAGGCCGCTTACGCCGCTGCGCGATATTGCGCTGCCCATGCAGCAAGCCTTAATCGCCGTAGAAGATCATCGTTTTTACCAACATGCCGGCGTCGATATGGAAAGCATCCTGCGCGCTTCTTTAGTCAATTTGCAATTTGGCGCTATTACCGAAGGAGGCAGTACCATCACGCAGCAGCTGGCCAAAAATCTTTTTTTAAGCCACGAGCAAACCATGGGGCGCAAGGCGGAAGAGTTTGCCTTAGCCTTGCTTTTAGAAGCTCGCTTCAGCAAAGATGAAATTCTTGAGCTGTACTTGAACACCATTTATTTCGGCGCTGGAGCTTACGGTATTCAAGAAGCATCCTCGGTTTATTTCGGCAAATCCCCCGCTTCCTTGAGCTTGGCGGAAGCCTCTCTCCTGGCTGGTCTGCCCCAGGCGCCGTCGCGCCTCTCCCCGTATAATGATTTTGACGCCGCCAAAAAACGGCAATCCATCGTCTTAGCCGCCCTGAGCCGTTATGGCTATATTACACCCGGAACCGCCACAGAAACGCAAAACACGGCGCTGCGGCTGCGGCAGTAACATATAAAAAAGGCCTCGCTTCCAAGAAGCGAGGCCTTTTTTATACCCGTTTCACCAAAAGAGCCTTACGCGTCTTGTCCAGAGTTTTTAAAAACTCGTCCTGCCTGCGCATGGCCAACGATACATACAGTACGTCCACAATGTAAATTTGCGCCAGCAGATTTTCAATCGATTCACTGCGATAGAAGCTTTCCGGCGTAGAAGTAATGATTTTGATATCCGCTACCTTCGTCAACGGCGTATTATGCTTGCCGGTAATGCAAATCGTGGTAGCCCCTGCTTCCTTGGCTTCCTTCAGCGCATCCAAGATCACTTTGCTGCTGCCGGAGCTGCTGATTCCCACCGCCACATCGCCTGGCGCCATAAGAGACGCCGACATAACCTGAGCGTGAGCGTCTTCAATACACTGAGTATAAAAGCCCAAGCGAAAAAATTTATGGTAGGCATTTAACGCAACACAGCTAGTGTTGCCCACACCATAAAAGTCAACGCGTTTAGCTTTTTCCAACGCATCAATCGCCATATTCAGCTGGTACATGTCCAGCACTTCCCGCGTTGCATTGATGGACAGCACATGCGACTCCGCCAGTTTCAAAGCTACATCCGAGATATCGTCCTGCTCGCTGATGCCTTCATGAATATGCTCTAAAGGACGTATAAAATCCTTGGCAATAATCAGCTTCATTTCCTGATAACCGCTAAGACTAATCTGCTTGCACAGATTGGTTACCGTAAACTGGCTGACTTTGCAACAATCCGCCAGTTCCGTAATGCTCAACGAGACAATACTGCGCGGATTTTTCAGGACATAATCGGCTACCAGCTTGGTCCGTTTTCCCAAATGATGATATTTCTCTGCAATACGACGCAACACCTCATTTTCGGGCTTGTCGCTCTGCGATTGCAGCTCATCTCCCTTTCGTTCCTCAGTCATACCAGTTCACTACCTTTCTCCCCGTTGTACCGTCAAAAAAAGTTCTTAATATCTTTCCAGCTGCCGCTGCGCATGCCGTCGCCCTCGCGGGTTTTGCTAAGACGCTCAATAGTAAATTCGCGAATATACGTATCGCCGCTAATATTGGCAATGTCTTTTACCAGACGGCCCTCATCTTGAATATTGAAGACCAAAAGCGTAAACCACTGCGGCTGTTTGACAGGCTCGGTCTTAACGGCAACACCCATCGTAACCGGGGATTCCCGCTCTTGAAATTGCCGGGTAAGCCGACGATCATACGTAGCAAAGGGCATAGCCTTAGGATGCTGAATCAAGGCATATACTTCCGGAAAATATTCTTTAAACTCTTTAATTTTTATGCCCATGTTAGGCGTAAACCGCTGAATCTGCACGGGCGATCCCGGTTTTTCATTGACATAGGTAACTTCCATTTGAATCCCCAGGCCATTGCGGCTGAAGTTGTGAGTATACGAAGCGATTTTCGCTTTTCGCTTGCCTTGAGCTTCCCAATCCAGGCGGCTCCAAGTCTGGTTGTCTTCATCAATAATCATGCGGAAGTCGCCATACTGTTTGGCAATGGTTTCCTTCGTATCGTCAAGGCTGGCAAACGCCACTTGCGCTGTGCCTAAAACTGCTACTGCCACCAACGCAGATAAATAACGTTTCATCTCTAGATCCTCCTCTTCCTTTTTAACCTTCTCCAAAATTGTTCTATTTGTAACATATTAGACTTTTTTCGCTTAAATCCTGCTGCCGCGAAAAACTATGTCGGAAAAATTGCACAAACCGCGGCATAAAAAAAGTCCAGGAAAAGAATGCTCTTCCTGGACTTTCTTGTTGCAAATTAACGTTTCGAGAACTGCGAAGCTTTGCGGGCTTTTTTGAGGCCGTATTTGCGGCGCTCTTTTTCGCGAGGATCGCGGGTCAAAAGACCAGCTTTTTTCAAGGAAAGGCGAAGTTCGCCGTCAACCTTGAGCAAAGCGCGCGCGATGCCATGCCGGATAGCGCCGGCTTGGCCAGTGGTGCCGCCGCCTTTTACGCTGGCGACAACATCATATTTACCGAGAGTTTCTGTAACGTCCAAAGGCTGTTTTACGATGATTTCCATCGTCTTACGGCCAAAGTATTCGTCAAGCTTACGCTCATTTACTACGATATTACCTTCACCGGGGATGAGACGCACCCGCGCGACGGAGGTTTTTCTACGGCCAGTGCCGTAATAACTAACTGCTGCCATGATATGGTCCTCCTTTCCGTATTACCGTACGTTGATTTCAAGTACTTCAGGCTGCTGTGCTGCATGCGGATGCTCCGCACCGCGGTAAACCTTCAGCTTGCGGTACATCTGACGGCCCAAAGTATTCTTGGGCAACATGCCTTTAACTGCCAATTCCAGAACGCGTTCAGGCTTGTCAGCCAGCATTTTGCCAGCCGTAGTGAACGTCGTACCGCCAACGTAACCGGAATGACGGAAATACGTTTTCTGTACCAGTTTTTTACCGGTAAGAACTACTTTTTCTGCATTGATAATGATGACAAAATCACCAGTATCCACATGAGGAGTAAAAATGGGTTTATTTTTGCCGCGCAGCACTTTTGCTACCTCGGCTGCCAAACGGCCTAACGTCTTGCCTTCAGCGTCTACGATGAACCATTTACGATCCACTTCGGCCGCTTTAGCCATAAACGTGGTTTTCATGTGCGATTCCCTCCCTGTTGCTCATGGCTTCATTATGATTTCCTACCTAATGAGTTCCGGGGCTAATGGAATTCATGGCAAAATCTCATAAAGTAATTTTATTAAAAGACGTCCCTGCTGTCAATACCCTGGAAAAAGTAAATTTCATTTTTAGCCCATTGATAAAAAATCTTTTGCAAAAATAATCCTTGCGGCGGCGCTGTCGGCGGTGCCAAGGAACGATCTTTAGCCTTAACCAACGCAGCAAATTCATCGACAAGCAGCTCGCCTCGGCCAACCGCTGCAAAAGCGCCGACCAAATTCCGCACCATATGGTATAAAAAACCATCGCCGCAAACATGAAAGGTCAATAAGTTTCCTTCCGCCTGCCAGCCGGCGCTGAAAATAGTTCGTACCGGCTGCACTGGCGCACTGCCTACGGCGCGAAAGCTGGAAAAATCATGCTTCCCCAAAATATATTCCGTAGCTTTCTCCATAGCGGCCACATCAAGCTTTTTAGTTACCATCCAAGCATAGTGACGGCCAAAAGGACTTTCCGGCGCATCATGACGCAAACGATACAGATAGCGTTTGGCCACAGCCGATCTACGCGCGTGAAAAGACGGATCCGTGTCTTCCGCCGCCACCACGGCGATATCCGCTGGCAGCATCCCCCGGGCCGCTCTAGGAATGCGTTCTGCTGGAATGCGTCCTTCCGTATCAAAATGGACAGTTTGCCCCCAAGCATGAACGCCGGTATCGGTTCGGCCGGCGCCGGTCATACGCAGCTGATGCCCAAAAAGAGGCGCCAAACGCTCCTCCAATACCTGTTGTACTGCAAGCGCGTTCTGTTGCCGCTGAAATCCGTGATAGGCGCTGCCGTCGTAAGCCACCGTCAATTTTAAACGCCGCGCGGTCATGGTTGCATCCCCCAACGCAGCCAGACCAACAGCAAGGCAAAGAGCAGCAAAAAGAGAGCCGCCACGGCATCCTGCCGTCGATACTGCAACGGATGCATGCGCGTCCGGCCTTCGCCGCCTCGATAACAGCGGGCTTCCATGGCTGTAGCCAACTCGTCCGCCCGCCGAAAGGCGCTGATGAATAGCGGCACAAGCACTGGCACCAAATTCTTTCCCCGCCGCAGCAAAGAGCCGCTGGAAAAATCAACGCCTCGCGCTTCCTGGGCTTTAATAATGCGCTGCGTTTCCTCTAACAAAGTCGGGATAAACCGCAGAGCAATGGTCATCATCATGGCCAGCTCATGCGCCGGCAGGCCCCAGCGCTTGGCAGGACGCAGCAGCGCCTCCAAGCCATCTGTCAGCGCAATAGGCGAAGTAGTAAAAGTTAAAAGCGACGACGACACGATCAGAAGCGCCAGCCGCCCCGCCATACGCCCGCCTTGCTGCAGCCCTCCGTCTGTTACCGCAAAGGGTCCCCAGGCAGCCAATGTTTCCCCTTGGCCGCTGAAGGCATGAATCAGTACGGTAAGCAGCAAAATCGGCCAGAGTGGTTTCAAGGAGCGAAGGACAAGGCCAAAGGGCAATTGAGCGCTCAGTATCAACACCGCCAAAAAAACTAAAAAGACGCCATAAGAAGCAGCGCTTTCCAACAAGAAAATGATCAGAATACACCCTAAAGCCCCGGCTATTTTAGTGCGAGGATCTAAGGCGTGCACTGCCGAATTCCCCGGGAAATATTGCCCGACAAGAAGGTTATTCAACATGAACTTGACCCTCCTTGCTTCCGGAGAATGGCTGCAATTTCCTGGGCCGCTTCCTTCGGCGTAACTGCTTGGCTCGCCTTTATCGGCAATCCCGCTTGCGTCAAAGCACCCATAAGCTTGGTTACCCCTGGAGGCTCCAGGCCGCAAGATTTGAGCAGAGTTCCTTCTTCTTGGAAAATCTGCTGCGGCGAACCGTCTAGTAAAAGTTGTCCCTGATCCAACACCAAAAGACGCTGCGCCAAACGCGCCGCGTCCTCCATATTGTGCGTTACAAGCAAAATTCCCATGCCGGTTTCCGCCTGCAGCTGCAACAGCTGCCCATAAATTTCATCGCGGCCCTTCGGATCCAGACCGGCAGAGGGTTCGTCTAAAATCAAATATTCCGGACGTAAAGCAAGAATACCAGCTAGAGCCACCCGGCGCATCTGCCCTCCTGATAATTGAAATGGAGAACAAGGTCCATGCTCCGCTTCATCCAAGCCAACCAGCTTCATTGCCCAGGAAACCCGCCGCGCCACCTCTTCTTCCGGCAAACCGGCATTGCGCGGTCCAAAGGCAATATCGGCGCTTACGGTTTCTTCAAACAACTGGTGTTCCGGATACTGAAACACCAAGCCCACGCGCCGTCTAGCCGTCTTAGCGGCTTCGCTCCCGCCGCTAAACTCACAGCCGTCCAAAAGAACCTGTCCTACGCTCGGTTTTAGCAGACCCGCCAGGATTTGCACCAATGTAGATTTGCCGGAACCGGTATGGCCAATCAAAGCCACTCGCTCTCCTGGAGCTAACTCCAAGTTTAAATCGCGCAGTGCGTCTTGGGCAAAAGGAGTTCCAGGCGAATAGGTATGTTGTAGTTGTGTTACCACTAGGGACATAATGCTTTCACCAACGCTTCGTCTGTAATTATAGGGCTTGTTACCGCCAACAGCCCCTGCTGCTGCAAATGCCAAGCTACTTCCGCCGCCACGGGCACATCTAAGCCCATTTCTTTCAAGCGAGGAACCTGGCAGAAAATTTCCTCCGGCGTCCCGTTCGCTACGATTCGCCCCTTGTCCATAACAACGACCCGATCAGCGGCTACTGCTTCTTCCATAAAATGAGTAATATAAACAACAGTAATGCCCTGCTGCCGATGCAAGTCGCAAACGGTTTGCAAAACCTCCTGACGCCCTTGGGGATCCAACATCGCTGTTGGCTCATCCAACACCAGACAAACCGGCTGCATGGCTAATACACCGGCAATAGCAACCCGCTGCTTCTGACCTCCGGACAGCAAATGCGGCGCATGCTGACGATAGTCGCTCATGCCCACTTGCGCCAAAGCTTGCTCAACCCGACTAACAATTTCCACTGTGGGTACGCCCAGATTTTCCGGCCCGAAGGCCACATCTTCCTCTACTAGCGTCGCCACTAGCTGGTTGTCGGGGTTTTGAAACACCATGCCAACCTGTTGGCGAATCTGCCAAAGTTGCTCGGCTTCCCTCGTATCACGGCCTGCTACCAAACAGCGTCCTTCGGTCGGCAAGAGCAGGGCGTTCAAATGCTTAGCCAGCGTGGATTTACCGGAACCGTTTGTACCGATGATGGCTACAAACTCTCCCGGCTGAATCACCAAATCCACCTCTGCCAAAGCATAGGCAATTTCATTTTTAAGGCCCTGATAGCTATGACTTAGCTTTTCCAGGCAAATGAACGGTTCCAAACGTTTTCTTCCCTTCCTTGGTTTTGCCATCGACAAGTTAACCACAAAAATATTCCGGTTTACTTATACGACAAAAACAGGCACGAAAAATCACACTAACAGATGATCTTCCGTGCCTGTGGCAAAGAAAGGCGACCATCCGGTCGCCCCATGCAGTTACACCAACTCGAGAATCGCCATCGGCGCAGCGTCGCCACGACGGGGGCCTAATTTCAGCACCCGAGTGTAGCCACCTTGCCGTTCTGCGTATTTCGGGGCGATGGTGTCAAACAATTTCTTCGTAACTTCTTCGTCTACCCAGACCAACACTTGACGACGGGCATGAAGGTCACCCTTTTTCGCCAAGGTAATCATTTTTTCAGCCAGACCGCTGACTTCTTTGGCTTTCGCCTCAGTCGTCTCGATGCGCTCATGCGCAAAGAAGGAAGTCAGCAGGCTGCGGAAGAGCGCCTTACGGGCGCTAGAATCGCGTCCCAGTTTACGATAGGCCATTCTTCTCGTCCCTCCTCCTTATTCTTCCGTTTCCTTAAGACCTGATCCCAGTTCTACAAGCTTTTTCTTCACTTCTTCCAGGGATTTACGGCCCAAGTTACGGACTTTCATCATATCGTCTTCCGTTTTTTGCGTCAGCTCAGCTACTGTATTAATGCCAGCCCGCTTCAAGCAGTTATAAGAACGTACCGATAAATCCAGATCTTCGATGGTCATTTCCAAATTGGGGCCGTCTTCCGGCTCCTTGGCAAAACCACTTTCCGGTCCTTCTTCTTCCGGCACTTCGCCTGCCATGTTTTGGAAGAGTTTCAAATGTGCAATCATGATCGTTGCCGATTTACTGATTGCTTCTTCCGGCTTGATACTGCCATCGGTCCATACTTCCAGCGTCAGCTTGTCATAGTCAGTTACATTGCCTACACGAGTGTCAGCAATGGCATAATTGACGCGCTGAATCGGCGAAAAAATGGAATCGATAGGAATCACGCCAATGACATGATCGCTTTTCTTGTTCTTATCAGCCGGAACATAGCCGCGGCCTTTTTCAGCGACAATCTCCATCCGTAAAGAAGCACCTTGGCCAACAGTGGCAATATGCTTTTCCGGGTTGAGGATTTCCACATCTGAACTAGCGATAATGTCAGCTGCGGTAACACTTTTCTCACCATCGACTTCAATACGAAGTACAACCGGCTCGTCAGTGTACATTTTTAAACGCAGCTCTTTGAGATTGAGGATGATGTCGGTGACATCTTCTCGCACTCCGGGAACTACGGAAAACTCATGATCCACGCCTTCAATGCGCACAGAGGTAACTGCCGCACCAGTCAACGACGATAACAAAATGCGCCGCAAACTATTACCGAGGGTAGTACCATAACCGCGTTCCAATGGTTCACAAACAAATTTGCCATAGCGATTGTCTTCACGGCTTTCGACAATTTCAATTCTTGGCTTTTCGATTTCCATCATTAGGAAGCGACCTCCTCTTCGCGCGTTGCTACTACGCTATGCCACAGAAAGGACATTAACGCGAGTAGAGCTCGACGATGAGATGTTCCACAATGGGGCAGTCGATCTCTTCTCGGCTGGGGAAGCGAGCCACTTTGGCGCTAACCGCCTCAGGGGTCACCGTAACGTCTTCAACCCATGCAGGAACTGTCTTGCTGCCGTAAGTTTCAATCATCATTTTGATGATCGGAGATTCCATGCTGGTTTCATGTACAGCAACTACGTCGCCAACACGAACCTGGAAGGAAGGAATATTTACCCGACGGCCGTTCACAGTCATGAGACCATGACGAACCAACTGGCGAGCTTGGTTGCGGCTAGCCGCAAAACCCATGCGGAAAACCGCATTGTCTAAACGACGCTCCAGCAGAACCAGCAAGTTTTCACCGGTAATACCTTTAGTACGCTCAGCGCGATCAAAGTATTTCCGGAACTGACCTTCCAGAATGCCGTAAATCCGGCGGGCTTTTTGCTTTTCACGCAGCTGCAAGCCATATTCCGAAACCTTTTTACGTCCTTGGCCGTGCTGGCCGGGAGCGTAGGCACGTTTCGTGAACGCGCACTTGTCGCCATAGCATTTATCACCTTTGAGGTAGAGCTTCGCGCCTTCACGGCGGCAAAGTCTGCACACAGGACCCGTATATCTAGCCATTCCTCTTCAACACCTCCCGAAAATTATACTCTTCTCCGCTTGGGCGGACGGCAACCGTTATGTGGAATGGGAGTAACGTCCTTGATCAGGTTTACTTCCAAACCAGATGCCTGCAAAGAGCGGATCGCCGCTTCACGTCCTGATCCAGGACCCTTTACAAACACTTCCACCTGCTTGAGACCATGTTCCATAGCTACCTTGGCAGCGGCTTCTGCAGCCATCTGTGCCGCAAAAGGAGTGCTCTTGCGGGAGCCGCGGAAACCAAGGCCGCCGGCACTAGCCCAGGAAAGAGTATTGCCTTTGGTATCGGTGATGGTGACGATGGTATTATTGAAAGTAGAGCGGATGTGAGCATGACCATGCTCAACGTTTTTCCGTTCTCTTCTTTTGGTTCTAACAACTTTTTTCGCTACCACGCGTGTTTCCCTCCTTTACGGATTATTTTTTCTTCTTGGCGCCAACAGTCCGCTTAGGACCTTTGCGAGTGCGGGCATTGTTCTTCGTGTTCTGTCCACGCACAGGCAAGCCTATGCGGTGACGGCGGCCACGGTATGAGCCAATCTCAATCAAACGCTTGATATTGAGCTGCTGTTCACGCCGCAGGTCGCCTTCGACCTTGTAGTTTTTGTCAATCAGTTCACGAAGTTTAGCTACTTCTTCTTCCGTTAGATCCCTGGTGCGAGTATCAGGATTGATTCCCGCTGCAGCCAGGATTTCACTGGACAAAGTCGGCCCAACTCCATAGATGTATGTCAAAGAGATTTCCACGCGCTTATCGCGCGGCAAATCCACACCGGCAATACGTGCCATCGAACAGCCACCTCCTAACCTTGTTTTTGTTTATGCTTCGGATTTTCACAAATGACCATGACATGGCCATGACGCTTGATGACTTTGCATTTTTCGCAAATGGTCTTCACCGAAGGTCTTACTTTCATTTGCCTTGGCCTCCTTCTCTGCGCAGCCCGACGGGCTGCCCCGTTATCCGCCTATTTAAAGCGATAGGTAATACGGCCGCGCTTCAAATCGTACGGTGTTAATTCAACAGTAACACGATCTCCCGGCAGGATGCGAATAAAATGCATCCGAATCTTACCGGAAACATGCGCCAGCACGACATGTCCATTTTCCAGTTTAACTTGAAACATGGCGTTTGGCAATGCCTCAACTACCGTACCTTCTACTTCAATTACATCTTGTTTGGACACGAGATCTCCCTCCTCGCCCGCTTCTTACACCTGTTGTGCCATCCTGCCCGCAATCCGCTGACAAATGGCTTCGTCCGTCCGGCCAGCCGCAAAAACGACCGGTCCAGACGCCGTTGCCGTGCATAGCCGCCGTTTAGCAAGCTATACACTTTTCCTGCAGTCATTTCGTTCACAAACGTGTCAAAATTTCCGGTTCGCCATCAGTTACAGCAATGGTATGCTCAAAATGAGCCGACCATTTTTTGTCCCTAGTAATAACGGTCCAGTTGTCCCGCAGGGTTTTTACTTCATATGTCCCCATGTTAATCATGGGTTCAATCGCCAGAGTCATGCCAGGCTTCAGCCGCGGGCCGCGCCCGGGAGCGCCGTAGTTGGGAATTTGCGGATCTTCATGCATCTTGCGACCAATGCCATGTCCCACATAGTCGCGCACTACTCCATAACCAAATTCTTCCGCATGAATTTGAACAGCATGTGAGATATCATAGAGACGCTGATCAGCCACTGCTTGAGCAATACCTTTATAAAGCGATTCTTCCGTCACCTTCAGCAGCTGCGCTACTTCCGGAGCAACCTCCCCTACAGGGAAGGTCATGGCTGCATCGCCATAAAATCCATTAATCAACGTACCGATGTCAACGCTGATGATATCGCCGTTCTTAAGTTTCCTCGGCCCTGGAATTCCATGTACTACTTCTTCGTTTACCGAAGCGCAGATACTGCCGGGAAAACCATTATACCCTTTGAATGCCGGGATTGCACCGCGTTCGCGAATGTATTCGTCGGCGATTCGATCCAGTTCTTGTGTCGTCACGTCCGGTTTCACCGCTTGCCGGATGAGTTCCAGCGTTTCCGCCACAATCCGCCCAGCTTCACGCATGTAGGCGATTTCCTGTTGACTTTTCAGGACAATCATCGTTACGCGCCTCGCAATGTTTTCAGGATATCAGCCAGCACTTTGTCAATGTCCTGTCGGCCATCAATTTCAGCATATACACCGCGATCCTGATAGTAATTTACGAGGGGACGGGTCTGCGCTTCGTAAACGTCCAAGCGGCTTTTTACGGTTGCCTCTTGGTCGTCGTTGCGCTGATAAAGCTCTCCATCGCAAGCATCGCAGCGATCCTTCTTGCTCGAAGGATTGAACGACACATGGTAGGTTGCACCGCAGGCACGGCAGATACGCCGACCTGTAATCCGGGCTACCAGATCTTCCGCCGGTACCGTGATGTTAATCACATGGTCCAGGCGGCTTTCCAGCTCCTCCAAAGTCCGTCCCAGCGCTTCCGCTTGTTCTAAGGTCCGCGGAAAGCCATCCAGCAGAAAGCCTTGTTTGCAATCCGCCTTCGCTAAACGCTCGCGTACAATGCCGATAGTAATCTCATCAGGCACCAGTTGCCCGGCATCCATGCATGCCTTGGCTTTTTTACCAAGCTCCGTTCCTTCTTTAACAGCGGCACGAAACATGTCGCCGGTCGAAATATGCGGAATGCCCAGTTCTTTCACCAGTTGCGCCGCTTGAGTGCCTTTGCCGGCCCCAGGCGGTCCCATAAGCAAAATTTGCATGTTTGGTCCTCCTTACTTCATAAAGCCTTGATAGTGCCGCATCAATACGAGCGACTCTATTTGCTTCATTGTGTCCAGCGCCACACCCACAACAATGAGGAGGGCTGTGCCACCGAAGTAAACGCCCTGGATATCTGTCGCCCACACTACAAAGTTCGGCAAAATGGCGATCAGAGCCAAGAACAGCGAACCTGCCAGGGTGATCCGAGTCATGACGCGGTCCAGATAATCAGCGGTCGGTTTTCCTGGACGCAGACCTGGAATAAAACCGCCGTGTTTTTTCATATTCTCTGCCATATCCGAGACGTTAAAGGTAACCGCAGTATAGAAATACGTGAAAAACAGGATTAAAAGCGCATACAGAGTTGTCTGCAGCGGCGTTCCCCACGCAAACCATCCCGCCACCGTTTTCACCCATTCCACATCAATAAACTGGGCGATAGTTACCGGAAACATGAGCACGGATGACGCAAAGATTATCGGAATAACTCCCGCCTGGTTAACCTTCAGCGGGATATGGGTGGAATGACCGCCGTACATCTTGCGGCCAACTACCCGTTTAGCATACTGTACCGGAATGCGCCGCTGCCCTTGTTGGATGGCAATAACCAAAACAATCATGGCTATCGCAATCGTTAAGAACAACAACAGTTTAAACAAGCCGACCGTGCCAGCTTCGAAATACTGATAAATAACGTAGATGCCATCTGGAAGGCGGGAAACAATCCCCGCAAAGATGATCAGCGAAATACCATTGCCAATCCCTTTTTCGGTTATCTGTTCACCCAGCCACATCAAGAAGGTTGTCCCTGCCGTCAGCGTGAGGGCAATCAGAAGAATAGAGCCGATGCCTGGATTGATGATCGCGTGCTTCAAGCCAAGAGCCATGCCCAAAGCCTGCATAAACCCTAACACTACTGTACCGTAACGCGTGATTTGGGTCAGTTTTTTCCGACCCTCTTGCCCTTCTTTGCTCCACCGTTCAAAGGTCGGAACGACCACTGTCAGCAATTGCATGATAATGGAAGCATTGATGTAAGGGGTTATACTCATCGCGAAAATGGAAAACTTGCTCAGCGCACCGCCAGCAAACAGGTCCAACAGTCCAAACAGATTGCCGCTGGTAAACAGCTCTTCAATCACGGCTGCATCGACACCAGGTACAGGGATGTGAGTGCCAGCCCGGAACACCAGAAACATGATCAGCGTAAAGACGATCTTCTGGCGCAACTCAGGAATCTGAAAAACGTTCGACAGGGCTGCAAGCACCTAGAACACCTCGACTTTTCCGCCGGCAGCTTCGATCTTGGCAATAGCCGACTTGGTGAACCCATTGGCCTTTACGGTCAACGCTACGGTCAACTCGCCGCCGCCAAGAACACGCACGCCATCATGAACGTTCTTTAGAATGCCAGCTTCCACAAGGGCCACTGGATCCACCTCTGCGCCGGCTTCAAACCGATTCAAGGTAGCCACGTTCACTTCGGCGTACTCTTTCCCAAACTTGTTATAAAAACCGCGTTTAGGAAGCCGCAGGTATAAAGGCTTTTGACCGCCTTCAAAGCCAGGGCGAGTACCGCCGCCGCTGCGAGCCTTCTGGCCTTTATGACCTTTGCCAGAAGTTTTTCCCAGACCGGAACCAAGGCCGCGGCCAAGGCGAGTGCGGGTCTTTTTCGAGCCGGGCACCGGAGCTAATTCATGCAATTTCATCGTTAGCGCCTCCTCTCGTTTAGTTTTGCTGTTCTTCAACAGTAACTAGATGTTCTACTTTGCGGATCATACCGCGGATAACAGGGGTATCTTCCTGCTCAACGCAGCTGTTGATCTTCCCGAGACCCAGAGCTTTTACAGTGGCACGCTGGTCTTCAGGACGACCGATCAGGCTACGCGTCAGCTTAATGTTGAGTTTCGCCATTGTTTCTCCTCCTTAGCCCAGCAGTTCCTGCACGGACTTGCCACGCAGAGCCGCCACTTCTTCGGCTCTCTTCAGCTGTTCAAGACCGCGAAGAGTAGCACGCACCATGTTGTTGGGATTCGAAGAACCCAGCGACTTGGTGAGAATGTCGTGAATACCAGCCAGCTCCAATACCGCACGGGCAGGGCCGCCAGCAATAACACCGGTACCTTCGGAAGCAGGTTTCAGCAGAACTTTGCCTGCGCCGAACACACCGAGAATTTGATGAGGAATTGTAGTACCGACAATCGGCACCTTAATGAGATTTTTCTTGGCGTCTTCAACGCCTTTACGGATGGCTTCCGGAACTTCCCCAGCTTTGCCGAGGCCTGCGCCGACATGACCGTTCTCATCGCCCACGACGACCAGGGCACTGAAGGAGAAGCGGCGACCACCCTTGACGACCTTGGCTACGCGGTTAATGAAAACCACTTTTTCCTGCAGGTCGAGGGATGTATGGTCAATTTTGGCCATGACTGTACCTCCTTGTCCTCTTAGAATTGCAGCCCAGCTTCACGCGCACTTTGCGCTAAAGCAGCTACGCGACCATGGTAGATGTAACCGCCGCGATCAAATACTACTTGAGAAATACCTTTCTCAAGAGCACGCTTGGCTACGGCAGCGCCAACCAGCTTGGACGCTTCACAATTGCCGCCTTTGGCGACTTGTTCCCGAATGTCTTTATCCATGGTGCTGGCAGAAACCAACGTTACGCCTGCCACATCATCAATGATTTGCGCATAAATATGATGCAGGCTGCGGAACACATTCAAACGGGGTTTAGCCGCTGTGCCGCTGACGTTTTTGCGCACCCGCAGGTGGCGCTTCTGCCGCGAATCGTTTTTTACAGGTTTACGAAGCACTGTGTTCACTCCTTTCGCCTATGGCTTACTTCTTACCCTTGCCGCCGGCTTTACCGACTTTGCGACGAACTACTTCGCCTTCGTACTTGATGCCTTTGCCTTTGTACGGTTCTGGCTCGCGGTAACCGCGAATCTTCGCCGCCAGGGCGCCCACAGCCTCTTTGTTGATGCCTGAAACTACGATTCTATTCGGAGCAGGCACATCCAACGCAAGACCCTGGGGAGGCTCAACCTCGACAGGATGGGAAAAGCCAAGAGAAAGGGTTACTTTATTGCCGGACTTAGCGGCGCGATAACCAACACCATTGATTTCCAAGGTCTTGGTAAAGCCTTCCGTTACGCCCACAACCATATTGTTGATCAACGTACGAGTGAGACCGTGCAAGGAACGATGTTCCTTCACATCACTGGGACGCTCAACAGTCAGCGTGTTTTCTTCGATTTTAATCGTCAAAGCTTTGGCGACTTCACGCGTCAGTTCGCCTTTAGGGCCTTTCACTGTGACAACGTTGCCATCCAAATTGATGGTTACGCCTGCCGGAATAGTGATAGGCATTCTACCAATACGCGACATGTATTACACCTCCTAGAGACAGAACTTCTTACCAAACGTAGGCGACTACTTCGCCGCCGAGGCCCTCGCGACGAGCCTGCTTGTCGGTCATGATGCCCTGCGATGTTGAAATAATGGCGATACCGAGGCCGCCCAAAACTCGGGGCAGCTGCTCTTTTTTCGCGTATACGCGCAATCCCGGTTTGGAAATGCGTTTGAGGCCGGTGATGACTTTCTCGCGGTTCGGGCCGTATTTGAGGCTCAACCGAAGAACGCCTTGTTTATTGTCGTTGACGAGATCATAGTCCTTAATGAAACCCTCGCGTTTGAGAATTTCGGCCATCGCCTGCTTCACTTTGGAAGCGGGGATCTCCACTTTATCATGATGCACCGAGTTCGCATTACGAATCCGGGTAAGCATGTCAGCGATCGGATCAGTCATTACCATGAGAACAAACCTCCTTCCTGTGCTTGGTTACCAGCTAGCTTTCGTAACGCCCGGAATTGCGCCTTTATAGCTCAGTTCCCGGAAGCAGATACGGCACATCTCGAACTTGCGGATGTAAGCATGCGGGCGACCGCAAATCTTGCAGCGATTGTATTTGCGAACCTTGAATTTAGGTTCTTTTTTCCATTTTTCAATCAAAGCTGTCTTGGCCACAACTGTCCCTCCTTTTTACGCGCTGAAGGGCATGCCCATCAGCTTCAACAGTTCCCGCGCCTCTTCATCAGTTTTGGCAGTGGTAACAATGATTATATCCATGCCGCGGATCTTGTCGACTTTGTCGTACTCGATCTCGGGGAAAATCAGTTGTTCCTTGATGCCCAGGGTGTAGTTGCCGCGTCCGTCAAAGGACTTCGGGCTAACACCGCGGAAGTCGCGTACACGAGCCAATGCGACATTGAACAGCTTGTCTACAAAGTAGTACATGCGTTCACCGCGCAAGGTAACTTTGGCGCCAATCGGCATACCCGCACGAATCTTAAAGGCAGCCACGGATTTTTTAGCACGAGTGACAACCGGTTTTTGTCCGGAAATCAGTGTCATATCCGCTACCGCAGAGTCAATCACTTTCGGATTGGCCACTGCTTCGCCGATTCCCATATTCAAAACAACTTTTTCGATTTTAGGGATTTCCATGACGTTCTTGTATCCGAACTTTTCCATCATCGCTTTCGCGACTTCGCTAGTATATTTCTCTTTCAGTCTGACCACAAGTGGTACCCTCCTTTCGTGCTGGGTTATTTATCCTTGTCAATTGTTTCGCCGCATTTTTTGCAAACGCGAACTTTACCACCGTTAGCAAGCACATTGCTTTTTACCCGAGTTGCTTTGTCGCAAGCGGGACACACCAGCATCAGCTTCGCAGCATGTACCGGCGCTTCCTTCACAATGATGCCCCCTTGAGGATTGCTTTGAGACGGTTTGGTATGACGTTTTACTTTGTTGATGCCTTCTACAACAGCTTTTCCCTTTTTGGGAATCGCCTGAATTACAGCACCAGTTTTTCCTTTGTCCTTACCGGACAGGACCATGACTTTATCGCCTTTTTTGACGTGCAATTTGGCTTCTGACATGCCGGATTTCCCTCCTGACTTAGATTACTTCCGGTGCCAGCGAGACAATCTTCATAAAGTCTTTCTCACGCAGCTCTCTCGCAACCGGTCCAAAAATACGGGTCCCGCGGGGACTCTTGTCTTCTTTGATGACAACGGCGGCGTTCTCGTCAAAACGAATGTAGGAACCGTCTTGACGGCGCAGGCCCTTGTGAGACCGTACGACAACAGCTTTCACTACATCGCCTTTCTTGACCACGCCACCGGGCGTTGCGTCCTTAACGGAAGCGACGATGATGTCGCCGATATTGGCATAGCGCCGGTAGGAACCGCCCAATACACGAATGCACATAACTTTTTTAGCACCGGTATTATCAGCAACATTAAGAATGGTTTGTTGTTGGATCATCCTTGCTCCCTCCTTCAAGCCTGAAATTTTTCAAAAGTTAAAGCGATTACTTCGCTTTCTCAAGAATTTCAACAACTCTCCAACGTTTATCTTTGGAGAGAGGGCGTGTTTCCATCAAGGAAACAATATCCCCAGGCTTGCACTCATTGTTTTCATCATGAGCCTTGAAGGTAACCGTTTTCTTCACAGCCTTTTTGTACAACGGATGCTGTACAGTACGCTCCATGGCTACGACTATAGTCTTATCCATTTTATCGCTTACCACACGGCCAATGCGGTTTTTACGCTCGTTTCTTTCACTCACGTCCGATATGCCTCCTTCCATCTGCGACTTGGCGCTGTTTCCTTACGCTTCTTGGGTTTTGATTTCCATTTCCCGTTGAATGGTTTTCACGCGAGCGATGGTTTTCTTAACTTCCTTGAGGCGCATGGGGTTTTCCAGCTGACCAGTCGCATGCTGAAATCTCAGGTGAAACAATTCATCTTTCAGGCCAGCCAATTTTTGATCGAGCTCGGCGGCGTTCATATCACGGATTTCTTTAGCCTTCATTTGCTTCACCACCCACTTCCTGAGCTTTCTCCCGCACAACAAACTGGGTCCGAATCGGGAGTTTGTGAGCAGCCAGACGCATAGCTTCTTTTGCTACATCTTCGGCAACGCCATCCATTTCAAACATGACGCGACCCGGTTTTACAACAGCCACCCAATATTCGGGCGAGCCTTTACCGCTACCCATGCGAGTTTCAGCCGGCTTAGCCGTAACCGGCTTATCCGGGAAAATTTTGATCCAGACTTTACCGCCACGTTTAATGTAACGAGTCATGGCAATACGAGCAGCCTCGATTTGGCGGTTGGTAATCCAAGCCGGTTCAAGAGCTACCAAACCGTATTCGCCGTGGCTCACGGTGTTGCCTCTTTGGGCTTTGCCCTTCATGCGACCCCGGAACTGTTTGCGATGCTTAACGCGTTTCGGCAACAACATGATTATTCGCCCCCTTCTTGAGCGGCAGGTTTCTTGGCTTCAGGCAAAATCTCGCCTTTGTAGATCCACACCTTAACGCCGATACGTCCATAGGTAGTAGCGGCTTCTGCAAAACCGTAATCAATGTCGGCACGCAGAGTGTGCAGAGGAATGCTGCCTTCGCGATAGCTTTCGCTACGGGCAATTTCAGCCCCGCCAAGACGGCCGCCACACATGATTTTAATTCCTTTAGCGCCCATACGCATCGTACGGCCAACAGATTGCTTCATAGCACGACGGAAAGCAATACGACGTTCAAGCTGAGCTGCAATGTTCTCAGCAACCAACTGCGAAGACAATTCCGGATGCTTGATTTCTGCAATGTTGATGTCGAGCTGTTTTTCGGTCAGCTTGCGCAAACCTTTTTTCAGGGCTTCAATACCTGCGCCGCCGCGGCCGATAACCATACCCGGTTTCGCAGTATGAATGTTAATGCGTACACGGTTGGAAGCGCGTTCGATCACAACCTGAGATACGCCAGCAGCAAATGCCGCTTTTTTAATAAAGTCACGAATCTTGATATCTTCATGCAAGTTTTTTGCATAATCTTTATCGGCGTACCATTTGGCATCCCAAGTCTTGATTACGCCGAGTCTAAAACCATGAGGATTGACTTTTTGACCCACTAGATGTTCCCTCCTTCTCCGCTTATCGTTCCTGAACGACCACGGTCACATGGCTGGAGCGCTTCAAAATCTTGAAGGCTTGCCCACGAGACCGAGGATGAATGCGTTTCATCGTGGGACCCTGATCGACATATACTGCCGATACATAGAGGTTGTCGACATTGAGGTCAAGATTGTTCTCAGCATTAGCAACAGCTGACTTCAAAACCTTCTCAACAACTTCAGTACCCACTTTGGGAGTGTATTTCAATATAGCAAATGCTTCACCCACATTTTTACCGCGGATCAAGTCAATAACGACTCTCACTTTGCGCGGCGCAATGCGGATATTCTTGGCAACCGCTTTGGCTTCCATGCACTAGCCCCCTTTCGGTATGATCACTGCGCTAAACGCAGCCCGCAGCGCTTAGCGCAGCGAAGTGGATTTTTCCGAGCCGGCGTGACCTTTATAGGTGCGGGTCGGAGCGAATTCGCCCAGCTTATGGCCGACCATGTCTTCGGTCACATAGACCGGAACATGTTTGCGGCCGTCATGCACAGCGATGGTATGGCCCACAAAATTCGGCAGAATTGTCGAACTGCGGGACCAGCATTTTACGACCTTTTTATCGCCGCTAGCATTCATAGTATCAATTTTCTTCATCAAGCTTTCATGCACAAAAGGTCCTTTTTTAATGGATCTGGACACGACTTTGGCCTCCCTTCACGCGGTTATTTCGTGCGTCGTTTGACGATCATTTTGTCGGACTGTTTGCTGCGACGGGTTTTCACGCCATGCGCGCATTTGCCCCAAGGCGTAACCGGATGCTTGCGGCCCACCGGCGAACGGCCTTCACCACCGCCATGCGGATGATCGCAAGGGTTCATTGCTACGCCGCGGTTAGCGGGACGCACGCCCAACCAACGAGAACGGCCAGCTTTGCCGATCGTAATGTTTTCATGTTCCAAGTTGCCAACCTGGCCGATGGTTGCACGGCAGTTAACATGCACTTTGCGCAATTCGCCCGAGGGCAAACGCAAAAGAGCAGTGCCGCCTTCTTTAGCCATCAACTGAGCGGAAGCGCCGGCGCTACGTACCATCTGGCCGCCTTTGCCAATCTTCATCTCAATGTTGTGCAGCATGGTACCGACGGGGATGTTCACCATCGGCAACGCATTGCCTACTTTAATGTCGGCTTCTGGACCGCTTTCCACTTTGTCTCCCACTTTAAGACCATGGGGCGCCAAAATGTAGCGCTTTTCGCCGTCTAAATAATGAAGCAACGCAATATAAGCGGAACGATTCGGATCATATTCCACAGACGCTACTTTGGCGACAATGCCGTCCTTGTTGCGTTTGAAGTCGATGAGACGATACATGCGCTTATGACCGCCGCCTTGATGACGTACAGTCAGTCTGCCTTGTTGGTTGCGGCCGCCTTTTTTAGTCAGACGTACCAGCAAAGAACGTTCCGGTTTGTCGGTAGTAACTTCATCGAAGCTGGCTACCGTCATAAAACGTCTGCCGGCAGAATAAGGTTTAAACGATTTTACTGCCATAATTGCCCCTCCTTTTCGGTGTTATCGGCTTAGACCCCTTCGAAGAACGCAATGCTCTGGCCGGGGGCCAGTTTGACGATAGCTTTCTTGAAATCGGGGCGTTTTCCTTCGTGTTTGCCCATGCGCTTAGTTTTACCCATTACACGCACAGTGTTCACAGCCTCAACCTGGACTTTGAACATTTTTTCCACAGCCTGGCGGATTTCCACCTTCGTGGCTTTGAGCGATACGATAAAGGTGTATTTGCTTTCCTCCATCAACTGATTGCTTTTCTCTGTGATGACAGGACGAACAAGCACGTCGCACAAGTTTTCCATTATGCCAGCACCTCCTCAATACGGGTGACTGCCTCTTTGGTAACGAAAACCCGATCATAATGGAGCAGGTCCATTACATTCAGGCCCATGCTGGTAATGGTTTTAACGCTCGGAAGGTTGCGGGCAGACTTGAATACGCTTTCCACTTCTTCCGCCGTAATGATCAGGGCTTTCTGCTCGGAAGCATTGAAATCACCCATCATTTTAATGACCTGTTTGGTTTTGGGAGCTTCAAAATCGAGGCCCTCCAGAACCACCAGCTCGCCGTCCTGCACTTTAGAAGTCAGAGCGGACTTAAGAGCCAAACGACGCTGTTTACGGGGCATGCTGAACGCATAGGAACGGGGTTGCGGTCCGAAAACCGTGCCGCCGCCGACCCACAACGGAGAGCGAATGCTGCCGGCGCGAGCGCGTCCGGTTCCTTTTTGTTTCCAGGGTTTTTTGCCGCCACCGCGTACAAAACCTCTGGTCTTTGTGGACGCATTACCTTGACGCTGGCTGGCCATCTGCATAACTACTGCTTGATGAAGCACAGCCTCGTTCACTTCCACAGCGAACACGCTATCATTCAGTTCCACTTCACCGGTTTGCTTGCCGGTGATATCATATACTGCCACTTTCGGCATATAGCACATCCTCCTTTCAAGAAACCGGCGAATTTATTTGCCGGGTTTCACCGTGTTCTTGATGATGACCAGACCTTTTTTCGGGCCGGGGATGGCGCCTTTGATTAAGATCAGGTTGCGCTCGGTGTCGATACGAACGACGCTGAGACGCTGAATGGTCACGCGTTGACCACCCATTTGTCCAGGCAATTTCTTGCCTTTAAATACTTTGCCGCCGCCGCCGCTCATGCGAGGGCCGATAGAACCGGGTTCACGGTGCGATTTCGAGCCGTGGCCCATAGGTCCGCGTGCAAAGTTATGGCGCTTGATGCCGCCTGCAAAGCCTTTACCTTTAGCCGTGCCGACTACGTCCACCATTTCACCGGCTGCAAAGGTGTCAACACCAATGATTTGTCCGGCAGTGAATTCGGAAGCGTCCGCCAGGCGGATTTCCCGGATGAATTTTACGGGGGTCACGCCAGCTTTTGCAAAAACTCCCTGCATCGGCTTGGTGACGTTTTTATCTTTCACGGCTCCAAAACCAAGTTGAACCGCATTGTAGCCGTCGTTTTCAACCGTTTTGTTTCCTACGACAACGCATTGTCCGGCTTCGACTACCGTTACCGGAACCACTTTCCCCTCTTCGGTGAAAATCTGCGTCATACCCAGTTTTTTGCCAAGAATGCTTTTTGCCATGTTCTGCCACCTCCTCCTACAGCTTGATTTCGATATCCACACCGGCCGGCAGGTCGAGGCGCATGAGGGAATCTACCGTTTTGGATGTCGGTTCCAGGATATCAATCAAACGTTTATGCGTACGCATTTCAAATTGTTCCCGCGAATCCTTGTTTACATGAGGAGAACGCAGGATAGTGAAAATATTTTTCTCTGTAGGAAGCGGAATCGGCCCGGACACCATGGCGCCGGTTCTTTTCGCAGTTTCTACGATCTTAGCAGCACTCTGATCAAGAGCTTTGTGATCGTACGCCTTCAAGCGGATTCTGATTTTTTGTTGCTTAGGCATTCGTATGAATCCTCCTTATCGCCCAGTTTCTTAGAACGGACATTTCTCAGCAGGAATTTCCCCCGGAACTCAGCCGGGCCACCTCCTGCATCATCGCAAACACCGTTATTCAATTGTATTGCCATAGCGGCGGTAAGCCGCCGCTATGGCCAAAACCATTTGCATTAAGATGTTTACGCGTTGATTGCGGTAACTACGCCGGCGCCGACGGTGCGGCCGCCTTCGCGGATAGCAAAACGCAGACCTTCTTCAACGGCGATGGGGGTAATCAGTTCGATTGCCATCTGCACGTTGTCGCCAGGCATAACCATTTCCGTGCCTTCAGGCAAGGTGATCACGCCGGTTACGTCGGTCGTACGGAAGTAGAACTGCGGACGATAGCCGTTAAAGAACGGAGTGTGACGGCCGCCTTCTTCTTTGGACAGTACGTATACTTCGCCCATGAATTTCGTGTGAGGCTTAATGGAACCCGGCTTAGCCAAAACCTGGCCGCGCTGGATGTCTTTGCGCTCAACGCCGCGCAGCAGCGCGCCGATGTTGTCGCCAGCTACAGCGGAGTCCAGCAATTTGCGGAACATTTCCACGCCTGTGCAGACCGTTTGTTTCGCTTCTTCCATCATACCTACGATTTCAATCGTGTCGCCCACTTTGACAACGCCACGTTCCACACGGCCCGTAGCCACGGTGCCGCGGCCGGTAATCGTGAAGACGTCCTCGACAGGCATCAGGAATGCTTTGTCGGTATCGCGTTCAGGAGTAGGGATGTAGCTGTCAACAGCTGCCATCAAATCAAGGATTTTCTGCTCATACTCGGCGTCGCCTTCCAGCGCTTTCAAGGCCGAGCCGCTGATGACCGGGATGTCGTCGCCGGGGAATTCGTAGCTCGAGAGCAATTCGCGAACTTCCATTTCCACCAGTTCCATCAATTCCGGATCGTCAACCATGTCCGCTTTGTTCAAGAATACAACCAGAGCCGGCACGCCAACCTGGCGGCTCAGCAGGATGTGCTCGCGGGTCTGGGGCATCGGGCCGTCAGCGGCGCTTACCACCAGAATGCCGCCGTCCATCTGCGCAGCACCGGTAATCATGTTTTTAACATAGTCAGCATGACCAGGGCAGTCCACGTGAGCATAGTGACGGTTAGCCGTCTCGTACTCAACGTGGGCGGTGTTGATGGTGATGCCGCGTTCGCGCTCTTCCGGCGCCTTGTCGATCATGTCGTAACCCATGAATTGAGCGCCACCGGTTTTGGACAGCACTTTCGTGATGGCCGCAGTCAGCGTCGTTTTGCCATGGTCAACGTGACCGATGGTACCGATATTCACATGGGGCTTGTTTCTTTCAAACTTCTGTTTTGCCATTTGTGATTTGCCTCCTTGCTATAAGCTAATATGGCTCGCTTAGACGCCGCGCACTTTGGCGACAATCGCTTCGGCGATATTTTTCGGCACGTCTTCGTAATGGTCGAATTCCATAGAGTAGTTACCACGTCCTTGCGTCTTAGAACGCAAGTCAGTAGCGTAACCGAACATTTCCGCCAGCGGCACGAAGGCGCGAATGGATTGAGCGCCGTTGCGGGCTTCCATACCTTCAATGCGTCCGCGGCGAGAGTTCAAGTCGCCAATGACGTCTCCCATGTAATCTTCCGGTACGATGACTTCCACTTTCATATAGGGTTCAAGCAATGCAGGCTGAGCTTTCGCCGCTCCTGCCTTAAAGCCCATGGATCCGGCAATTTTGAAAGCCATTTCCGAGGAGTCAACATCATGGTAAGAACCGTCAAAGACAGTAACCTGAATGTCTACCATCGGATAGCCAGCAATAACACCGTTTTCCATAGCTTCCTTGATACCATTTTCAATCGGCTGAATATATTCGCGAGGAACTACGCCGCCGACGATTTTGTTGACAAAAGTAAAACCAGCACCAGGTTCTTGCGGATCCAATTTGAGCCAGCAATGACCATATTGGCCGCGGCCGCCGGACTGACGCACAAACTTGCCTTCCGCTTCGACACTCTTGCGAATGGTCTCGCGGTAAGCAACCTGCGGTTTGCCCACGCTGCAATCGACTTTGAACTCGCGCAGCATACGGTCAACGATAATTTCCAAGTGCAGTTCGCCCATGCCGGAAATAATGGTCTGCCCTGTTTCAGCATCCGTAAAGGTCCGGAAAGTTGGATCTTCTTCCGCCAAACGCGATAAAGCAATGCCCATTTTTTCCTGATCAGCCTTGGTCTTTGGTTCCACCGCTACGGAAATAACCGGTTCGGGGAAAACCATCGTCTCAAGGATAATGCTTGCTTTCTCATCACAGAGAGTATCACCAGTCGTTGTGTCTTTCAGTCCCACCGCAGCAGCGATGTCGCCAGTGTAGGCGATTTCGATTTCTTCACGACGGTTAGCATGCATTTGCAGGATGCGACCAATGCGCTCCTTTTTGCCTTTCGTCGAGTTGAAAACGTAAGAACCGGAAGCCAGCGTGCCGGAGTAAACCCGGAAGAAAGAAAGACGGCCCACGAAGGGGTCTGCCATGATTTTGAACGCCAATGCGGAAAAAGGCAGTTCGTCGCTGGCAGCGCGCTCATCTTCTTCGCCGGTATCGGGGTCAACGCCTTTGATCGCCGGAATATCCAGCGGCGAAGGCATGTAATCCACAACGCCGTCCAAAAGAGGCTGTACGCCTTTGTTCTTGTAAGAAGAACCGCAGAAAACCGGAGTCATTTTGCAAGCAATGGTCGCTTTACGAATGCCTGCTTTGATTTCTTCCTTGGTCAGCTCTTCGCCTTCCAAGTATTTCATCATCAGCTCGTCATCGTTTTCAGCCACTGCATCCAGAAGCGCCTGGCGATATTCTTCCGCCTGCTCCTGCATGTCTTCGGGGATCTCGCTAGCTTCACTGGTCTTGCCCAGGTCGTCCGTATAAATGACGGCCTTCATGTCGATGAGGTCTACAAAGCCCTTAAAGGTATCTTCATAGCCAATCGGCAGTTGCAACGGCACCGGATGGGCGCCGAGGCGGCTTTTCATCATATCCACAACACGGAAGAAATCCGCGCCGAGAATATCCATTTTGTTAACATAGGCCATACGAGGCACGCTGTACTTGTCAGCTTGCCGCCACACCGTTTCCGACTGCGGCTCAACGCCACCCTTTGCGCAGAAAACGGCTACCGAGCCGTCCAGCACGCGCAAGGAACGCTCCACTTCTACCGTGAAGTCCACGTGACCAGGTGTGTCAATGATGTTGATGCGATGTTCATCCCACTGGCAGGTAGTAGCAGCCGAGGTAATGGTAATCCCACGCTCTTGCTCCTGCACCATCCAGTCCATGGTCGCAGCGCCATCATGCACTTCGCCGATTTTGTGTACCCGCCCGGTATAGAAAAGGATGCGTTCAGTAGTAGTGGTTTTGCCGGCGTCGATATGTGCCATGATGCCGATGTTCCGTGTTTTCTCAAGAGGAAACTTACGGGCCACTGTTTTCACTCCTTATCTTGAACACAACCCTGTTTTACCAGCGATAATGCGCAAACGCTTTATTGGCTTCCGCCATTTTATGCGTGTCTTCTTTTTTCTTGATCGTAGCGCCAGTGCTGTTCGCTGCATCCATCAGCTCCGCAGCCAAACGCTCCATCATGGTTTTCTCACCGCGCAGACGCGCGTAGTTTACCAACCAGCGAATTCCCAAGGACAGGCGACGATCAGGACGCACTTCCACAGGAACCTGGTAGTTCGCACCGCCAACACGACGAGCACGTACTTCCAGAACCGGCATGGCGTTTTTCATAGCCGCTTCAAATACTTCCAGCGGATCTTTGCCAGTTTTGGCACGCATTACTTCGAACGCATCATATACAATGCCTTCGGCAACGCCTTTTTTGCCATCCAACATAACTTTGTTGATGAACCGGGTTACAAGCTTGGAGTTGTATACCGGATCTGCCAACACGTCACGCTTCGGCACAGGACCTTTTCTCGGCATAATACCCCTCCTAAACCTTACTCATGCGAAATTTATTTTTTCGCAGCCTTCGGACGTTTTGCACCGTATTTAGAACGGCTCTGGTTGCGATTGGCCACACCGGCGGAATCAAGAGCTCCGCGTACAATATGGTAACGCACACCCGGCAAGTCCTTAACACGGCCACCACGAATCAGGACCACGGAATGCTCCTGCAGATTATGACCAATGCCAGGAATGTACGCTGTCACTTCGATCGAGTTGGTCAGACGCACCCTTGCTACTTTCCGAAGAGCAGAGTTCGGTTTTTTCGGAGTTGTCGTATATACTCTCGTGCAAACGCCACGCTTTTGCGGGCATTCCTTCATGGCGGGAGCAGTCGATTTCTTCACGATTTGTTCTCTGCTTTTACGAACCAATTGGTTAATTGTCGGCATTACTGTTGCACCTCCTTCCCCATCACTGGGATTTAGAATTTAAAACATCCCGCGTCGGCAAGCCGCCACGGAAGGTTTAACAAAAAAAGAACGCCCTCTCACATATCGCGGAGAAGCGCCACAGCCGAAGCGCCGACTTCAATTCCACACGCTCGACCCAGCTCTTGCATCGTTGCCGATTCGTCCAGGGATACATTGTGCTTTTCCACAAGAGCCAACAGCCCTTGTACTAGCCGCGGCTCCGCATCAGCCGCCACATATACCGTGACCGCCTCATCTCGCTCTACCGCTTTGCTTACCTGTTTAATCCCGACAACCTTGCGGTTTACCTTGAAAGCATCCGGTTTCATCTCACTCACCTCGCTTGAAAGACTTCTTTCAAAAGGCAGATTTACACTTCCATTTCAAGGCACTACCTAATATTATCACTCGCCTTGTGGAGTGTCAATAAAAAACAACGAAGAAAATGCCATTTTTCTCATGTTTTTCGCCTTGTTTTATTTCCACGGTTCCAGGTGTTTCTTTTTGTTGTTTTTTGCCGCTAATTTTCAGGCAAATAACTCCATTATACAAAACACGCACGTCTTTTTTCGACGTGCGTGTTTTATACACAACTAGCTTTTTTTAGGGTAGATAAAGTTTTTTTGTTTACTCTTCGCCATTGTCCAGCAAATTAGCCACTGCATCATCCGCCATTTCGTCCGCTGGCGCCATAACAGGACGCTCGCGATCAATGACGCGAATATTGCGGTAGCGGCTCATGCCGGTACCGGCAGGGATTAATTTACCGATAATCACGTTTTCCTTAAGACCCAGCAAGGGATCAATTTTACCCTTGATGGCAGCTTCCGTCAACACGCGAGTCGTTTCCTGGAAGGACGCAGCCGACAAGAACGAATCCGTAGCCAAGGAAGCTTTAGTAATGCCCAGCAAAATGGGACGACCCACGGCCGGTTCGCCGCCGGTTTCCACAACCAACGCATTATCCTCTTCCAAGGTGTTAACATCCACATATTCACCCGGCAGTACTTCCGTATCGCCGGACTCTTCGATTTTGACCTTGTGCATCATTTGGCGCACCATAACTTCAATATGCTTGTCGTTAATTTCAACGCCCTGGGATTTGTAAACTTTCTGCACTTCATACACCAAGTAGCGCTGGGTAGCGCCGACGCCGCAAATACGCAAAATATCATGCGGATTGGCGGAGCCTTCGGTCAGATGAGTCCCCGGCTCCACTGCTTGTCCGGTTTGCACGATAATACGCGCACCATAAGGAATGGGATAGATGTGCTCTTCCCCTTCGGGCGTAATGATAGTAACCTTGCGAGCGCCCTTGACGTCTTTGACATCCGCTGCGCCGGTCACTTCACTCAAAATCGCCTGACGTTTCGGTTTACGCGCTTCAAACAATTCCTCAACACGCGGCAGACCCTGGGTAATATCATCGCCAGCTACGCCGCCCGTATGGAAGGTACGCATGGTCAGCTGCGTGCCAGGTTCGCCGATGGACTGCGCAGCAATAATGCCTACTGCTTCGCCGACATCGACAATATGCCCAGTCGCCAGGTTACGGCCATAGCAGTGAATACATACGCCATAACGAGAGCGGCAAGTCAATACCGAGCGAATCTTAACGGTTTTACGCACCTTGACTACTTCATCCGCCAAAGCCTCATCAATCATCGTATTCAAAGGCACAATGACGCGACCGGTTTCCGGATCCGCAATCTCTTCAGCCACAATACGGCCGACAATACGGTCTTTCAACGGTTCAATAACACTGTTGCCTTCGGTAATCGCCGATACTTCAATACCTCTGATGTCGTTGCAGCGGACTTTAACCTCGCGGACATCGCTGTCCAAAATCGTATCCACCATCGCTTCCGTAAGGATTTCTCCTTTAGGCAGCAGTTCTTCACCTTCGGTCGTACGTACCGCTTCTTCCGCAGGCCGTCCCGCCATATCGCGAATCATCGAAGTCCGAATGGCGCTTCGGATGTTGACATCGGTCTCGCCTACGGTAGTGGTTACATACTCGTCTTCTTCACCTTCATTGATGCTCCAGACGGTAACATCCAGAATATCGCTTTCATAAATTAGCTGCAGTTGCTCGTCTTCCAGCAGCGTTTCCGCTTCCACAACCGCTTCGCCTGTTTTATAATCCAGCACATCCTGCGCCGTTACACGGCCGCTAAGCTTTTCTTTTAATTCAATGAGATTCAGACGTCCTTGCTTAGCCAGACGCGCCCGTTCACGCACCAAGTTAATGCCGACTACGTCGCAGTCGTCTTCGCGGACGATGACATCCTGCGCCACATCGACCAGCCGGCGGGTCAAATAGCCGGAGTCCGCCGTACGAAGCGCCGTATCGGCCAAGCCTTTACGAGCGCCATGGGTAGAAATAAAGTACTCCAACACGGTAAGGCCTTCACGGAAGTTAGCTTTGATCGGCAAGTCGATGATCCGACCGGAAGGATCCGCCATCAGACCACGCATGCCAGCCAGCTGACGAATCTGCTGGATGTTACCGCGCGCACCAGAGTTAGCCATCATATAAACCGGATTATTAAAGCGGTCCAAGTTTTCCATCATGGCTTTAGTAATATCATCGGTCGCTTTCGTCCACAGTTTAATCACTTTTTGATATCGCTCGTCATCAGTAATCAGGCCGCGGCGGAACAGCAAGTCAATCTTGTCGACCTGCGTTTCCGCTTCGGCCAAGATTTCCTTTTTCTTCGGCGGGATTATAATATCCGAAATGGCAACAGTTACGCCAGCCAGGCAGGCATAATGATAGCCAAGACGCTTGACGCTGTCCAAAATGGAAGCGGTGCGCGAATTGCCGAACATGCGATAGGACTCAGCCACCAGCTTGCCTAGTTCCTTTTTGTCCATGAGCTTGCCCAGGTGAATAAAGCCGTCTTCCAGATAGTAGTGACGGATCTCTTCGGGCAGCTCTTCATTAAAGAGCAACCGACCAAGAGTCGTAACAACCAGGAGTTCTTTCTCGGTCACTTCCATGCCTAGCTTTTCCCGAACAAACGCCGGGACCTGCATACGCACTTTAACTTCCGCTTGCAAGGAAAGTTCCTCATGCTGATAGGCCAACAGGGCTTCGTTAATATCAGTCAGCACTTTGCCTTCGCCTTTTTGGTTTTCCTTGACAATGGTCAAGTAATAGGCGCCCAAAACCATATCCTGCGTCGGTACGGCTACCGGCTTGCCATCTTTCGTCGAAAGAATATTATGAGCCGACAGCATCAGAAGACGAGCTTCTGCTTGCGCTTCCGCGGACAACGGCACGTGGACAGCCATTTGGTCACCGTCAAAGTCAGCATTATAAGCAGTACATACCAAGGGATGCAGCTTAATAGCGCGGCCTTCAGTCAAGACAGGTTCAAAGGCCTGGATGCCCAATCTATGCAGCGTCGGGGCGCGGTTCAAAAGAACAGGATGTTCCTTAATAACTTCTTCCAATACATCCCATACTTCCGGTTTCACCCGTTCCACCATGCGTTTGGCGCTTTTAATATTGTGAGCATGGCCAGCATTGACCAGCTTTTTCATCACAAAAGGCTTAAACAGCTCCAGGGCCATTTCTTTAGGCAAACCGCACTGATGCAATTTCAGTTCTGGACCGACAACAATAACGGAACGGCCCGAATAGTCAACGCGTTTACCCAGAAGGTTCTGACGGAAGCGGCCCTGCTTGCCTTTGAGCATATCGCTCAACGACTTAAGCGGCCGATTTCCCGGACCGGTAACTGGACGGCCGCGACGCCCATTGTCAATCAAGGCGTCTACGGCTTCCTGCAGCATACGTTTCTCATTGCGTACAATAATATCGGGAGCGCCCAAATCCAGCAGACGCTTCAATCGATTATTACGGTTAATAACGCGACGATACAGATCGTTCAAATCCGATGTGGCAAAACGTCCGCCGTCAAGCTGCACCATCGGGCGCAGTTCCGGCGGAATTACCGGCACCACGTCCATAATCATCCACGAAGGACGATTACCGGATTTACGGAATGCCTCTACCACTTCCAAACGGCGAATGGCGCGCACTCGCCGCTGGCCGCTGACTTCTTTCAGCTCCCGGCGCAGTTCTGTGCTCATGGATTCCAGGTCCAGCTCATCCAGTAATTGTTTGACCGCTTCCGCGCCCATACCCACTTTGAAAGCTGCCCCATATTTGTCCCTGGCTTCGCGGTACTCATTTTCGCTGAGCAGCTGCTGCTTCATCAGCGATGTTTCACCCGCATCCAACACCAGGTAGGAAGCAAAGTACAATACTTTTTCCAAAGAGCGGGGAGAAATGTCCAAAATCAAACCCATACGGCTAGGGATGCCTTTAAAATACCAAATATGCGAAACCGGCGCTGCCAGTTCGATATGTCCCATCCGTTCGCGGCGCACTTTAGAGCGGGTCACTTCGACGCCGCAGCGATCGCAGACAATTCCTTTGTAACGAATGCGCTTGTATTTTCCGCAGTGGCATTCCCAATCGCGCGTAGGTCCGAAGATTTTTTCACAAAAGAGACCGTCCCGTTCCGGTTTTAAGGTCCGGTAGTTGATTGTCTCCGGTTTCTTCACTTCCCCATAGGACCACTTGCGGATTTGCTCCGGCGAAGCCAATCCAATACGCATGGAGTCAAAATTATTCACGTCCAACAAAGGGTGGTCACTCCCTTCCCAAATTACTCGTCGTAATTTTCTAGATCAGCCAGAAAATCTTTTTGACTGAGCTTTTTTTCTTTTAATTTCAGTTTTTTGGAGGCACCCTTTTGGCCATCTTCATCCGACTCGCCGTGTTCTGGTTCGGCAGAAGAAAGATCTCCCAATTCGGCAATAATATCAAAGCCCTCCAGCACGTCCGGCTCATCGCTTGCTTCTTCCGCTTCCTCGCTGGGCGAATCGGCGTAATGACTTTCCGGGTGGGCCGGGGCATGCGGCGCTTCGCCCGCCAGGTTCAGCTCCAACTCTTTGGCCGTTTCCTGAATATCTTCGTCGGTATCACGAATCAAAATTTCCTGTGCGTCTTCTGTCAAAATTTTGATATCGAGACCGATGCTCTGTAATTCTTTGATCAAAACCTTGAACGATTCCGGCACGCCAGGCTCCGGCACATTTTCGCCTTTGACAATGGCTTCGTACGTCTTAACACGGCCAACCACGTCATCGGACTTAACCGTAAGCAATTCTTGTAAGGTATAGGCTGCGCCATATGCTTCAAGCGCCCACACTTCCATCTCGCCAAAACGCTGGCCGCCAAACTGAGCCTTGCCGCCCAGAGGCTGCTGCGTCACCAGTGAATACGGACCGGTGGAACGAGCGTGGATTTTGTCGTCAACCAAGTGAGCCAGTTTCAGCATGTACACAAAACCAACCGTAACCGGATTGTCGAAGGGTTCCCCGGTACGTCCGTCATACAACACCGTTTTGCCGTTGTCAGGCAGACCCGCCGCACGCAACGTTTGGAAGATTTCGCTTTCCCCTGCGCCGTCAAAAACCGGCGTTGCTAAATGCAAACCAGCAACATCCGGCTGCGGCATGCCTTTGGCTTTGACATCATAGCCCAAACCTTCAAGACGTTCGGCAATATCCGGCGCTCCTTGCTTAATCTGCATGCCCAGCGCGTGCGCCGCCATCCCTAAATGCGTCTCTAGAATCTGGCCGATATTCATACGCGATGGTACGCCCAAGGGGTTAAGCACAATTTGCACCGGCGTGCCGTCCGGCAGGAAAGGCATGTCTTCTTCGCGCATAATGCGTGAAACAACACCCTTGTTACCATGACGGCCAGCCATTTTATCACCCACGGAAATTTTCCGCTTTTGAGCGATATAGACGCGCACCAATTGGTTGACGCCTGGCGGCAGCTCGTCGCCATTTTCACGGGTAAACACCTTCACGTCGACAATTTTACCGGCTTCGCCATGAGGCACTTTCAAAGACGTATCGCGAACTTCGCGGGCTTTTTCACCGAAAATGGCCCGCAGCAGGCGTTCTTCCGCGGTCAGCTCTGTCTCACCCTTAGGGGTAACTTTACCGACAAGAATATCTCCGGGCCGTACTTCGGCGCCGATGCGGATAATACCGCGTTCGTCGATATCCTTCAACGCTTCTTCCGCCACATTGGGAATATCGCGGGTGATTTCTTCCGGCCCCAGTTTGGTATCCCGAGCCTCGCACTCATACTCTTCAATATGAATGGATGTATATACGTCCTCTTTCACCAGCTTTTCGCTCAAAAGGATGGCATCCTCGTAGTTGTAGCCTTCCCATGGCATATATGCCACCAGAACGTTAAAGCCCAAGGCCAGTTCGCCCCGGTCAGTAGCGGGTCCGTCCGCCAGTACCTGGCCGCGCACCACGCGCTCATCTTTGCGCACAATGGGTTTTTGGTTAATGCAAGTTCCCTGATTGGAACGCATAAATTTGGTCATCCGGTAGCTTTCCAGACGTCCGTCATCACAGCGCAGACCAATCTCCAAGGCGCTAACCCGTTCAATCACGCCGTCGCTTTTCGCTAGAATTACAACGCCCGAATCGCAGGCAGCCCGATATTCCATGCCAGTTCCGACCAGCGGCGCCTGAGTCCGCAAAAGCGGTACTGCCTGACGTTGCATGTTCGCGCCCATGAGAGCACGGTTGGCGTCATCGTTTTCCAAGAACGGAATCATCGCCGTAGCAATGGACACAACCTGTTTCGGAGACACGTCAACATAGTCGACCTGCTCGGCAGGGACAACCAGCGTATCATGGCGATAACGAACCGTTACGCGCGGATGGGCAAACCAGCCTTCGGGCGTAATTTCCTCGTTCGCCTGAGCGCAAATGCCCTCGTCTTCTTCATCGGCAGTCAAATAGACCACTTCTTCGGTAACAATGCGATTAACTTTGTCGATTTTCCGATAAGGAGTTTCGATAAAGCCAAAAGCGTTGATACGGCCAAAAGTAGACAACGAGCCGATCAAACCGATATTCGGACCTTCCGGCGTCTCAATCGGACACATGCGGCCATAGTGAGAATGGTGAACGTCGCGGACTTCAAAGCCAGCGCGCTCACGACTCAAACCGCCAGGTCCCAAGGCGCTGAGACGACGTTTATGCGTCAATTCCGCCAAAGGATTGGTTTGGTCCATAAACTGAGAAAGCTGACTGGAGCCGAAAAATTCTTTAATTGCCGCTACAACAGGGCGAATATTAATCAAAGCCTGCGGATAAATTCCTTCGACCTCTTGAATGGTCATACGTTCTTTAACAACCCGTTCCATACGAGAAAGACCGATACGGAACTGGTTTTGCAAAAGCTCGCCGACGGAACGCAGACGACGGTTGCCTAAATGGTCAATATCATCGGTATTACCGAATCCATCCATCAAGTTCAATAAATAGTTAATAGCAGCAATAATATCCTGGCGAGTAATCGTCCGATGCTGATACGGCAAATTCGGGTTGGCAATGACTTTAATAGCCTGGCCTTCCTTATTGCGAATATAAGCTACATTCAGACGATCGCCTTCAAACAAACCGGAGGCCTCTACGGCATTCAGAGCCTGCTCGTCAAGAACAGTCCCCTCTTCCGCTACAATTTCCCCGGTAGACTCGTCAACCAGCGGCTGGGCCAAGGTCTTGCCCATCAAGCGCCGCCGCCAGCCGAGCTTCTTGCCTAGCTTGTAGCGACCAACTGTTGCCAAATCATACCGTTTAGGATCGAAAAACAGCGATTCCAACAACTGCTGCGCATTTTCCACTGTCGGCGGTTCACCCGGACGCAGACGTTTATAGATTTCCACCAGCGCTTCTTCTTTGGAGCTGGTGCTGTCACGTTCCAAAGTGGCTTGAATGCGCGTATCTTCAGCAAAAAGTTCTGCTATTACACTATTCGATGCATAGCCTAAAGCACGCACCAAAATAGTCGCCGGCAATTTTCTAGTCCGGTCAACGCGCACGGAAATCACGTCATTGGCATCTGTTTCCAGTTCCAACCACGCGCCACGATTCGGAATGACTGTTGCATGATACAGTTTTTTGCCGCTGGTATCGATCGTTTCCCCGTAATAAGCACCAGGAGAACGCACCAACTGACTAACAATAACACGTTCTGCACCATTAATAATGAACGTGCCGGTTTCCGTCATCAACGGAAACTCGCCCATAAACACTTCTTGCTCCTTAATCTCGCCGGTTTCCCGGTTGATTAAACGAACATTCACCTTGAGCGGCGCCGCAAAGGTAACGTCCCGCTCTTTGCATTCCTCAACGGAATACTTTGGTTCTCCCAGGGAGAAGCCTTCAAAGGAAAGCTGCAAATTGCCCGTAAAATCCTGAATGGGCGAGATATCCTGGAAGATTTCCTGCAATCCTTCTTCCAAAAACCAGTCATACGACCTCTTCTGAATCTCGATCAGGTTGGGCATGTCAAGTACTTCGTCAATCTTTGCGTAGCTGTACCTGACTCTCTTTCCTACAGGAACAGGTTTGAACATGAACCCCTTCACCCCTTACACGAAATGAATAAATTCCAAGGCACCAGGCGTCGCTGCAGTCCTAAGACCGGCATAGCACAACAAAGCCGCCAAAGACATGTGGTAATGGAAAACGAAAAAAGACAAGGTATCGTTCTTTTCTACATACCTTGCTTTTTCAAACGCAAGGAGTTGCTCCTCGCGCATGTCGTTCTGCTTTGTTAATCTCCATTCCATTTAGCTTGGCGACGCCAATCCCAGATACTGCTATTCTTTATTGCTTGGTAAAAGATATCGCGTTTTATTATGCTACCATCATTTCTTTAATTTGTCAATCATTTTTGCAAAAAACATCTATTCATTGCCGAAAGCACGAACTCTGCAACACGACTTAGCAAACCGAACTTTCCTCAAAAAAGCAAAAAAGGCCATCCTGTTTAACAGGATGGCCTTTTTAAAAAGCTTACTTTACTTCAACAGTAGCGCCGGCTTCTTCCAGCTTAGCTTTCAGAGCGTCAGCGTCAGCTTTGGCAACTTTTTCTTTGATAGCTTTCGGAGCGCCATCAACCAGTTCTTTGGCTTCTTTCAAGCCCAGGCCGGTAGCTTCGCGAACTACTTTGATAACGTTGATTTTGCTAGCGCCAGCGCTGGCCAAAATCACGTCAAACTCGGTTTTTTCTTCAGCAGCGGCAGCGCCGGCAGCCGGAGCAGCAGCTACAGCTACAGGAGCAGCAGCGCTAACACCGAATTTTTCTTCCAGAGCTTTCACCAGCTCGGACAGTTCGAGAACGCTCATGTTCTCAATAGCTTGCATAATTTCTTCTTTAGTCATTTAATATACCTCCAAACATAATGTTTAAATTTTTGCTAACAGAAACTTGGAAGACCATAGGCCTTCTTTATGCCTTACGCCGACTCTTTTTGTTGGCGAACTGCATCCAATGCATAGACCAAATTGCGGATGCTTCCTTGGAGCACGTTGACCAGGCCCGTGATCGGGGACTGCATGCTGCCGAGCATCTTGGCAATAAGGACCTCCCGGGACGGCAAGCTGGCAAGGGCTTTGACACCGTTTTCATCGATGACATTACCTTCCACCAAGCCCGCTTTGACTTCCAATACCTGCAGTTTATGCTCTTTGACAAAATCAGTAATGATTTTAGCAGGAGCTACAGGATCGGTCGTGGAAATCGCCATGGCGGTCGGACCTTCCAGATAGACGTCCAACCCTTCCAGGCCTGCTTCCTGAGCAGCAATGCGGGTCATCGTGTTTTTAACAACACGGTAGTCCACGCCAGCTTCGCGCAGTTGACGACGCAATTTAGTGTCTTGAGCAACAGTCAGACCACGATAGTTTACCAATACAGCGCCTTTGGCACCGGTCAGTTTTTCTTTCAGTTCTGCTACTATTGCCTGTTTTGCAGCGGTTATGGCCATTTCATCCACCTCCTTTAGATTGCTGAAATAGAAACGACCTCTCGGCTGAAGCCGAGAGGTCGCAAAATACGAAATTACTTTCATACCTATACAACCGCCTCAACCTCTGCAGGCGGACTAACGTCCTTACGCGCAAAAGCGCCTGCCATCTACAGCCGAGATAGTCAATTATTCTTTTTTGCCTGCTACAGCACGGGTAGGATTGATTTTAATTCCAGGTCCCATGGTCGTGCTGACAGTAATGGCCCGCATGTACTGTCCTTTAGCAGCAGAAGGTTTCGCCTTGTTCAAGGTGTCAATAAGAGTCTGGAAGTTTTCCTGCAGCTTAGCGCTTTCGAAAGAACCTTTGCCGATCGGAGCATGGATATTACCAGCTTTATCGGTACGGTATTCGATTTTACCAGCTTTAATCTCATTGATAGCACGAGTCACGTCAAGCGTAACCGTACCAACCTTAGGATTCGGCATCAAACCGCGAGGTCCCAAAACTTTACCCAAGCGACCTACAAGGCCCATCATATCAGGCGTAGCAACAGCTACGTCGAAATCGGTCCAGCCACCTTGGATTTTTTGCACCAATTCCTCAGCACCAACAATGTCAGCGCCAGCGGCTTCGGCTTCTTTAGCTTTTTCGCCTTTAGCAAAAACCAAAACATTTTTGGTTTTGCCAGTGCCGTGCGGCAATACTACTGCACCGCGCACCTGCTGATCCGCATGTTTAGGATCAACACCTAATTTTACAGCCACTTCAACGGTTTCGTCAAACTTGGCAGTAACAATTTTTTTGACAAGTTCAAAAGCTTCTGCAACTTCATACAGCTTGTCAACTTCCACCAATTTGGCGGCTTCTTGATACTTCTTACCGAATTTAGCCATTTAAAATTCCTCCTGTGTGGTACTTACGGAATGATCCTCCCACAAGACACCTTCTTAGTCGACGATGTCAATGCCCATGCTGCGAGCAGTACCTTCAATCATACGCATTGCAGCATCCACATTAGCGGCGTTCAAATCCGCCATTTTGCTCTCTGCAATCTCGCGTACTTTATCGCGCTGCAGTTTCGCAACTTTCTTTTTGTTCGGCTCACCAGACGCCTTTTCAAGACCAGCCGCTTTTTTGAGTAATACAGCAGCCGGAGGAGTCTTAGTAATGAAGGTAAAGGAACGATCTTCAAAAACAGTGATTTCAACTGGAATGATCAGGCCCGCTTGCGCGGCTGTTCTTTCATTGAAGTCCTTTACAAACGCCATGATGTTCACACCAGCTTGACCTAACGCAGGGCCTACCGGAGGCGCCGGAGTGGCTTTCGCTGCGGGAACTTGCAATTTTACGAGTTTGATTACTTTTTTTGCCATTTTTTCCACCTCCTCATTGTGGTTACAACGATCTATCTAAAGGATAATTTCAAAGATTATATTTTTTCAACTTGAGTGAAATCAAGCTCTACAGGGGTTTCCCTGCCAAACATATCGACAAGCACGCGCAATTTCCCCTTCTCAGGGTCAATATGCACAACTTTAGCTTCCCAACCTTCAAATGCTCCGGATTTGATCCGAACCATCTGCGAAAGTTCCAAGTCCACCTTGGGCTTTTCTTCCATTCCCATAGAACGAAGAATCTGACGCGTTTCCGCTTCACTCAAAGGAATCGGCTTAGTCCCCGAGCCAACAAAGCCTGTCACTCCCGGTGTGTTGCGCACAACATACCAAGAACGATCGTTTACGATCATTTCCACCAGGACATAGCCTGGAAAGACTTTGCGCTTGATTACTTTTTTACGGCCGTCCTTGATTTCCACTTCATCTTCCATCGGCACAAGAATATTGAAAATCTCATTCTCCATGCCCATGGACTGCACTTTGCGCTCCAAGTTGGCTTTCACTTTGTTTTCATAACCAGAATAGGTATGGATTACATACCACATCTTTTCAGAATCCATCGCCTTTTCACACAGGGGGCCTTCCCCCTATCTCCTAGTTACTTGATCACCGCACGCAACAACCCGCTGAAGCCGGCATCGATGATCCAAATCAGCATGGCTACTGCCACGGTGGCAACAAACACTACGCTTGTATACGAAAGCAGTTCCTTGCGAGTCGGCCAAGTTACTTTTTTAAGTTCTGCCCGAACTTCGCGGATAAAGCGTTTCCACTGCGCAGTTCCTTGCGCCGCAGTCTCCTGAGCAGCCATCGTTTCACATCCTCGTCTTCCAAGCAATAGGTTGGCAGGGGCGGCAGGAATCGAACCCGCAACCAACGGTTTTGGAGACCGCTACTCTACCAATTGAGCTACACCCCTATCCAATTACGAGCCTGACCTTACTTTGTTTCTTTGTGTACGGTATGTTTCTTGCAAAACTTGCAATACTTGCTCAGTTCAATACGATCAGGATCGTTTTTCTTGTTCTTATTGGACTGATAGTTGCGTTGTTTGCATTCCGTACAAGCCAACGTAATCGCGTTACGCATCGTCTGTACCTCTCTTACCTGCAAAAATCATTATATTGCAAACGTTACTAATACAATTTAGCACACTTCCCCTGGGCTGTCAACAACATTCCATACGTCTTTACGCCCGGCAAAGAACAACCCAGGGAGTTGACGCTCCCCGGGTTGGCGCTTGCCGCAACGCAGTAACCACGCTCAGGCAAAGCATGCGTTTATTGCACTGTAACAACTCACCAAAGTTACGCGTTGATTGCGGTAACTACGCCGGCGCCGACAGTGCGGCCGCCTTCGCGGATAGCAAAACGCAGACCTTCTTCAACGGCGATGGGGGTAATCAGTTCGATTGCCATCTGCACGTTGTCGCCAGGCATAACCATTTCCGTGCCTTCAGGCAAGGTGATCACGCCGGTTACGTCGGTCGTACGGAAGTAGAACTGCGGACGATAGCCGTTAAAGAACGGAGTGTGACGGCCGCCTTCTTCTTTGGACAGGACGTATACTTCGCCCATGAATTTCGTGTGAGGCTTAATGGAACCCGGCTTAGCCAAAACCTGGCCGCGCTGGATGTCTTTGCGCTCAACGCCGCGCAGCAGCGCGCCGATGTTGTCGCCAGCTACAGCGGAGTCCAGCAATTTGCGGAACATTTCCACGCCTGTGCAGACCGTTTGTTTCGCTTCTTCCATCATGCCTACGATTTCAATCGTGTCGCCCACTTTGACAACGCCACGTTCCACACGGCCCGTAGCCACGGTGCCGCGGCCGGTAATCGTGAAGACGTCCTCGACAGGCATCAGGAATGCTTTGTCGGTATCGCGTTCAGGAGTAGGGATGTAGCTGTCAACAGCTGCCATCAAATCAAGGATTTTCTGCTCATACTCGGCGTCGCCTTCCAGCGCTTTCAAGGCCGAGCCGCTGATGACCGGGATGTCGTCGCCGGGGAATTCGTAGCTCGAGAGCAATTCGCGAACTTCCATTTCCACCAGTTCCATCAATTCCGGATCGTCAACCATGTCTGCTTTGTTCAAGAATACAACCAGAGCCGGCACGCCAACCTGGCGGCTCAGCAGGATGTGCTCGCGGGTCTGGGGCATCGGGCCGTCAGCGGCGCTTACCACCAGAATGCCGCCGTCCATCTGCGCAGCACCGGTAATCATGTTTTTAACATAGTCAGCATGACCAGGGCAGTCCACGTGAGCATAGTGGCGGTTAGCCGTCTCGTACTCAACATGGGCGGTGTTGATGGTGATGCCGCGTTCGCGCTCTTCCGGCGCCTTGTCGATCATGTCGTAACCCATAAACTGAGCGCCACCTGTTTTGGATAATACTTTCGTGATGGCTGCGGTCAGAGTCGTTTTGCCATGGTCAACGTGACCGATGGTACCAATGTTCACATGGGGCTTGTTTCTTTCAAACTTCTGTTTTGCCATTCTTCTACTTCTCTCCTTTAAAAAGAGTTTTCGCCAGCTTGCTTAGCGAATGTACGATTATTCTTTTCGCTCTGGCGGTGGAAAATCCTGCTGCCTTTGAGAAAAAAGAAAAAACCGCGTAATCGCGGTTTCATGCCAGTACTGGTGGCGGCGCAGGGACTCGAACCCCGGACACTGCGGGTATGAACCGCATGCTCTAGCCAACTGAGCTACGCCGCCTAATATTATGGAGCTGATGACCGGATTTGAACCGGTGACCTTATCCTTACCAAGGATACGCTCTACCGACTGAGCTACATCAGCATCAAACCATTGGTTGCGGGGGCAGGACTTGAACCTGCGGCCTTCGGGTTATGAGCCCGACGAGCTACCAACTGCTCCACCCCGCGTCATTAGTGGTGGAGAGGGAAGGATTCGAACCTTCGAAGGCAGAGCCGGCAGATTTACAGTCTGCTCCCTTTAACCACTCGGGAACCTCTCCACGGTACAATATTGAGTTTTGGAGCTGGCGAGAGGAATCGAACCCCCAACCTGCTGATTACAAATCAGCTGCTCTGCCAATTGAGCTACGCCAGCGTTTCTGCCGCGCCCCTCAGTGACGAAATTGATTGTACATCATTTCCTTTTCCCTGTCAACCGCTTTTTTTGCTGCGGTTTCGAAGTTCAGGAGTGTCACCTGCTCGACGCTTATGTATATTATCACGTCCTCCGCGACTTGTAAAGACTTAATTTCGCACTAATTTTAAATACCGTAAAAGAAGTAGTAACTGACTGCCGCCAAGACAAACCGATAATACGCAAACGAAGCCAAGGTAGATTGATTCAAGAAGCGCAAAAACCATATCACCGAGGCATACGCTACAATAAAAGCGGTAACAAACCCGACGCCAATCATAAACAAATGGTCAGCGTTTAATTGTCCCCACACTTTTAGCAAGTCATAAAAACACGCTACAAACATCAACGGCACGGAAATAATAAAAGAAAAGTCGGCCGCAGCTTTGCGGCTAAGTCCGACGAACAAGCCTCCTGAAATAGTAGAGCCAGAACGTGAAAAGCCAGGCCACAAAGACAAAATTTGGAACAACCCTACCCAAAATGCCTGTTTTAAGGTTATTTCATCCACGTCGCACGTTCTGGGGCGTCGCATTTGGGCCCACTTTTCTGCAGCCAACATCAAAACAGCGCCTATTACTAACCCAACAATAACAGTAAAGGGAGAAAACAAGTACGTCTTAATCGCTTTGTGCAGCAAATACCCCACGCCCATAACCGGAATAATACCTACCGCTACGTGCTGCCACTGCAAGGCCGAGCGAAAACCTGTCTTCCGACCATTTCGCGGCATCATAGCTGCAAACTTATCCCGATAGAGGAACAATACCGACAAAATAGCGCCCAATTGGATAAACACTTCAAATACGCTGGCAACTTCCCCTTCAAACCCCATTAGATGCCCGGCTAAAATCATATGTCCAGTCGATGAAACCGGTAAAAATTCAGTAACTCCTTCCACCACGCCAATAATTACTGCAATAAGCAAGTTCTCCACAAAAAGGCCTCCTCGTTGTAAGAATACCTCCTTATATTACCCTTCATCGCCTAGACCGTCAACGAAGCATAATAAAAAAGCGCGGCTTACGCCGCGTTTTTTTAGTCGATTTGAATAACCGTAATATCGGTCAATGGATATTCCAGCCGCTCGCCAGTCGCTCCCCGCAAGTGTGAAATTACGCCCTCGTGATATTCTCCGGGCCAAGCCACCAGCAGCGTCTGTTTTTTGCTAATAGTCCGCAGCAATTCTACCGGTTGCAATTCCAGCTCGGCTGCGAAAAAATTCCGCATATTATCCAGCAGCACTACGTCGGCGCCTAGCGCCGCCAACGCCTTGGTTATCGCCCGAGCCGCTTCCGCCTGCCGTGACACATGAGCCGCCGGCCGCCATTCCTTCGGCAATACCTCTTTACCTTCAACATATTTCCAACCGCGCATGCTGGCTAACTCTCGCAAAATCTTGCTTTTCCCGCTGCCAGGGGCGCCGATGAGCAACACCATTTTATCCGTGGTTTGGGCTGCATCATGAACACATTCCACAATTTGCTGTACAATGGCCATCTTATTTCCCCCTTTTTTTAAATCCGCCGACCTATTCAACGATTCTTTACTACACTGCTCTTTCGATTCGGTCTTCTCTTGCCGCTAAAAATCTCTAACGTGAATTTCCCGAAATGAAAAATTGCCGTTTATACTTTCAAGGATTTAGATTCGACAACTTCGTCAGAAAACCCTTTCCTCCCTGCCGGAAGAAGTGCAAAGCAAAAGCTCCCCTACGGGGGAGCCAGTTTCATGTCTTATCTCGAAAATCAGGTCCCAAAAATTCCACGCCCAACTCCCGCGTCGGAAGGGTGCGGCTTATGGCATCCCCGTCTTCACCTCGATTGTCCAAATATCGTTCCAGTTTCCGTTTGACCCGCTGCAAGGCGTTGTCGATCGATTTCACATGACGGTCCAGCTCCACGGCGATTTCCTGATAGGACTTGCCGTCCAAGTACGCCATGAGAACCTTCCATTCCAAGTCACTGAGAATTTGTCCCATTTTTTCTTCAATGTCGCTGAACTCTTCCCGGCTGATTACAAGTTCTTCCGGATCTGAAATTTTCGAACCCGAAAGCACATCCAGCAGCGTCCGGTCGGAATCTTCGTCATAGATTGGTTTATTTAGGGAAACATAGGAGTTCAATGGAATATGCTTTTGCCGCGTAGCCGTCTTAATCGCCGTAATAATTTGGCGAGTAACGCAAAGCTCTGCAAAAGCCCGGAACGAAGACAGCTTATCACCGCGAAAATCACGAATGGCCTTATATAGACCAATCATGCCTTCCTGAATAATATCCTCGCGGTCTGCGCCAATCAGAAAATAGGATCTGGCCTTGGCTCTTACGAAGTTCCGGTATTTATTGATTAGAAAGTCAAGTGCAATGGAATTTTCTTTTTCTTTTGCATCGGTGACGATTTCTTCGTCGGTCATATTTTCGAATACGCCGTACAAATCATTTTGCGAATGAAACCGCATGCGATCGCCCCCCAGTTTTTCCTTGTTCCTTCATTCGAGCCTTCCCATCTAACCTAACGGTATTTCTGGCGACGACTGCTCAAGGTGTTTCGAGGGCGTGTCAGACAATAATCCCTCATCAATAACCGAACTTCTACCAGTAAAAAAATTATACCGTATTCCTGCGGCCAGCGTCAAGCAAGACTGCATTTGTGAATCAGACGCTTTGCAGACGCTGCCGCACAGCTTCATACAAAACAAGAGAGCAGGCTACCGACGCATTTAGTGAATTAACATGTCCCTGCATGGGAATACGTACTAAAAAATCGCAATGCTCTTTCACGAGACGCCCCAGCCCTCTTCCTTCGCCCCCGATTACCAAGGCCAACGGCCCCTTAAGAGATGCTTCAAAATAATTTTCCGTGCCGTCCATGTCGCAGCCCGCTACCCAAATGCCGGCTTTTTTCAATTTATCCAGAGTCTGCGCTAAATTAGACACCCTGGCAACAGGCACATATTCCACCGCACCGGCGGACGTTTTGGCTACCGTCGTCGACAAAGGACAGCTGCGCCGTTTGGGAATAATGACTCCATGGGCTCCAGCGGCGTCGACGCTGCGCAAAACAGCCCCTAAATTATGGGGGTCCTCTAGTTCATCCAGAACCACAAGCAAGGGCGCTTCTCCCTTTGCTTCAGCCGCTGCTAAAATGTCCTCCACTTCCGCATACTCTACTGGCGAGGCCATCGCCACTACGCCTTGATGCCGTTGTCCGGGAGCCAGTTGAGCCAGCCGCTGCGGCTCGACTTCCTGTATCAGAATGCCTTTATCTTTGGCAATTCCCGCCAATTCTCTAAGGGAACCCTGCCGCTCACCTTTGGCGATGAGCAGTTTATTTAAGGGGCGGCCGCTTTTTAGCGCTTCGCCAACGCTGTTACGTCCGGCAATCACATCTTCCATCGTACTCCTCACTTTCTAAAAAGCGCCGAATATCCTTTTCTTTTCGGCAAATCAGGGCAGGTATTTTCTGCACACGCAATGGTCCAAGCCGCAACCTGGGTGCCGCAGACAACCGCCTGTCCTAGTGTTTTTCCTGCAGCCAAGCCATAGACGGCGCCGGAAAAAAAGGCGTCTCCTGCGCCGGTTGAATCAACCACATCGGTCTTAAATACCGGCTGATACCCCATTTCTTGGTGAACCGCATCATAATAGACGGCCCCGCGAGCGCCCAGCGTGATGACCATCGACCGCAGGCCCTGGGCATCTGCGTATATCCGAAGCGCTTCGGCAATCTCTTCCGGCGCCAACACAGATAATTCGCGTTTCAACAACCGGCCTGCTTCCACATCATTGCAGATAAACGAGGCTAAGCGCGGTAAAATATCGGGCTTTTCCAAAATCACAGACAGATTTCCCGGTATGCCATGTACCGGCACCCCCTGCTCTGCCGCCAATTCCAGCACGCGCAGCGTCAAGGCTGCATTCAAATCCAATTCCAAAACCACATGCTGCGTCTTTTCCAACAGCGCCGTTCCCTGCTCCTGTACCAGTTCGCTCAAAGCAGTTAGGTCCGGCATCTGCGAAATAGAACCCAAAAGTTCGCCATCCGCGCCAAGAACAGCCAGCCACATCCCCATGCCCCGGCCTACTGCCGGCACGCACTGCATGTCCACCCCCGCCTCTCGCAGACGGCTGCAAACGTCTTCCGCCAGAGCGCTTTCGTCAACAGTACTGACAAAACGTACGCCCACTCCCAAATGCGCTAAGTTTTCCGCAACATTGCGCGCCACGCCGCCATGAAAAAACTCTATGTGTCCCAAGTTGCGCCCCTGGGGATTATAAGCTTTTTGCGCAAAGCCTTTACAGTCAACAAATACGGTACCAAATACAGCCACAGTTCCCATTGCTCATCCCCCTCAGCTTTGCGTCGGCAACGGTTTGGCCCGGCCGCAGCTCATTTTGATCGCCCATATAACCATATTCTCTTCACCACGCCAATTTACGTACAAAACAAGAATTACGTTACTCCAAATCTAAGTACATACTTTACGATACTTTCAAAGTATAGTCTTATCTAATGCTAAGCGGACATAGTTCTTTACATCTATCACAATACTTAGTAGTCTTTCCTAAAACACACGTGTTAGCATCAAATCTAGATTTTACAATTTCCTTATCACTTTCCGTATCATTTAAGTTATTAATATCGATAATATGAGCAGAAATTTTTGCTACTTTTATAGCTTCAATAGTAGATTCTATTGTAGGACGACCTCCGGTATGTTCTTCTCGTGTTACAGTTGCTAAAATATCAGCACACCCTTCTATCCCCATAATTACAGCTCCAATCGCACCTGAAACATGATCCATCCCTATTGATATATCTGTAGGGATGGGGCCAAGAGGCATTATGGGAAAACCTGCATCCTTCAATAATATAGATATATCTTTTATATCTCGAGGACGCGCATGGCCTGGAGATTCGATTATAACTCCAACACCTTGTTTTGCAATCCATTTAGCTATCAAAATTTGCTTTTCTATTTCCATTTTTTGTGCTTCATCGTTGCTATCAAAAATATTAGCAGATCGAAAAGCAGCTCCTATACTGAGGCATACTTTATATTTTCTCGCATACGAAATAATCTGAGGAAGTAATTTAAGATAAACATTACTATCTTTAAAATTCTTCGCAAGTAAATCCCTAACTACGATTCCCCCGCCACGCGAAGTTATCGGAACAATTCTTTTTCTCGCCTTTTCAAATATCTCTTTACTTACAGTAGGATGTATTGTAAGTAGCCCAACACCATATTCCATTTGTTCAATTATTATTTCTAATAATTCATTTTCATCAATTGTATTATTCTTGCTAGAAACCATGTAGATTGGCAATGTAGCTGCCACGAAGGGGGTTTCTTTGATTATTCTATACCAAATTGATTCAATTCTGTTTTGTTTTATTGTACTTAGATCCGAAAGCAAATCCGGGCCATCTTTCATTTGAACAATTTTAGAAATTTTTTCAAGTTCATAGTTACACTCTGATATATCATTAATTCCAATTAAACTATTGATTAAGGTTCTTTTCCCATAGCCACCTTCCAAAATACCATTACTTTTTTTTAAGTTTACGATATGTTTATCATCATTCCTTAGCATTACTTTATCAATTTCATCACACAATTGTAAATATCCTCCGATGACATACATACATTCCTAACTATTTTATTATAATATTCACCATCTGCCATCTTAATGTTTTCCATTATTGACTCATTACTAATAATCTGAATCATTACATCATTTTGATAATCTTCAATTCTAGTAATTGCAGGAATTATTTTACAATTCCTGTTAAGCGCAACCTCAACTTCAGCTTCTGTTCCTTTGCCACCGCTAAAAACTACAAGAACTTGAGTAGAATTCAATAACTTAGCTCTATATTTCTTTAGTTCAGGCAACAAAGAAAAATCATTAGAAAACTTCGGATTTGCCGCATAAGGATTTGGGAAGATACGCATTCTACAATTCACATCAATTTTATTCAATATGCACTGTTCGGTAAAAGCAGACACTACATTAGCTCCAATGCCAGAAGATTGTCCACTGAAAAGAATAATTTCTTCAGTTTTAGCTAATTCCCCCCCCAGTGTCCTAGCAATCTCAAGTCCCTCAAAGTTCTTCCCTTCATGCGATCCTGTAATATAGACAGTTTTCCCTCTAGAACGCTGGCTTATAGAAACTAGTATATCTTCCAATTCATCATATTCATCAATTAGCAGCGTAGAAATTCCAAATCTCTTTAAATCATTACACCATAATTCTTGCCGTCTAGCTTTTTCCTTGCACTTTGCACCATCTGTAACCTTCTTTAAAATTAAATAATGTTCTTGGGTTGATTTCTTACACAGCCGTCTAGCTAAAACCATAATGTTTTTAATATTAGGATCTCTACAACTATATCCAATAAATAAAAACGACTTTTTTAGCAAATCATTACACAGCCTTTGAGAAATTGCAGGCTTTTTAACTAAAAAGTCTTCATAATCTTCTTGAGTTATGGTAATTTCATCATGGTGAGAGCGAGATATACATCCATGCATCTTTATAATCTCGACTTTTGAACCATTCAAATTTCTCGACATTGAATCATCATTAACTTTAACATCAACTAGAAATTCTAAAAATGCTTCCTCCAATAGCATATCATAATTAGTCGTCCATATTGTCGAAAGTTTCATTGTTGAAAGCACCTTGTGATATTCATTTATGAAAAACTTCTTGTTGAATGCTTTAGAAATTTGATTTATCAAAGGCCCTCTATTACCTGAAGATTGGTTCACTAAATACTGTGCGATCAATGGAAGATCATCATTTTCGTTATCAATTGTTATATCTAATTCCCTTGTTGAAGGTTCTAATAATTTAAACCAATCAACTTTAGTAGACTTATGTGATATACCACTCCCTACAAAAATTGCTCCACACTCACTTTTTAAAGCCTCTGCAACCCTGTCTATTAAAGTTTCCTTATTCATTATTCGCCCCCGAATTACTAATAAATCTTCACAGCCTTATTCAAATATTTAAGAAATCTAAATTGAATTTCATTGTATTCTTTCATTTCACTTGTCGATATTAGCTCCCATTTATCATCTTGATCAATATTAACAAAATATTTATCTGCAACATATTTGTTTTCCATCTTGGTGATATAAACTTCTTTACAGTAAGGCAAGAGTTGAGAATAAATTGATTCTCCCCCTATTACAAAAACATCTTCAAAATTATATTCCTTAAGCTTCGAAAACAACTCATCTAAAGAATGACAGATAACTATTTTTTCATTTTCAAAAAATTCATTCTTACTTAATACTATATTGGCTCTGTTTTTCAGGGGCTCCCCTCCAGGTAATGATTCAAAAGTTTCTCTTCCCATGACAACGCAATGTCCCAACGTCATTTGCTTAAAAAATTTCATATCCTCTGGTATCCACTGCAATAAATTTCCTTTATATCCAATTCCCCAATTCAAGTCAGTTGCAACTATCGCCTTCATATTCATTCTCCTCAAATTGCCACAGGAATATTTTTTATTTGCTCTCCACTTTGATAGTCCTCTAGCATGAAATCTTCTACCTTAAAATCATAAAAATTCTTTACATCTGGATTAATCCAAAGCTTAGGTGCTGGATATGGTGCCCGCTGGATGAGTTCATGAATTAACGGAATATGTCTGTCATATATATGAGCATCAGCAATGACATGGATGAATTCCCCAACTTCAAGATCGCTTATTTGCGCTAATGCATGCATGAGAATAGCATATTGGGAAACATTCCAATTATTTGCAACTAAAACATCTTGCGAGCGTTGGTTTAAAATTGCATTCAATTTTTTCCCAATAACATTAAAAGTCATACTATAAGCACAAGGATATAAATGCATTTCATGTAAGTCACTATGATTATACATATTAACTATAATCCTTCTACTACACGGATTATGTTTTAAATCATACAGCACTCTATCAACCTGATCAAATTCTCCTTCACTATATCTATGTTTAATTCCTAATTGATATCCATATGCTTTTCCAATTGATCCCTCTTCATTTGCCCAACTATCCCAAATACGACTATTTAGTTCTTTTATATTGTTTGATTTCTTTTGCCAGATCCAAAACATTTCATCAATCGCAGCTTTTAAATTTATAGGCCTTAAAGTCAGAATAGGAAACTCTCTAGAAAGATCATACCTGTTGATGACACCAAATTTTCTGATAGTGTGTGCCGCAGCTCCATCACTCCACTTTGCCCTTACTTCTTGCCCCTCTGAAGACGAACCATTTTCAAGTATATCTTTACACATCTTGATAAAAACAGAATCCGCTTTGCTCATAATACACTCCTCAAGTATTTTATCATTATACAAATCAAAAGAACTATTGCATCAATTTTACTTGCATTCGTCTTTTCCTTCCTTTCCTGCCTGCAAAGCGGCAAAAGCAATCTCAAAAGATTGCTCCGCCAATTGCTCCAGGCGTTCCTCCTGCCCGGAAAGCAGCAAATAACCAAATAAGGCCTCTAACGCCGTGCTTTGGCGGTATTCCTTGACACTGGCGCTTTTCGGCACGGAGGCTTTCGTATTCCGCCCTCGTCTTGCCACGGCGCCTTCCGCTTCTGTTAAGTCCTCTTTCAGCGTCTCATAGGCTTTAGACTGATATACAGCCGAAACCAGCCGCATGCCTGCTTCGTGAACCACCCGCACCTGGCGCTGCTCTTTTTCCAACAGACGCAGTCTTACATAAAGAGTGTAATACGCGTCCCCCACATACGCCAGGACCAAAGGATGGGCCGCCTCAGTCAATGTCGGTTCCCCCCCGGCGTCTTGAAGCAAGCGCTCTTTTAAAAACTGAAACTGCGAAAATCTCATTTGCGCTTCCACCGCGTTCCCTGCGGAGAATCTTCAATGACAACCTCCAAGGCCTGCAAAGCGTCCCGAATTCGATCCGCCGTACCCCAATCCTTATTCTGCCGGGCCTGCTGGCGCAGTTCCAGCACCAATTCCATCAAGCCGTCTACCAGACCGTTATCTTCGGCCGCGCTTTCCGTCGCCGCAGGCACAATGCCCAGCACGTCCTCCAGCAGAGCAAACAGAGCCACTGCTTCGTTTACTGCTTTGACGGAAGCCGCTTCCTTGCCGGACGCCACCAGCGCCTGATAGGAATTGACCTCTTTACCGAAGGTAAAAAACGTACTAATGGCCAAAGCCGTATTAAAATCATCATCCATGGCCGCGTAAAACTCTTCGCTGGCTTTCTGCGCCGCCGCCAACAGCTGCTCAGCGCCAGCGCCGCCACAGTCCGTCGCAGCAGCCGCCGCCAGCTCCGCCAGGTTTCGTTTCACTGTAGCTAATCGCTCCAAGGCCCGCTCCGCTTCAGTCAGACGTTCATCGCTAAAATCCAAGGGACTGCGGTAATGAGTGGACAGAATGAAGAAGCGCAGCACTTCCGGGGCATAATGCGCCAAAATATCCTGAACCAAAAAGAAGTTCCCCAGGGACTTGCTCATTTTTTCCTGATTTACCGTAATAAAGCCGTTATGAAGCCAGTAGCGCACAAAAGGGGTTACCCCCGTAAAGGCCTCCGACTGGGCCACTTCATTTTCATGATGCGGGAAAATCAAATCACTGCCGCCGCCATGAAAATCAAACTGTTCACCCAAGTATTTATGCGACATGGCCGAGCATTCAATATGCCAACCAGGCCGTCCTGCGCCCCAGGGGCTTTCCCATGAAGGTTCTCCTGGCTTGGCGCTTTTCCACAAAGCAAAGTCCATAGGATGGTTTTTGCGCTCGTCCACTTCTACCCTTGCGCCGGCTTTCATGTCGTCCAGCGAGCGTCCGCTCAGTTTGCCATAGTCTGCAAACTTTTCCACCGCATAATACACATCGCCGTCAACGACATAGGCAAAGCCGTCTTTGACCAGCTTAGCCACCATATCGATGATTTCCTGCATATGTGTAGATACTTTGGGGTAGATCGCCGCCCGGCGCACATTCAGCTTGTCCATCACTTCAAAATAGCTGGCAATATAGCGCTCGGAAATAGCATGCCACGGCACTTGCTCCTCATTGGCAGTCCGAATAATTTTATCATCCACATCGGTGAAGTTTTGCACATGCATCACTTCCCAGCCTTGCTGCTCCAAATAGCGGCGAATGACATCCCAGGTCACAAACGGCCTGGCGTTGCCGATATGGGGGTGATTGTACGGCGTAACACCGCAAACATACATTTTAACTTTTCCTTCTTCTAATGGAACAAAGGCCTCTTTTTGTTTAGTCAACGTATTGTATACACGCAAATTCATTTTTTCTTCAACTCCTCTTCTAATTCACCAATGCGTTTTTCCATGCGATGCATATTGCGCTGCATGCACATCATCATTTCTACAATCGGGTCCGGCAAGTCGTTATGGTCCAAATCGATGAGGTCTACGGTCTGAGTATTATCAATGCGACGCCCTTCATGCCAAACAATGCGGCCGGGAATGCCCACCACGGTTGAATTGGGCGGCACTTCCTTGAGCACGACCGAACCGGCGCCGATTTTAGAATTGTCTCCCACCTTGAACGATCCCAGCACTTTAGCGCCGCTGGCAATAACTACATTATTCCCTACCGTAGGATGGCGCTTTCCCTTCTCCTTGCCTGTCCCGCCAAGAGTAACGCCTTGATACAAGGTGACATTGTCGCCGATTTCGGCGGTTTCGCCAATTACAATGCCTGTGCCGTGGTCAATGAACAAGCCTTCGCCAAGAGTCGCCCCCGGATGAATTTCTATGCCTGTCAAAAACCGGGCCAAATTGGAAATCAGACGCGCCGCCAAAATCCAGCCGCTCAAAAACAAGCGATGCGAAATTCGATGCATCCAAATCGCATGCAAACCGGAGTAGCAAAGAAGCACCTCTAGCACGCTCCGCGCCGCCGGATCGCGTTCAAAAACAACCTGGATATCTTGCTTGATGCGTTTGAACATGAACACTCTTCCTTTCTTTACTCTAAAAAACAACGTAAAAAAACCACCATCTCCTGACAGAGACGGTGGTTCCGTGGTTCCACTCTGCTTGGACAGCACTTGCCATCCCTCTAGGCGCAATAACGGGCGCACCCGTGAAGAGTTTAGCTCTCCCCAGCTCCCGGACGCATTTCCGCTGACCGCTGCCTGCAGATGCTCTCAACCTAGGCATCCACTCTCTGTAAGGACGTTTCTGCGTACTTTTTCCGTTCTTCGCCGTCATCTATTCGTATTGCCTGCAGTATATCCCGTTCCGGCATCGCTGTCAATCAGATTTTTGCCAGCATGCGCTCCATCCGGGCCAGTGTACGTTCCCGCCCAATCAGCGGCACAATATGAATGAGCTCCGGTCCGTGCATACACCCGGTCAAGGCTACGCGCACCGGCATAAATACCTTTTTACCGCCCAGCTTCAATTCTTTCGTAATGCTTTTCAGCAAGGCTTTTATGGCAGGGGCATCTACGGTCTCCAACGCCAGCAGTTTCGTCTTAAACAAATCCATCACCGGCGGCACATCGGCATCACGCAAAATTTCGTGAGCGTCTTCGTTTTCAAAGTCAATCTCATCTTGAAAGAAAACACCCGCATGATCGACAATTTCCGCGCCATAACTGATATAGTCCCGCAGCGCTTCCACCATCTGCTCGACCCAGGCTCGCTGCTCCTCATTCAGTAACTCCGGTACATAACCAGCCTTCACCAAGTGCGGCAGCACCAAGTCGGTAAGCTCCGCCAAGGTCAGCTTCTTCAAGTAGCAAGCATTAATATAATTTAGTTTGTCCACATCGAACACAGCCGGATTTTTCGCCACTCGATCCATAGAGAATTTTTCAATCAGTTCCTGGCTGGTAAAAAGTTCTTCCTCTCCAGGAGGCGCCCAGCCCAGAAGAGCCAAGAAATTCACAATCGCTTCCGGCAAATAGCCTAACTGGCGATACTGTTCTACGGAAGTCGCGCCATGACGCTTACTCATTTTCGAGCGATCCTTACCCAAAATCAAGGAAATATGTCCAAACTGCGGCGCTTCAAACCCAAGAGCTTTGTAAAGAAGCCATTGGCGCGGCGTATTGGATAGATGCTCTTCCGCTCGAATAACATGGGTGATTTTCATCAGCATGTCATCAATTACCACGGCATAGTTATATACAGGAATGCCATCCGATTTCACAATAACAAAATCGCCTACGCCAGCCGACTCAAAACGCACCGTTTCACGAACCATGTCTTGAAAAACAATATCCTGACCTTCTGGAACGCGAAAACGAACCACTGGCTTGCGGCCAGCTGCTTCCAGCGCCGCTTTTTCTTCTTCCGAAAGATTACGACAGCGTCCGCCGTAACGAGGTGTTTCGCCCTTAGCCAGCAACGCTTGACGTTCTGTTTCCAGCTCTTCTTCCGTACAATAGCAATGGTACGCTTGCCCGGAAGCCAAAAGTTGCTCCGTATACTGGCGATAAATATCCAAACGCTGCGTCTGATAGTAGGGTCCGTAAGGACCGCCTACTTCCGGCCCTTCATCCCAATCCATACCCAGCCAGCGCAAAGCTGCTTTGATGTTTTCTTCCGATTCTTTGGAGGACCGTTCCAGATCCGTATCCTCAATACGCAACACCAGCTTACCGCCGTGTTTGCGGGCCAATAGCCAATTAAATAACGCCGAACGGGCGCCGCCGATATGAAACGGTCCCGTAGGACTCGGCGCAAAGCGCAACCGCATTTCTTTCTCTACCATCAATATTCCCTCCAACAACGTCCATTTTAAGGCCAAATTATTCTTTTATGATAGCAGATTCCTCTCGTTTGTGCAAAAGTCATTCCTGCTCAGGATCTACGACTACGTTTCCTCACCTTTTTCCCTGCAATTCCTGAGGAGCATCTATTTTTCTATTTTCTAAGCATTGCCACCGCATACGCGGACATGCCTTCCTCGGTTCCTACAAAGCCCAATTTTTCTGTTGTTGTGGCTTTGATATTGACACGCTCCTCGGACACCTTCAATGCCGCCGCTACGTTTTTAACCATTTGCGGAATATGCGGCGCCAGCTTGGGCCGCTGCGCCGCCACCGTCACGTCTACGTTATTGACGATCCAGCCTGCCTGTTCCAGCAAGGCCTGCACCTTATCCAGCAACAGCAGACTGGAAATACCGCGATATTGTTCTTCTGTGTCCGGAAAATGCCGGCCAATATCGCCCAGGCCCGCCGCGCCCAAGAGCGCATCCTTCAAAGCATGCAATAATACATCTGCATCAGAATGACCGTCTAAGCCCAGCGAATGCGCAATGTCTACACCGCCCAAAATCAGCTTGCGTCCCGGCACCAAGCGGTGCACGTCATAGCCCATGCCTGTTCTCCACTCCACTTGCCGTTCCTCCCCTCGCTGCTGCAAGATAGCTTCCGCCACGATCAAATCCTCTGGTGTCGTGACCTTTAGGTTGCTGTACTCGCCCTGAACCAAATGCACAGGCACGCCCAAGCGTTCCACCAAGGAAGCGTCGTCGGTCCCTAAAAAGCCCTCCGCGGCGGCCTGATCGTAGGCTTGACGCAACAGCGCCGCTTCAAATACTTGGGGCGTCTGTATGGCCCATAGGCGTTCCCTCGGAGGAGTAGCCACTACACAACCATCTGCATTGCTTTCTTTGATCGTGTCCTTGACCGGCACCGCCAAGCCGGCCGCCCGCTGCCGCTGCGCCGCTTCCACCACGGCCGTGACCGATTCCGGCAGTACCAGCGGCCGCGCCGCGTCATGCACCGCCACATAGTCAGTTCCAGCCGGAAGAGCCTTGAGGGCATTGGCAATGGAGTATTGCCTTTCGCTGCCGCCAGCCACTACCTGCCAAGGCTTTAACGTTCCATCCTGCGACAGAATGCGTCTGACCTCAGCTGCTTCTTCCGGCGCTGCTACGATAATCATTTCATCAATTTTATTGCTGGCCGACAAAGCCTGGGCACTGCGCAAAAGCATGGGACGTGAAAGAAGCGGGAGAAAAGCCTTATTGCTCCCCCCGCCCATGCGCCGTCCCTGTCCTGCCGCAGCCAAAACAGCTATATTCATGCCTTAAGCGCCTCTTTCTCCATTCTTCAACTTAGCAAAAATCATGCGTCCCGCCGCAGTTTGCAGCACCGAGGTTACCAAGACTTCCAGGTGCTCGCCTACATACTTTTTCCCGCCGTCGACAACAATCATCGTACCGTCGTCGAGATACGCCACTCCCTGGCCGAATTCTTTGCCGTCCTTCACCAAATGCACATGCATTTCCTCGCCAGGCAGCACCACCGGCTTGACTGCATTGGCCAGTTCATTAATGTTCAAGACGGCAACGCCGTGCAGCACAGCCACCTTGTTCAAATTAAAGTCATTGGTCAAAATCTTGCCGCTTGTTTCCTTAGCCAGTTGAATTAGCCGTGAATCCACTTCTGCAATTTCTTCATAATTGCGGTTGTCAATCTGCACAGCCAGGCCCAGTTCCTTCTGCATGCGATTTAAAATATCAAGTCCTCTGCGCCCCCGATTGCGTTTCAGGGGATCTGAAGAATCCGCAATATGCTGCAGCTCTTCCAAGACAAAAATCGGTACCACTAGCCGGCCTTCTACAAAACCGCTTTGACAGATATCTGCAATACGTCCGTCAATAATAACACTTGTATCGAGAATCTTCGGCGCGCAGACATCCGCTTGCGGCACCTGCTGCTTGGACGCCTTTTCTCCTTTACTCAGCCACGGCAGATAGGACACCAAAAAACCAAGCTCATCCCGCTTGCGCACGGCAATATTCATCCCTAAATAGCCCAGAAAAATACTCAGAACAATAGGAATGTATTTCCCAATAATCGGAATCGGTAAAAAAGAAGAACTAATTAAATTAGAAAGTATAAGTCCGATAGATAAACCAGCCGCTCCCGCCAATACGTCGTTTAACGGCATCTTGTTCAACCGCGCTTCTACCCAGTCATTAATGCGCCACAAATAACGCACAAAAAGCGGAGATAGCAGAAAGCCCAGCAACCCGCCCACAAAAGCGCCCGCAAGCAAGGATAAAATGGTAGCCAGCGTACTGCCGAACAAGCCCATGCGCAGCACTTCCGCGCTCACCAACACCGCCAGCACCTGATTAATCCATTCCGCCATAGTCAAAAGGCCCGCGATCACACCCAAGCCAGTAATTACAAAGCGCAACACCCTATCCAGCATGCTTTCGCCTCCTTTCGCGTTTATTGTATCTATTTCTTATGCCATGTTGCCATAACAATAGAACGCCCTCCTTTGGCTTGTTAAAATACCGCCATACCGGTTTATTGTAACACAGCGGCCAACGCTTCCGCTACCTGCCTAACGCCAATATACTCCGCTTCCGCTTTGCGCTGCTTTAGCGCCGTCAGATTGCCTGCAGGCAAAACAAAGCGGCGAAATCCCATTTTCCAAGCCTCTTGAATACGCAATTCCGCCCGGGGGACCATACGTATTTCTCCGGTTAAACCAACTTCACCCATGACCACCGTATGAGGATCAACCGGTCGATTGCGAAAGCTTGAAGCAATGGCCACCGCTACCGCCAAGTCCGCCGCAGGCTCCGCCATGCGGATGCCTCCGATCGTGTTAACATATACATCCTGATCGCCCAGCACCAAACCGACTCGTTTTTCCAGCACTGCCAACAAAAGCAGCGTTCGATTGTAATCAAAGCCCGCCGCTGTCCGCCTCGGCATACCGAAGCAGGTAGTGCTGACAAGAGCCTGCACTTCAAGCAACAAGGGCCGTACTCCCTCCAGATGCGCCAAGACGACGGACCCCGGCGAATTCACCGGCCGTTCCGCCAGCAGCACCGCTGATGGGTTTTCCACTTCGACCAGCCCGTCTTCTTCCATGGCAAAAAGACCGCTTTCCTGGGTAGAGCCAAAACGATTTTTAATGGCTCGCAGCACGCGGAAGGTGTAACTGCGCTCCCCTTCAAAATACAAAACCACATCCACCATATGCTCCAATAAACGCGGCCCGGCAATTTGACCGTCCTTGGTTACATGGCCAATAATAGCGATGGAAATGCCTTCCTCTTTAGCCAGCCGCAGCAGCCTGCCTGTGCATTCGCGCACTTGTCCGACGCTGCCGGGCGCGCTGGGCAGTTCCGGACAATACATGGTCTGAATGGAGTCTATCACCAACAAAGCCGGCTTGCACTCCTGCGCTGTGCGCAAAATATCATCTAGCCGAGTCTCGTTCTGCACCCATAAGCGCGGCTGCAGACGCCCCAAGCGTTCGGCCCGCATGCGGGTTTGCGCCGCCGACTCCTCGCCGGAAACATAGAGCACCGGCGCCTGACCTTGGCTTAAATGCGAGGCCACCTGCAACAGCAGCGTCGATTTGCCGATTCCCGGATCGCCGCCCACAAGCAGCAGCGAACCAGGCACCAAACCACCGCCTAAAACCCGATCCATTTCACCGCTGCCTGTAGACATGCGAGGTAGCGCGCTAATATCAACTTCGGTAATGGGACAGGGCCTAGATACTGCCGCTGTGGCGCTCCCCAAGCCAGGACGACTGGCCTCTTTGCGAAGCACTTCTTCGCTAAAGGAGTTCCATGCGCCGCATTCTGGACATTTCCCCAGCCACTTGCTTGAATCATAGCCGCAAGACTGGCATACATAACGAATTTTATCTTTTGCCATTACTTTCAATTGCCTCCCTGACGCCTGCCCCAAAATGCCGAAAGCACTTTGGATAAGGCATACCCAAAGTGCTTTCGCGCCGCCCGGCGTCATTTCCTGCTACAAAACCCGAGTAAATACCTTTTTTAGTTTTTTTTCGCGAAAGTCAGCTTCCCTGCTTCGTCGGCGTCAATAGACACCGTATCTCCCGCCCCGATACCCCGGCGCAGCATCATCTCCGCGATTTCATCCTCGACCAGTTTCTGAATAGCCCGCCGCAGCGGCCTGGCTCCGTAGGTGATGTCCAGGCCTTCCTTGATGAGCTCCTCTTTCGCCTTTTCGCTGACTTCCAAGGCGATCTCATTTTCTCCCAAGCGTTTAGACACATCGGCAAGCATGATTGCAACAATCTGCTTAAGCTCTTCATCGTTCAGGCTGGAGAATACAATCAACTCGTCGATGCGGTTCAAAAATTCCGGTCGGAATAGTTTTTTCACTTCTTCCAGCACGCGTTTCTTGCCTTCGCTATCGTCTTTCTTTTTCTCATTGCCTGTAATAAAGCCCATCGTCCCGCCGCCTTGGCGCTGCAAATGTTTAGCACCTACATTGGAGGTCATGATAATCACGGTATTCTTAAAATCAACCGTCCGCCCCTGACCATCGGTCAGTCGGCCGTCTTCCAGTACTTGCAGCAACATGTTAAACACATCCGGGTGGGCTTTTTCGATCTCATCCAGCAGCAGCACGGCATAGGGTTTACGCCGTATTTTTTCCGTCACCTGACCGCCTTCTTCATAGCCCACATAGCCAGGAGGCGCTCCCACCAGACGGGACACCGTGTGTTTTTCCATGTATTCGGACATGTCCAGGCGAATCATGGCGTTTTCATCGCCAAAAAGCGCTTCCGCCAAAGCCCGAGCCAACTCGGTTTTGCCCACGCCGGTAGGCCCCAGGAAAACAAAAGAGCCAATAGGACGCTTCGGGTCCTTCAACCCCGCCCGGGCGCGGCGCACGGCACGAGCCACAGCCTGTACCGCCTCGTTCTGACCGATAACCCGTTTATGCAAAATTTCTTCCATCTTCAACAGCCGCTCGGACTCTTCTTCCGCCAGCTTTCTGACGGGAATACCAGTCCAGCCTGCCACAACTTGGGCGATATCATCCGCCGAAACCACAATTCGCTCGCCACCGCCCTGCTTCCACGTACGCTGTTTTTCTTCCAGCTGCATTTTTAAAGTTTGTTCTTGGTCCCGCAGCTTGGCGGCCTGCTCGAATTCTTGGGCAATAATGGCCGCTTCTTTTTCCGCTTGAATGCACCCTAGTTCCTTCTCTAATCCTTTCACATCTTCCGGCTTGGAAAACGCTCCTAAGCGCACCCGCGAGGCCGCCTCGTCCATCAAATCAATCGCCTTATCCGGCAGATATCGGTCAGAGATATAGCGATGAGACAGTTTTACCGCCGCCTCAATGGCTTCATCCGTGATTTTAGCTCGATGAAAAGCCTCATACCGATCCCGAATTCCCTTCAAAATGGCAATGGCGTCCTCTACGCTGGGTTCGCCGACATTCACCGGCTGAAAGCGCCGTTCCAACGCTGCATCCTTCTCAATATGCTTTTTATATTCCGACAAGGTTGTCGCACCGATCACCTGAATCTCGCCGCGAGCCAAAGCTGGTTTTAAAATATTAGCGGCGTCAATGGCGCCTTCAGCGCCGCCAGCGCCTACCAACGTATGCAATTCGTCAATAAACAAAAGAACATTGCCGGCTTCGCGGACTTCGTCCACCACTTTGCGCACCCGGTCTTCAAATTCACCGCGATATTTCGTACCGGCCACCATGGCCGCCATATCCAAAGAGATGAGCCGTTTGGCCCGCAACGTCTCCGGCACCTTGGCGTCAACAATCCGCTGCGCCAAGCCTTCCGCCACCGCTGTCTTGCCTACGCCAGGCTCGCCAATCAACACGGGGTTGTTTTTAGTGCGCCGACTAAGAATCTGCAAAACCCGCTCAATCTCACCGCTGCGACCAATAACGGGGTCAATCTTCCCGTTTTTCGCCAGTTGATTTAAATCCCGCCCGAATTCATCAAGCAGCGGCGTATCTGTTTCCTCGTCTTCCACCGCCTGGGCATGAGCGTTGCCGGAAGCGTAAAAACCGCCGCCCAAAAGTTCCATCACCCGCTGCCGAACCTGTCCCAAATCCGCTCCTAAAGCGGTAAGAACCTGAGCCGCCACGCCTTCGCCTTCGCGAATCAGGCCTAAAAGAATATGTTCGGTGCCGACATACTGATGTCCCAGACGCAAGGCCTCTTCCACCGATAGCTCGATAACTTTTTTGGCGCGCGGCGTATAGCTGATATCCCGGCTCGTACCGTCGCCGCGCCCTATGGTTTCTTCCACCTGGCGGCGAATGCGCTCCAAATTGATATTTAGGGAGGTCAATGCTCGTGAAGCCACGCCTTCCCCTTCATGCAGCAGACCCAACAGCAAATGCTCTGTGCCAATGTAATCGTGGCCCAAGCGAATGGCTTCCTGCTGCGCCAGCATCAGTACCCGCCTGGCGCGCTCTGTAAAACGACTCAACATTGTAAATACCTCCTTAAAAATAAACTCCTTTTTCTACTGCCCGCTCTCCGGCTCCTGCGCCAGCGTATGACGGATAACTTCCGCCCGCAGCACCGCTCGTTCCTGAGCCGTCATCGTTTCCTTTCCTGCCAAAGAGTGAAGGAATCCCGGACGAGTCTTAACAAGCAAACTGTGCAGCACCGCTTTTTCCACACCGGTTACGATGCCCATATCTACGCCTAGCGATACATCACTGAGCAACCGCAACGCTTCTTCGCCCTTCATACTGCGCGCATGACACATAACGCCATAGGCCCTCCAAACGCGATCAGCCAAAGAATCTTCCGCCTGCTCTAAGAGCCGCAGACGAGCCTGACGCTCATGGTGCACCATATGCTGCACCACGCCGTTCAAATTAGCGATAATCTCTTCTTCTTTCGGTCCCAGCGTCAGTTGATTGGAAACTTGAAACAAATTCCCAGCCGCTTCCGTTCCTTCGCCGTAAAGGCCGCGCACCGCCAGTCCCAACTGCGTAGCCGCCGAAATCACCCGGCTAGCCTGCTTCGTCATAACCAATGCCGGCAGATGCAGCATAACCGAAGCACGCAAGCCAGTGCCTAAATTGGTCGGGCAGGAAGACAGATAGCCCAGATCTTCACGAAACGCTACCTCTTCACGACTTTCCAGCAGATCATCTACCTCGTTAGCCTGAGCTAGGCACTGTTCCAAATCCAACCCCGGCGCCACCGCTTGAATGCGCAAATGATCCTCTTCATTCACCATAATACTTACGGCGCCTTCTCGTCCTACCACCAAGGCTCGCCCTACAGGACACTGGGCAAAATCCGGACTTGCCAGATGCTTTTCCACTAAAATTTTCCGCTCCAGTTTCGACAAATTCTCCAGCGGCACAAACACATACGCTGCCTCGTCCGCCTGATTCAGCTGCGGCAGCGCTTCTTTTACCACGTTTAACACCTGCTGCAGTATCGCCTCATCGGCGCGAGTAGGAAACGCAAAGCGCTGAAAATTCCTCGCCAGCCGCACCCGGCTGGATAAAGCGATATCGCCCTCCGGCCCTGCAAGGGTCCCCCAGGCGCTGCGAGGACTGCGCAACAATTCCTGCCAATTCATGCCTTGCACCACCTTATCCACGCTGGCTCTGCATCTCAAGACTGCGTATTTCATCCCGTAAGCGAGCCGCTTCTTCATATTCTTCCTGTCGCACATGCTGTTCCAGTTGCTGCCTCAGTCCCTGAATACGCCGCCGCATTTGCACGGCAGCTCCTGTATGCCGAGGCACTTTGCCGTTATGCTGCGCCGTGCCGTGAATGCGTCGCACCATTGGCCCCAGCTTTTCTTCAAAAGCTTCAAAGCAGCCGCTGCAGCCAAAGGTCCCCTTGTGGCTAAATTCTTCATACGTCAAACCGCAGTCAAGACAGCGCAATGTTTCTTCCTGCACTTCCTCCGGTTGTGACGCCGCCAAGAGCAGCTTGAGAAAATCCTCCGCCCCCGCCGGGTCGTTTAAAGCCAAAACCGAAAGAGCCGGCTGTCCCTGGGCGCAAATTTCACAAAAATGATGTTCTTCTTTTTCCGACCCCCTCATCTGCACAATGCGAATTGTTGCCGGACGTTTGCCGCAATTCTCGCACAACATCACATTCCCTCCTCACGAGGCAAATCCGCCAAGCGTTGCAGCACATTCCGCAACAAACGGCCTCGCTCTTCATCCTCTAATCGATCGGCAAATTGCATCATAAAATAGCGTACAATAGCCGCTTCCCGCTCACTCAACAGCTGATGCTGCTCCCATTGACGAATACGCCACTGCACTTCCTCTTGGGACCAAGCCTCTTCCGGCGGCGCCGGCAACTCCGCCAGCACCGGCAGCGCTAATTTGGCAATACGCACAAACCCCCCGGAACCACGGCGAGATTCTACAATAAAGCCTCGTTCCATGGTAAAGCGAGTGCCCAGCACATACGTAACCTGCGAAGGAGCGCAAGCAATTTCTTCCGCTATTTCACTGCGCCGCACAACAATGATGCCGCCGCTGCCCGCAGCCAGTTTCCGCAAAATAAAACGTTCAATAGCATCTGCCAAATTCCCCATGCTGCAGCGCCTCCTTTTCCCTAAAACGTGCGCTTCTTTTCACAAAAGTGCCGTTTCATCTTTTGACTTTATTGTATTTGACTTTTTGACTTTGTGCAAGTAATTTTTGAGCTGCGCTGCCTTGGAGAACGAACGCAGAGAGTTTACGAAGATTGAACAGGAGTAATCGGAGTAGAGGGAGGGCACGAAGGAGGGCTGCCATTATCAGCTGCAACTTCGTTTTTTATAAAACCCTTTCGCGTCTTTCGTGTATTTCGCGGTTCGGTATCAATATCGCTCCATTTTTCCAACCGCAAAAAGCGCGAAAAGCACGAACATCTATTTGTCGTTCCAATTCAAACTACGCAACGCAAAACTGAGCAAATAAAAAAGAGGGCTTGCGCCCTCTTTTACACTCAGTCTTTGCGGTTAGCTTCTTTCACTTTTTCACCGAATTGTTGTCCAAACTCAAAGCACTGCTGCAGCTCCGCCTTATCAGCAGTCCATTTCAAGAAAAGGCTAGGTAAAGCCGCTGTAATGCCGCTGGCAGCCAAACCTGCTTCCAGTCGTTCCTGGGCGCCGCCATTCCAGCCAAAAGCGCCGAATGCACCGCCCAGCTTGTTTTGAGGCTTCAAGCCTTGCAGATAGGACGAAGCAGCTGCCATCGTCGCCAAAGGTCCGCTGTTATGCGCAGAAGAACCCAAAAGAATGCCCCCAGCCTCTAAGACAGCCAACGCAACATCGCTTAATTCCGTAGTAGAAATGCGCATCAGCCGCACTTCCACGCCAGTCGAAGCCACGCCGTCCAAAACGCGCCGGGCCATTTGCTCCGTACTGCCCCACATCGTATCATAGACAATTACTACGCGTTCGCGGTTTTCACCGCTGCCCCAGCGCTTATATGCCGCCAAAATATCCTTGATGTGACTGCGCCAAATCAAGCCATGACTAGGAGCAATCATGCTCAAAGGCAAGCTGCTCACTTTGTCCAGCGCCCGCACGACCAATTTGCCGAAAGGCATCAGAATATTAGCGTAGTATTTGGCCGCCTCATACAAAGCCACAGGCAATTCGTTTTCGTCATCAAAGCGTTTGCTTGTGCAAAAATGCTGCCCAAAGGCATCATTGGAAAAAAGGATATTCTCCCCTTCCATGAAGGTAGCCATGGAATCTGGCCAATGCAGCATCGGCAGCGGCACGAAATGCAGCTTATTGCGGCCAATATCCAGCACATCGCCTTGCTTGACCGTCATAAAGTCGTATTCCTTGCCATAGTATTTAATGACTTCGTCCCGCCCTTGATTGGTAAGCACCACTTTTGCCTGAGGCGCCCGCTCCATCAGCTTAGGGAGTGAACCGGAATGGTCTGGTTCCACATGATTGGTAATCACATAATCAATCTTAACAGGATCAACGATTTGACTGACACGTTCCAGCAATTCTTCACTATAGGGAGCTTTGACATTGTCAATCAGGCAAATCTTTTCATCCACAATCAAGTAGGAGTTGTATGTTACGCCCCGCGGCGTGTTATAGCCATGAAAATCACGCAAATTCCAGTCTACAGCACCCACATAATATACGCCACGAGCAATTTCGATTTGATTTAACATTCCCTTTTCCTCCTTGCAGCACAGCAGCTAAATAACTTACAGCAGCGACGGAGCCTGCTGCAAGGCTGCTTTAGCGTCTTCCATAATTTCATTGACAATTTCCGCGGCAGGCTGAACCCGCTTCAAGGGCAACAGGCTCTGGCCAGCTTGGACCATGCCCTGTTCCACATCGCCGTCTACCGCCGCTTTACGGTTAGTGCCTGTGGCCAGTTTTTCCAGTTCTTCTTTCGGATGATGTTTATATTCCATCGAAATAAACATATCTGTAAACTGATTACGAACGCCTCGCACCGCATGGCCAATCGTTTGTCCCGTTACTACCGAATCCGTATCAGCCGCTTCGATCAAGCGCTGTTTGAAATTCGGATGCACCGCGCATTCTTCCGCCAACATAAAGCGAGTGCCAATCTGTACGCCCGCAGCGCCCATCACTAAAGCCGCCGCCAAGCCCCGCCCGTCGGCAAAGCCGCCGGCTACGATTACCGGCAAAGAAACCTCAGGAATAACCTGCGTCATTAAAGCCATCGTCGTCAGCACGCCGATATGACCGCCAGCTTCCATACCTTCTACAACAATAGCATCAGCGCCAGCCGCTTCCACGCGTTTAGCCAATTTCACATTCGGCACTACAGGAATCTTCTTAACGCCAGCTTCTTTCAGGCGCTCAAAGAAAGGTACCGGATTGCCGGCGCCAAGAGTCACAAAAGCAACTTTTTCCCGGCAGACAACCTCTACTAACTCGTCTTTATTGGCAGCCATAAGCTGCACATTTACGCCGAAGGGCTTATTAGTCAACCGCCTAGCTTCGCTAATCTGCTCCTCCAACCACTCGGCTGAACGACCTCCAGAAGCAATAATTCCCGCTCCGCCAGCTTCCGAAACGGCAGCCGCCAAACGAGCTTCCGAAACCCAAGCCATACCGCCTTGTAAAATCGGGTATTGGATACCTAATAGTTGCGTCAATCTTGTTGTCATCTTCAGACTCTCCTTTGGCTCATGGAACCATTATTTTAATATTTTCTTACTTCAATTTCACGATTGATTGCAAAATTCCTGCATACTAAGCAGCAAATCAACAAACATGTTAAAAAATTATTTACCCTTTGAAAAAAGCTTTACAAGCGCATATATCGTCTCTATAATGAAAAATCATGCATAGGTGCATACTAACGCTATTTTCTCGGACATCTTTTCAGCAGGTCTTGTTTTTTCAGTGGCAAAGCTAAACGTTGCAAAGGGAAAGTGAGTGAAGTCGAATGACTGTCATCGGTAAGCACATCACAGCCGATATGTACGGCTGCAAATTTGAGTTGCTTGATGATCGGGACTATATCAAGCAAGCCGTTTTAGCCGCTATTGCCGAAGGCCAATTAACACTTCTGCAATACACCGATCATCCTCTGACGCCTCAGGGAGTCGCAGCCATTGCGCTTTTGACGGAAAGCCACATCAGCGTACATACCTATCCGCATTTAGGCTACGCGGCTGTCGACATTTTCACCTTCAGTGAAGCAGCCTTGCCAACCAAAGCGCTGCAAACATTGCGCCGACAGTTTAAACCGACCAAACTCAAAACCACCAATATCCGCCGCGGCGATTTCGGCTCGATCAGCGACATGAAACCGAAAACGCGCACGTTAGGCAATCCGCTGCGCCGGGTCAAAGATACCAGTACAAAGTTCATCAAATTTCTCAGCCGCTCGAGAAAGTAACTCCTAAGCTGCCAAGCGCCTCGCCAGAGGCGCTTTTTTCTTGCTTATTTGCTTATTTCCTCGTAACCGTCTACTAGAACCGCCACTTTGCCGGTCTTCGGATCAAAAAGCAGGCCGTGAATCGGCACATCGACAGGCACCAATGGATTACTGCGGATCGCAGCAACCGTCTGCTTTACATTCTCCACCGGATGATGAAATTGATCCACCCAATGCTCCAAGTCGCCTTCGATCATCTTAATTGCGCTGGGATGAACGCCTCTGGCAATCATCTTTGCCTTCAGATCCTGTGACGTGCTATGCACCATACCACAGTCCTCATGGCCAATCACCATGATTTCCTGTACACCCAGTTCATAAATGGCAATAAGCAAACTGCGCACAACGGCCCCAAAGGGTCCAGTCACCGTATTGCCGGCAGTTTTAATCACTTTGGCCTGACCGCGTTCGATGCCTAAGGCCGGTTCTAAAAAATCCACTAGCCGCGTATCCATGCAAGTAAAAATCGCTAATTGCCGGTTCGGATATTTACTGACCTCTCCTGCACCACAAGGACAGCCGTCTTCGTTGGTATGACACTCGCAATACGCCTGCGGCAGGCTATGTATAAACTGTTCATTAGCCGCCAGAACCTGTTCTAGCATCGTCATAAGAATTCCTCCTGCGAATTATCTTCCACTCACATTGTCTCTTACCTAGAAGGGCATCGTCAAGAGCGTTAAAAAAAGTTGCATTATACTGACAAAAAGAGGACGCAGCCTCAAGGCGCGTCCTCTTTTACAATCCTACAACGGTTATTGAGCAATACCAAAACACTGACAGGTATTAGCCGTCGTCTGCCTGGCCACTTCTTCCACGCTCAGCCCCCGCAGTTCCGCCACTTTCTCCGCTACCAGCCGCACATGCAGCGGTTCATTGCGCCGTCCGCGATAAGGTGTCGGCGTCAAATACGGACTGTCCGTTTCGAGCAATAATCGCTCAAAAGGAACTTCTTTAACAATTTCCGGCAATTTAGCGGCATTTTTAAAAGTCAGCGTCCCGCCCACAGAAAGATAAAATCCCAGTTTCAGCACTTCCCTTGCCATCTCCAAGCTGCCGGAAAAGCAGTGAAACACGCCGCGCACGCCGCGGCCTTTTTCTTTGACTAAACGCAAAATATCGCCATGCGCCTCCCGGTCATGAAGAATCACCGGCAAATCACATTCCTTGGCCAATGCCAGCTGTTTGACAAATACATCCTGCTGCACCGAACGAGGCGAAAAATCATAATGATAATCCAACCCAATCTCGCCAATCGCAACTACTTTAGGATGCCGCGACCATTGAAGCAATTGTTCGTAAGCCGCCTCATCCGCCGAATCAGCGTCATGCGGATGAATGCCGACGGCAGCGTAAATCGCCGCATGCTGCTCCGCCAGCGCCAAAGCGGCGGCGGAGCTTTTCATGCAGGATCCAGGATTTACCATGCCTGCCAGACCATTCGACAGCGCCCTGGCTATTACTTCGTCTCGATCAACGTCAAAAGCTTCATCGTCCAAATGAGCATGCGAGTCAAAAAGCATGTTTACTTCACCTTGCTTCCAGGCGCCATGCCGGGAACTTCTACAACCTGCAACGCCCCATCGCAAGACGCAGCCAACACCATGCCTCTTGATTCAACGCCGCGAATTTTAGCGGCTTTCAAGTTGGCCACCAACACCACTTGCTTGCCCACAAGCGCTTCCGGCTCATAATGCTGGGCAATACCCGAAACTACCGTACGGGTTTCCTCTCCCAAATCCACCGTCAGTTTGAGCAATTTGTCCGCCTTGGGTACTTTTTCTGCGGCAATGACTTTGGCTACCCGCAAATCCATGCGGCCAAAGTCATCAATGGAAATTTCACCGTTCTCCGCAGCAGAAGCCGCCTTCTGCGGCGCTGCCGCCTGCTTTGCCTTGGCAAGGATTTCTGCAGCCGCAGTTTCTTCCTTCTCGATTTCAATACGCGGGAACAATGGTTCCGCCGCTGCTACCTGCGTTCCCTCCGGCAGTCCGCCCCAGGCCATATCCGCCATTTGAACAGAAGCCCAGTCCCAGGTCAACCCCAGCTGCGCCCAAATGCGCGGCGCCGTGTGCGGCAGGAAAGGAGCAATCAAGACCGCCGTCTGACGCAAGGTCTCCGCTAAATGATATAATACCGCCGCCAGCCGATCCGCCTGCTCCGGCTTCTTCGCCAGCGCCCACGGAGCCGTCTCGTCAATGTATTTATTGCTGCGGCCAATTAAAGCCCAAACACATTTCAAAGCTTCGGTTAAATCCATTTTTTCCATGGCGACGCGATAATCCGCCAGTGTTTTCTCGGTCAGTTGCCGCAAGGAAGCATCTACAGCCTCTTCTGTACGCCCCTGCAAGATCTTGCCGCCCTGAAAGCGTTCGATCATGCTGAGCGTGCGGTGAAGTAAATTTCCCAAGTCATTGGCCAAATCGGCGTTAATCCGTCCAATAAGAGCGTCTCTTGAAAAATTCCCGTCATTACCCAGGGCAATTTCCCGCAACAAGAAGTAACGGATGGCATCAGGGCCAAATTCATCAATCAATGCCACCGGATCAATGACATTTCCTTTAGACTTGGACATTTTATCTCCGTCCACCACCAGCCAGCCATGACCATAGACTTTCTTCGGCAAGGGCAAATCCAAGGCCATGAGAATAATCGGCCAAATAATCGAATGAAAACGGACAATTTCCTTGCCGACCAAATGAACATCCGCCGGCCAAAACTTCGCAAATTTCTCCGGATTATCCAGATAACCGGCTGCGGTCAAATAGTTGGACAAAGCGTCAAACCAAACGTAAACCACATGTTTTTTGTCAAAAGGCACCGGAATGCCCCAGTCAAAGGTTGTCCGGGATACGCACAAGTCTTCCAGACCGCTTTTGATGAAATTAATCATTTCATTGCGCCTAGAAGCAGGTTGAATAAAGTCTGGATTCTCTTCAATATGCTTTAAAAGACGGTCCTGGTATTTGGACATACGGAAGAAATAGCTTTCCTCCTGCACGACCTCCACCGGTCGTCCGCAATCCGGGCATTTGCCGTCCTGCAATTGCCGCTCCAGCCAGAACGTTTCGCAAGGCGTGCAATACCAGCCCTCATAGGCGGACTTATAAATATCGCCCTGTTCGTAAATGGTCTGGAAAATGTGCTGTACAACTTTATAGTGGCGCTCCTGGGTCGTGCGGATGAAATCGTCGTTAGAAATGCCTAATTTGCGCCACAGCTGTTGAAAAGAAGCAACAATGCCGTCAACATAACAAATAGGTGTTACGCCTTTTTCTTCTGCTTTACGCTGGATTTTCTGACCATGCTCGTCAGAACCTGTCAGAAAAAATACTTCTTTGCCTTCCAAGCGCTGGTATCTTGCTAAGCTGTCCGCAATGGTCGTGCAGTAAGCATGACCAATATGCAACCGATCACTCGGGTAATAAATGGGAGTAGAAATATAATACTTAGAACTGTTTCCCATGGTAATCCAACCTTTCTCTTTTGTAATCTTCTTCCTTTTTTCGCAGCAACCAACTTTGCCATATTCTCCCATAGAAGTACTCTATACCTACTTTTCCAGTATATTTCCATATTACTTGCCGTTTTCAAAACACTTTTTCTCTATTTTTAAGCATTTAGACGTCATTTCGTACATATAAGAAAAGAAGAAAAATAACTCTTGACAAGCCTTTTGTGACATTTCCCTTATTTGACAGGATTTTTCATTTTTGTTACGCTGATTCCAGGTTGAGAGAATGACCTTTTCTATTATAAAAGACATTCTCCCATTTGTCGATTTTCTCAGATTAAGCAAGGAGGATTTATCTCATGAAATCTACAGGTATCGTTCGTAAGGTGGATGAACTCGGTCGCGTGGTTCTGCCCATCGAATTGCGCAGAACCCTCGACATCGCCGAAAAAGACGCTTTGGAAATTTACGTTGACAGTGACCGCATTGTTTTGCGCAAATACGAACCAGCTTGCATCTTTTGCGGCAGCGCGGATGGCATTACTAATTTCCGCGGTAAAAATGTCTGCAAACAGTGTGCCCTTTCCGTAGGAGAGGCCATTTAAGATTCTACAGCCTCTTTGATGACGGCTTGGTACAAATCACGACGGCCCAGTTTTTTTTGAGACGCTATCTTACGGATAGCGTCTTTTTTATGTTCTCCTGCCGCCACCAAGCGCTCCACTTCCGCCACAGCCTCCGCGATTTGGGCGGAGGGGTCCGCCTCAAGCGCCGCATCTGCTGCTTTAGGTTCTGCGCCAGCGCAAAGCAAAGTAAACTCACCCCGCGGCGCAACGGTCTGAAAATGCGCTTCTATGGAAGCTAAGTCGCCTCGTACAAATTCCTCAAATTTTTTGGTCAGCTCCCGCACCGCTACCGCCTGGCGATTACCAAAGGCGCTTTGCAGTTCCTTCAAGGTAGCCAACAACCGGTGGGGCGCTTCGTAAAAGATCAGCGTCCCAGGATACGAGGCGGCTTCTTCCAAAAGAGCTCTTCTTTTTTTAGTTGTTTTGGGCAAAAAACCCAAAAACTGAAACTGCTCGCTTGGCAGCCCGGACGCAATCAACGAGGTCAACGCCGCATTGGCGCCTGGCAACGGCACCACCGGCACACCTGCATCAAGCGCCAGCCTGACAAGATCCGCTCCTGGATCAGCAATACCCGGCATACCTGCATCACTAACAAGAGCAATGCTTTCGCCAGCCAGCAGACGCTGCAGCAGTTCCGGACCGCGCTCCGCTTTATTGTGTTCGTGATAACTTACCAGCGGTTTATGAATTTCAAAATGAGTGAGCAGCTTACGGGAATGGCGCGTATCTTCCGCCGCTACCACATCCGCTTCCCGCAACACGCGCAACACGCGCAAAGTAATATCTTCCAGATTGCCAATAGGAGTCGGGCATAAATACAACATTCCCGGATGCATGACTAATCCTCCTCATTCTCATTAAAGCTGCGCCGGCGCAGCCTCATAGCAGATCCGCAATTGCGCCGTATAGGAGCCGTCGGCTTCATATACCACCAGAGGCGGCATTACCTCCAGCCCCGGCTTCCCGCCATGTATGCCTTCTACCAACAGCAAGTTAGCCGGCGCTCCCTCTCGGGGCTGCACTAGCTGTAAGCGTTTAGGCTCCAAATTCACTTCCCGCATCACAGCCAGTACATCCACCATTCGGTCCGCCCGATGCACCAAGGCCACACGGCCCCGAAACCGCACCAAACGCCGCGCCGCTTTCAGCACATCCGCCAACGTCGCCGTTACTTCCTGACGGGCCAGACCCTTTTGTACGCTGCCCCGCCCTCTTGCGGGCTGAAAATAAGGAGGATTGGCAACAACAACATCCCAAATACCGCCCGGCAGCTGTGGCAGCGCCTGGCGATAATCGCCGCAATGCACTTGAATTTGGCCGTTGCGCCGGCTCAGTTGAATGCTCCGCGCCGCCCGACTGGCCGCTGCCTCATCTAATTCCACCGCGGCTACCGCTCTGGCGCCTCGCGCAGCCAGCAACAAAGAAATAGCGCCGTTTCCCGCTCCCAGATCCACTACCTGATCTTGCGGACGCAGCCGTACAAAATGAGCCAGCAACACCGCATCCAGGGAAAAGCAAAAAGACCTGGGATGCTGAATAATGCGCAGCCCTCCCAGGCCTAAGTCGTCTACCCGCTCTGGGCGGCGCAGACGTACTCCGATCATGCTTTTTCCGCCACTTCTTCCCAGGACAGCTGCACGGTACCGCCCTGATCCGCCAATTCCACCGTCGCCATATGCTTGTTATTGCTGACAATGGTCACTTTGCCTTCGCCTTGCGGCGTCATCACAGTACTGCCTATCTTCGGCGGCTGAGCCTTCTTGCAGCATTTGCGATATCCATCGCTCTCATACTTCAAGCAACACATCAATCGTCCGCAAATGCCGGAAATTTTCGTAGGATTTAAAGAAAGATTCTGTTCCTTAGCCATGCGAATAGATACCGGCTCAAAATCACCCAAGAACGTAGCGCAGCACAAGGGCCGCCCGCAGCAGCCTATACCGCCCATCATTTTGGCTTCATCCCGAACACCAATCTGACGTAGTTCGATCCGCGTGCGGAATACGGCCGCCAAATCCTTAACAAGCTCCCGGAAATCAATCCGTCCGTCGGCGGTAAAATAGAAGATAATCTTATTAACATCAAAAGTATATTCTACATCCACCAATTTCATTGGCAGTTTGTGCTCTTCAATCTTTTTTTCACAAACCTTGAAGGCTTCCTCTTCCTTCGCCTTGTTTTGTTTGACTTTTTCCTTATCCTTGTGGTTGGCTTTGCGCAGCACCGACTTCAACGGCTGCACTACGCTTTCGTCTTCCACGTCCCGTACCGGTATGACCACCTCGCCAAATTCCAGTCCTCTGGCTGTTTCCACAATGACAGCGTCACCTAACGCCAATGTTCCCTCGCTAGGAGCAAAATAATAAATCTTGCCCGCTTTTTTAAAACGAACGCCTATTACCTTCGGCATAAAAACCCGAACCCTCCTTCGCTTCACTCACGGCAAGCCACAATGCCTCTAAGGCCAGCCGCAGCACGGCGTGAAACCGTATATTTCTGCGTGTTTCCTCAACGGCATGCAAGGCCTGCGTCAATCCCTTATCAGTCCACTGCTGAGACTCCTGATGCAACTCTTGCTCCAGGTCCGGATGAAATAATGGTATCGCCGCCTGTTGCCGCAGTACCAGCATATCACGTAACAGCAAGGAAAGATAGCGTAATCGCAGTTGAACCTGCGACCGCTCCTCCTTGCCCCAAAGCTCACCAAGACGCCAAGCCGCCCTACCGCCGGCCTGCAGCGCCTGCCATACCTCATCCCGCAAGGTCTGCCGGCCTTCTTCTAAAAAGAGCAAGGCCTCCCCCAGGCTGCCAGAAGCTACGCTAGAAGCCAAGGCGGCTGCTTCCGGCGCAAAGCCCCTGCTCTGCAGCATATCCTTAAGAAGCGGCGCCGCTAACTTTTGCAACGGCACCAGGCAACAACGCGATCGCACTGTCGGCAGCAATTGTTCCACCCGTTGCGCCAATAGCATAAAATAAACTCCTGCCGGAGGTTCTTCCAACATTTTCAGTAAGCTATTGGCGGCTTCCTGATTCATCAGTTCGGCGCCGTCAATAAGCACAAAAAAACGCGCCTGGCCGCCGCTCAGCAACAAACGCGGCAACAGGGCGCGTATTTGGCTGATTTTTATGGCTGTTCCTTCCGGCCGCAGCACTTGCATTTGGGCATGCTCCTCCAGTTCCACCTGCCGACAGGAGGAACAAACGCCGCAAGGGTGGTCTTGCTCCTGGCATAATAATGCCGCGATGAGCGTCTTGGCCGCCAACCGTTTGCCGACTCCGTCAATACCAGTGAATAAAAAAGCATGGGGCGATTGTTCCTGACGCAGCATCTGCTGCAAGGCTGTAACGGCAGCATCTTGTCCCTTTAAGGATTCCCAGCGCAGCATCATGTATAAAGATCTACCAGCATGCCGCGGATGGCATCCAGTTTCCCCATGATCTCCAATTGCTGCGACTGCCCCTGCCGCACATCTTCCGTCAAACCGGACAAGCTTTCGTCAATCTGCTTTACCAGCGTGTATACTTTCCGGCGTCCAAAACGGTCCCACCCTGTCTGCGATTGCAGATTGTACATACGTCCTACGGCTTCGCCCACAAAGCGCTGCACCAATTGACGGTACTTTTTTAGTTCCCCGTAGGTCGGCACTTGCCCTAACTGCTCTCCTTGCGCCGTGATATCGTCCAGCAGTTTTCCCATGCGTTCCATATAGCCATCATCATTGGCTTTGCTCAAACTGGCGGAAAAACTCCGCCCGCTTTTTTCGGCGCGCTGGCCGCTTTCTTTTTCTTTGGGCAAGGGAATGGAGGAAATGCCTCTCGGATCAATTTTCATCGTTCATCCTCCTTATGGAACCACTGGCAAGCGATTCCATGAACAGCAGCCAGTTTGTTACACTTTTATATTATATCGGATGATCTCGCCGGAGAAAATATGCCTACTAAACAAGTTATGCTATAATTAGTCCGATTATGCAAAAAAAGGAGGCTTTTTATGAGCCGCATGATTGCCGGCGAACTCTTGGCCGGCATTATTTATGGAGATACGACGAATCAAGAATACGTTTATTTGCCCGCGGGAGAAGTAGGCAGCGAACCTGGCGTCTGCATTTTTGAATCTCACGAATCTTACCAGGACCTTTCTTTAGAAGAAGCAGCCCGTTTGGCAGCCCGCCTTTCTTTACGTCCGGTGCAGCATCCCCGGATGGGCCCTCGCTCTTTTTAGCCGTCCCAAGCGCAGAGCTCTAAGGCTCTATTGAGAATGTCCTTGTGAATCTCTTCAATGCAGCGCAGTTTTCCTTGGGGCGCACAGTTCACTTGCTGCCAACCGTATTGTACGGCCAATTGCCGGTATAAGGAGTAGCAGGCGTCCAAATACGCCGTATCTTGCTCATGAATGTCCCGCTTGCGCTGTTCACTTTCTCGAGCGGCGATCAATGCTGCACTGAGCGCAGGGGGAACATCCAAAAAGAAAACCGCATCCGGCACAGGGAGGGAAAATTTTTCAAATTCCAATTCCCACAGCCACTTTAAAAAAGCCTCTCTTTGCTCCCCTGGCTGCACTTTGACCGCTTGATGCACCATATTGGACGTTGCGTAACGATCGGCGATAACAATACCGCCTTGCCGATAAAATTCGCCCCAATCCGTATGATAGGAAGCAAAGCGGTCAACGGCATAAAACGAAGCAGCCGCATATGGATTGACATCAGCCGCACGTTGTCCGAACTCCCCTGCCAGATACATCTTGATGGCCCCAGCCGCAGGACTGTCATAATTAGGGAAAGACACCTTGCGCACCTTATGCCCCGCTTTGATCAACGCCTCCACTAATAAGCGCGTCTGCGTAGCTTTACCGCAACCATCGCCTGCTTCTAAAATCAGAAGTTTTCCTTTTCTCATTTCCATACCACCCTTATCGTCTCCAAAGTAGTATCAGCCATACCTGACATATGCTGCCCTTGACGCTTACAGGCTGTAATCCAAGCAAGCACTTCCGCCGTTAATTCTTCCCCCGGTAAAACAAGGGGAATCCCCGGCGGATAAGGAGTGATTGCTTCCCCGGCGATCAGCCCTTGCGCCTCTTGCAGCAACACACTGCGATAGTCCGTCAGAGCCGCCTCTCGCGGCGTCATCCGTTGCGGCGGAACCGGCGGCAACGCCATTGTTTCTTTTGAAAAATATCCGGGAGCCGGCAGCTGCAATAACTGAGACAGCGCTTGTCCCAACCGCTCCCAGTCCTGTTCGACATCAGCCAGGGACAGCAGCAGCAACAGCCGCGTTTCATCCGCCCATTCCACAGCAATGCCCTGACGTCGCAATTGAGCGGCCGCAGCGTGCCCCGACCAGCCTCGCACGGCCAGCGTAATCTTCGTAATATCCATTTGAAACGGCGCCGCAAGCGTCCCCGCCACGCCGCCAACTATATCTACGCCCGCCAAGGCTTGCCAGCGGCGGCGCAGCTGCTCCACCTGCTCCCAAAGCTGGCGGAGCCTTTTTTTACCCTCTTGGGCCAGTTGCCAGCGCGCCGCATCTAAAGAGGCCATCAGAAGATAGCTGGGACTGGAAGACTGCAGCCACTGCAAGGCGCTTTTCAGCCGTCCCACATCCAGCGCACTATCTTGCCCCACATGAAGCCAGGAGCTTTGCGTCAGTGATCCGGTCAGTTTATGTGCGCTTTGCACGCAAGCGTCTGCGCCGCAGAGCAAAGCCGTAGGTAAAGAGCCATCCGGCAGCCAAGGAAAATGAACGCCATGGGCTTCATCGACAAGGGCCAGCAGTCCGTGCGTGCGGCAAATTCGAATCAACGCCGCTAAATCGCCAGTCACGCCTTGGTACGTCGGACTGACAAAAAAAGCCGCTTTGGCTTGGGGATGCTTCTCTACAGCTTGTAAAAAATCAGCGGCATCCAGCCCCAGCGGCATGCCGCTGGGTTCGTCTTGACGCACCTGCACAAAGATCGGCTTAGCCCCGGACAAGATCAACCCTGACAATACAGCGCGATGCGCATTGCGCGGCACCAAAATTTCATCTCCCGGCTGCAGGCAGGCTAAAAGCAACGCTGCAATTCCAACGCTGCTGCCATTGATCAGAAAAAAAGAAGCCGCCGCTCCGTAAAGATCGGCCAACAGGCTTTGCGCTTCGGCAATGCAGCCCTCCGGCTCCTGTAAATCATCCAGACCGGCAATCTCCGTCACATCCGCCTGCCACAGCTTAACGCCCAGCAGATCCTGCGCCGGCTGCGGCGCTCCCAGGCCGCCTTTATGTCCCGGCATATGCTGGCGCAGCGCGTTCTCCCCGATATACTGTTCCAACGCCTTTACCAAAGGCAAGCGACTTTGATCCATGTATTCTCCTTGCACTTCATCAGACTTGACACAAACAGAGGAAATCTGCACAATTATGCAGAACTTCATGTTCAGTATACCACTAAAAGGAGCATCTGTATGAAGCATATAGCGATTCTTACCGGCGGCGGCGATTGCCCTGGCCTTAACGCCGTCATCCGCAGCGTTGTCAAAATGGCCTCACAGCATAACATTAAAGTCACTGGCATAAAAAATGGCTTTTCCGGTTTAATTCATGGCAAAACCCTACGCTTGAATCTCCAAAGCGTCAGCGGTCTTTTACATCGCGGCGGCACCATTTTAGGCACAACCAACCGCGACAACCCGTTTTCCTATGCCTGCAAAAGCGGCGAAGCATGCATCTATGTCGATAAAAGCCAGGACGTTCTGGATCATTTGAAACAATGGGAAATCGACGGCCTTATCGTCGTCGGCGGCGACGGCTCTTTGCATATCGCCAACCAATTTGCCGCTTTAGGGGTCCCCATTGTCGGCGTTCCCAAAACCATTGACAATGATTTATCCGCCACAGACTACACCTTTGGCTTCGAGTCTGCTGTCACTACCGCCGTAGACGCCCTTGATAAATTACATACTACCGCCGAATCCCATCATCGGGTCATGCTTTTGGAAGTAATGGGACGCTACACAGGCTGGATTGCCTTACAGGCCGGCATTGCCGGCGGCGCGGATGTGATTGTGATCCCGGAAATTCCTTATGACATCAAAAAAATCATCACGGCCATCAAAAAACGGCGCTCTTTAGGAAAAAGCTTCAGTATCATTGTCGTTGCGGAAGGAGCCAAAGCGCTGGGCGGCAGCTATACCATCCAACGTTTGGTAGAAGGCAGCCCCGATCCGCAGCGTTTAGGAGGCGTCAGCCACCATCTGGCCAATGATATCGAAGCGCTTACTACCTTGGAAACGCGGGTTACTATCCTAGGCCACCTGCAACGAGGCGGCTCTCCCACTGCTTTTGACCGTCTTTTGGCCTCCCGCTATGGAACAGTGGCCGTCCAATGCCTGCTAGACGGAAAATTCGGCTGCATGACCGCCCTGCATGGCTCCGAGATCGTCTCTGTCCCCTTAGCAAGCGCGGTCGGCGAACTTAAAACCGTCCCCATTCACGGCGAGCTTGTGCAAACTGCTAAAAATCTGGGCATTTCCTTTGGAGACTGATAAAACCAAGTTCTACAATAGCAAAGGACGGCCTGCAGAAAGAATGCCTCTTCCAGGACCGTCCTGATGCACTACCCTTACTCTAATTCGTCCGTTTCTTCCAATGGGATTTTCAAAAACAGCTGTGTTCCCGCTCCTGGCTCAGACTGAACACGCAAATCCCCTTTTAAAATGTTAGCGCGCTCTCGCATCCCCAGTAACCCGAAGCATTCGTCGGAAATCTTTTCATCCAAAGAAAAACCTATCCCGTCGTCCTGAATCAAGACCTGCAATGTTTTCGGACGGTATTCCATGACCACCTGAACCTGTTTCGCTTTGGCATGTTTTTCCACATTATGCAAGGCCTCCTGGACAATACGAAAAACAGCCGTCTCCCGATAGGCGTCCATGCTTACTTCTTTGCCAATCACACGCAGCTGCGCTTCTATGCCGCTTTGCTCCCGGCAGCTCTGGCAAAGCCCTTTCAAGGTCGCTACCAAGCCTAAATCGTCTAAGGACATCGGGCGTAAGTCGCAGATAATTTTGCGCACCTCCCGCAAACAGCCTCGTACCTGCTCGCGCAAATCAGCCAGCTCCGCTTTTGCTCGCTGACTATCGCGATCTACCATACGTTCGCAAATTTCCGTGCGAAATACCAAATTCGCCATAGTCTGCGCCGGACCGTCGTGAATTTCACGGGCCACGCGACGCCGTTCCTCTTCCTGGGCGTGAATAATCTGCGCCCCCAGGCGCTGGGTCTGCTGCAATGATTCGATATGCACCACTACATCATCCATTTGCGTCCCCAGATAGCCCAGAACAGCCCCTACCTGCGAAACCAAACGCTGCGCCTTGTGCGCCGTCAGCTCCAGCGTTCGCAAACGAAGCTCCATTTCATCCCGGCGCAAGCGCAGATTCAGCTCGCATTCTCTGGCTACCGCCAGCTCCACCTGTAAATCTCGCGCCATATCATAGGCTTTGCGAACGTCCTCTTCACTAAACTGACGAAAGCATTTGCTTACCTCCATCAAGTTAATGCGAGCTTGCTTCTCCTTGATTTCCAGCTTGTCTACGCGATCAATGGTAGTTGCCGCCTCTTCTTTCAGGCGCAGCAAATCCCGGCGCAGCTTTTCCACCTCGCCGCAAGCGGCTTCATACACATCATATATCTCGCTTTTGCTTTCCTCAATCGCTTCTACCGTTCGTTTCACGATCGAGTCGAGCATTTTCGCATCCAATTTTGTTGCGCTGACGTCCATTTTTGGCCCCCCTGTCCTTTCCTTCTCCCTTGCTAAAAAAAAGCATTCGCAGAACCTCATCTTCTGCGAATGCTTTTTTCGCGACCCCGCGCAGCCATGCTAACGTCTCAGTTGCAGTCCTGCCTGGCTCAGGTGCTGCACAACACGTCACTAAGAACAGGTTAACCTGCCAAAACAGCTGCCTTGCGCCGCCTCTTCCTCATTGGTTCGTCTTAAAAACGCCCAAGCAAGGAAGGTAGTCTTTCAAGCCGAACCGTCATTAAACAGCCCTGCTTGTCCAACTCTTTCATTTAAACATTAGCAAAAGACTTGAATTGCGTCAATATTCCCTTATTAAATTAATCAGCAACTTTTTAAAAGCAACGTTAAGCGAGTCAGCGCTTCCGGCCAAGCAGCAGCAACCGCTTCTGCTTCCCCGCAAACAGCAGCCACGCCCGCAGGCATGTTCTTTCTTTCTATCTGCCGCCCTTGTTGCTGCAAAAGAGCGTACAATTTCTCTGCAGCCGCCTCGTCAGTGGAAAAGCAAGGCACTTCTTCCGCATAGTCTTGGCGGTGCTTTAGATCGTCCCATTCTTCTTCGCGCATGGGACGATACATGCCCTTAAAGGCAGCCAGCGTTTCTTTCGCCATCAGCCATTTTACCGCCATTTCCGCACTAAACTGCAAGGTATGCGTAACCCAGCAATAGGCGCCGCTAGCCACTGCTGCCGCCTCATCCAATTCACGCCCCTGCAGCGCGTTTTCCTCTGCTTCTATCTTCATAGTTCCTGCCTCCTAGCTTCTGCTGATACTGCCACACGAGCCTGCATTTTATGCCGGCGAAATAGGTAGACTCCAAGGACCATCAAAACGCTTACAAGTACAAAGCCGATAATTGCTTCGGTCTTATACTTTTCAAACATGGCCAACGCTTGGGATCCATAATAGTAAATCAACAGCCCCTCCACCAAAAACCGTTTCGCGCGTCCCAAAAAAGAAAAGACAAAGAAAAGGCCCAAATTTACACGAAAAGCGCCAGCGCTAATGGAAACAAACTTATAAGGAATCGGCGACATAGCCGCCAAAAACACCGCCAAGGCGCCATACTTTTCCATCCAACAGCGGATTGTCTCTAAATGCCGCTCTGGAACAATACGCCGCAATGCGGGTTCACCAAAGCGATGGCCGCCGTAATAGCCGATAAAACCGCCCAAAACCGAAGTAAGGGTCGTCCAGACGGCATACCAGATCGCTTGTTCTGGATTAGCCAGCGCCATGGGGATCAGCAGTAAATCCGGTAAAATGGGAGAAATAAAAGACTCCAGGAATGCCACGGCCAGCAGCCCCCATAAACCATATGTTTGAAAAAAGGCGACTCCGTCCTGCAGCCAGGCTGTCTCCATGCTTCGCACCTGTCCTTCCTAAACCTAAACATCACTGTCTTTGTTCTTTGGCAAATCTCATTCTTATATTATAGCAATCTCTGGAGGTCACTGCAATTGCTTTTGCCGTTCCTTGCGCAACAACAAGGCCTGCCGCAAAACGTCTGCTTCATTTTTTAGCATTCCGCTTTGAATGCGCTGCAGCAAATTTTTCTGAAACGCCCCAACTTGCGGCCCTCTGCCCAACTTCGCCGCAATGTCGCCGCCGGAAATGGCCAGCTGCGAGACAAAAAAGGGCGTCTGTTGCAAAATGGGCTCCACCTTCTGCAACAACTGCTCTAACGAATCGTTCGGCTTCGTACGCGTCGCTGTCGCATCCGCCCAATATAAAGCAAAAAGCTGCATTACTGCTTGCCGTAACTCCTCTACGTCACGGAACGCGACCGCGCGTTTGCGCAGCCAGCGCACCACGGATTTACGCGACAAATCCGGCGCGTGCATATGGTTTCTAACCAGCCACACTGCACGTTTAGCCACTTGCGGGTCTACACGCAGGCGGCTAAGTATATTTTCTGCAAGTTCCGTGCCTACCACGTCATGACGATGGTCCGTCCACTCGCCCTGCGCGTTTACCCCCCGCACTCCTGGCAATCCCTTCGCCACATCATGAAGCAGCGCCGCCCAACGCAACGCCAATTGCGGCTCAATCCGTTCCACTGTATCCAATACATGACGCCATGCATTCAAACGATGATGCTTCGGATTTTGCGGCAGTTGATATAGATGCATAAGTTCCGGCAAAATAGGCACGTTCTGCGCCACGCCCTCGTCTTTTGCCCGACAAGTTTCGGCAAGCAGCCCGGTCATGCGCAAAACATGAATTCCCTTCGCTGCATGCCTAGCCAGGAGAGTCTTCTCCAATTCATTGCGCACCCGTTCCACCGATAACCCCCTCACCCGCTCTCGGTTGGCTACAATGGCCGGGAAAATGTCCGTATCTAAAGAAAAACCCAACTGCGCCATAAATCGGGCGGCTCGAAACATGCGCAAACCATCTTCGGCAAAACGAACCGTAGCCTCGCCTACAGCCCGAATACGTCCTAAACGCAAATCGCTCAAACCGCCAAAAGGATCATATAAATCGCCGTTCACATCCAGGCATAAGGTATTAATCGTAAAGTCCCGGCGGCTTAAGTCTTCCAACAAGGAGTCGCCCCACTCCACTTTTTTCGGCCTGTGGCTGTCTTCGCCATATTCTTCCCGGCGGAAAGTGGTAACATCATAAGGAATGCCTGCTATTACAACCAGCACACTGCCAAATCTCGCTCCCACGTCGCTGGTCTTCCAGCCCCGCCTGATAGCCATAGCGCGAATATCGTCCGGCTTGGCATTCGTGCAGATATCAACATCAATATGGTTAACGCCGAGGAACAAATCCCGCACTGCACCGCCTACCATATAGGCTTGCCAACCTTCCTGGGTCAGAGCTTCAAGAATTTTTCGGGCTTGCTTCATAACCGCCTCCACGTCTCCTTGCACTTTCAACCACATGGCAGCTATCGCCTCATTTCCGCATGCACGCCTGCAAAATCAAGCACTGTGTGGTGTACCGCTTACGCTTTCTTTTCCATTTCATTATAGCATGAACCCTGCCAGAGAGCCTCTGCTTTAGCAGACTTTCGCCGCATTGTGTCGAAATGATGACTTTTTTGCTATGCCTGCAGGAACTGACTAAGCTACGCCGAAATCAAAAGACGGGATAGACTGCACTAATCTATATTGATTGAATCAGCATAAGTAAAGGAGCATCTACATGTCAGACACCAATAGCGATGATTTATTATCACCACGCGCCGCTTTCGCTTTGCGGGTGCTTACGGTTGTTCTCTTAGCCATAGGGTTGGCCTTGGGAGTGTATTTCTGGTACCAAAACACCTCTACCCTAAAAAGTTCGGACGCCCGCATTCAAGGAGCTCTCTATAGCCAAACAGCTCGGTCTTCCGGTCAAATTTTAGAAGTTCTCGTAAAAGACGGCGACGTCGTCGAAAAGGGAACCCCCTTGCTCACACTGCACTTTCCTGAATTAGAAAGGCAAAAAGAAGACGCTTCAGCCGCGCTTATTGCCGCCCGGGCGCTTTACGCACAGGTCAGCCAAGGCCGCCGAGGTCAACCGCTGCAAACAGGCGGCAGTATTGACAGCGGCGCTGTAGCGCGCCTGGAACAAGCCGCCCAGCATTACCAAAAAATGCAAGAATTGTATGCACTAGGCGGAATCAGCGCCGCCGCGCGTGATCGCGCCGCCAGCGCCTACGAACAAGCCCGTCAGGCAGCCAGCGCGACTCCAATCATGACCACAACTCCCAATCAACCGCCTGATCCCAACGAAGTTCGCATGGCACAGCAACAGATCCAGCAAGCCGAACAAAAACTAGCTGCCCTGCAGACCTTGGAACAGCAAAAAATCGTTACCGCACCGACTAGCGGCACCGTTTCTTTACTAAGCGTTCGCGCTGGCGATAGCGTTGCCTCCGGGCAGCCGTTGCTGGCGGTCATCTCCAATACCGAACTATGGCTCACCGTCCGAGTGGACACAAGCGACGCCCCCAGACTGCAAGCCGGTCAAAGCGTAAATTTCGTCCTGCGGGATCTGCCAGGCCAAACATTTAATGGCGAGGTTCTGGAAACCTCCGCCGCAGGCGCAACCGGACAACGCCAGCCGATTAAGGTGTCCCTCCCAAGCGAAACGCCTTCGCCCTTCAAAGCAGGCATGCTGGCGGACGCTGAATTTGTCTTTTAGCTGGCCAGCATCCTTCAGGCAGAACGGTCGTCTTCTTGGGCAAGGATTTCCCCTGAGGCCAGACATACACATAGGCTTTCCATTCTTGACCGTCGTCGCTGCAAACAAGGCAGCGGCGGCGGTCATATTCATTGCGAACATCATCCGGCCCAAAATACTCTTCCAGCGCATCCAACGCCTGAAGTGCCTTCTCTGGTTGTTTAAGCTGCAAGCATTCTCCCCAGACCACTCCTTCTTCTTCAAGAAGCACTGCCGGATAGCCTCGGTCTGTAAGATGATACAGCCGCCCTTTAATACGTCCTCGCCACCGTTTTTGCACATACGAAGCCGCCACCTTCTCGTTTGCTTGCCCCTCCTGCAACGTTCCGTAAACAAAAACCAAACATTCTGCAGACCCTACTATTGTTTTCATTCCCCTTCCTCCTCAGATAAGAAAAGAACTGTGAAACCTCCCTCGAGAATTTCACAGTTCTTTTTTTATTACTTCTTACGGCTGAAAATGATCCTTCATTGCCATCACCGCCGCAAAGGCATGCTCCGCTGCATTCAGCGTCCGCTCCAGGTCGCTTTCGCTGTGAGCCGCTGAAACGAAAGCTGCCTCAAACTGCGACGGCGCCACATAAATACCTTGCGCCAGCAGCGTATGGAAGTAGGTGCAGAAAGCATCTAAATCAGCCTGCTGCGCAGTCCGATAGTCCAAAACCGGTCCTGCATGGAAAAAGAGGCCGAACATCCCGCCCAAGTGGCAAGTACTTACAGGCAGCGCGTATTTAGCCGCCCGACCATAGAGGCCTTGCGCCAAGGTCGCTGTCTTTTGAGACAATTCGTCATAAAACCCTTTGGTCTCCATCAGTAAACGCAGCGTAGCAATGCCGGCAGTCATCGCCAAAGGATTGCCGCTCAGCGTTCCCGCCTGATAGACGGGGCCTGCTGGAGCAATGCAGGCCATGATATCCTTGCGGCCGCCGTAGGCGCCGACAGGCAAGCCGCCGCCAATAATTTTCCCTAAACAAGTCAAGTCCGGCTTGATGCCGTATACGCTTTGCGCTCCGCCCAGAGCCACCCGGAAACCAGTCATAACTTCATCAAAAATCAGCAAGGCGCCGTATTTACTGGTCAAGTCCCGCACGCCCTGCAAATAGCCGTCTCGCGGCAGGACCATGCCCATATTCCCCGCCACCGGTTCAATAATGACGGCGGCAATTTCCTGCGGATTGGCTTCAAAAGCGGCAGTCAGAGCCTGCAGATCATTATATTCCACAGTCAGCGTGTTACCTGCCACTTCGCTAGTCACGCCAGGGCTGTCTGGAACGCCTAAAGTGGCCGCACCGGAGCCGGCTTTGACCAGCAGACTGTCATGGTGTCCATGATAGCAACCGGCAAATTTGACAATTTTTCTGCGCCCTGTAAAAGCCCTAGCCAAACGCAGCACGCTCATCGTCGCCTCTGTGCCGGAATTGACCATGCGCACCAGCTCCATCGACGGTACGCAGTGCCGCACCATCTCCGCCAGCTCTGTTTCCAACAGCGTCGGCGCGCCATAGCTGGTGCCTTTCCGAATCGCCTTCTCCAGCGCTTCAGTGACTTGCGGGTGGGCGTGACCCAAAATCATCGGCCCCCAGGAGCCAATGTAGTCAATATAACGATTGCCGTCAATGTCTTCTATATAGGCGCCCTGCGCTTGCGCAATAAAAGGAGGCGTCCCGCCAACGCTGCGAAACGAACGCACCGGGCTGTTTACCCCTCCGGGAATGCAGGCTTTAGCTGCAACAAAGGCTTCTTGGGATCGCTGCAAAGAAAAGCTCATAGTACTTACCTCTCTTTTGTTTACTGATTCTCTAGCAGCCACTTGGCTGCGTCCATGGCATGGTAGGTAATAATAATATCCGCTCCGGCTCGTTTCATCGAAACCAACGTTTCTAGAACAATTTTCTTCTCGTCAATCCAGCCCTGCTGCGCTGCAGCTTTGACCATGGCGTATTCACCGCTGACATTATACGTTGCCAACGGCAGCAAATACGTATCCTTGATCTGACGCACAATATCCAGATACGCCAACGCCGGCTTGACCATTAGAAAGTCTGCTCCTTCTTCCACATCCAGGGCCGCTTCCCGCAAAGCCTCTCTGGCATTGGCCGGGTCCATTTGATAGCTGCGGCGGTCCCCAAATTGCGGCGCTGAATCCGCGGCGTCCCGGAAAGGACCATAGTACGCGGACGCGTATTTGACGGCATAACTCATGATAGACACCTGCGCAAAGCCAGCATCGTCTAAGGCTTCGCGAATAACTTGCACCCGACCGTCCATCATATCCGAAGGGGCGACAATGTCTGCGCCGGCTTTAGCCTGGCTAACCGCCACCTTGGCCAACAGTTCCAGCGTCGGATCATTATCCACGGTCTCGCCTGCCAGCAGACCGCAATGCCCATGACTGGTGTATTCACAAAGACAGACATCCCCAATAATCACCATCTCCGGCAAGGCTTTTTTAATCGCCGTCATAGCCAGTTGCACCGGTTGCTGCAAGTCCCAGGCGCTGCTTCCCTGCTCATCCTTATATGAAGGAAGTCCAAAAAGAAGCACTGAGCGAATTCCCAGCCCCCACGCCTCTTGCGCCAAAAGAACCGCTTGATCCACTGATAAGTGGTACTGCCCCGGCAAAGAAGAAATTTCCTTTTTAATCTTCTCGCCCGGCACTAAAAACAACGGATATACCAAATCCTCTACCTGCAGCACCGTCTCCCGCACCATAGCACGCAAGCCTTCACTCACGCGCAACCGCCGGGGACGCAAATACGGATGGTACATAAACTACATCTCCTCGCCGTAAAATGTAAGGATGGCTTCAGCCAATCCCTTAATTGTATACTCGCCGGCCATAACGTCCGGTTCTATGCCGTGCTCCAGGCAGGTCTCCGCCGTAATCGGGCCGATGCAGGCCACCTTGGCTTTTTTCAGCAAGGCTGCGCCATCTTCGCCCAAAAGCTTCAACAAATTAGTTACTGTTGAAGAGCTGGTGAACGTTACCCATTGAAACTCTCCAGCTTCCAGGGAAGCTTTTAGGCCCTCACCGTCCGCCTGCGCCGTAACCGTACGGTACGCAGGCACTACATCCACCGACAAGCCCTGAGCGCGCAGCTGCTCTGGCAGCAACTCCCTGGCTACAGTGGCCCTGGGAATCAGAACGCGCATACCTGGCTTCACTTTTCCCTCTAGGGCTTCAATAATACCTTCCGCCCGAAACTCCACCGGCACCAAATCCGCTTGAATGCCGTAAGCCGCCAGCTTGCTCGCTGTTGCTACGCCAATAGCCGCTACTTTGGCGGCTGCCAGCGCCCGAGCGTCTTTGCCCTGCTCCGCCAAGCGATTGAAGAAATACTCTACACCGTTGACGCTGGTAAAAATGAGCCAGTCATAACCTTGCAACTCCTGAATAGCCGCATCCATTGGCTCATAGCTTGCAGGCGGTTGAATCTGAATGGCCGGCGCTTCCACACATTGAGCGCCTAATTCTTCCAACCGCGCCGTAAGCAAGCTGGCTTGCTCTCGCGCCCGCGTCACCAACACCTTCTGTCCGAACAAAGGCCGCTGATCAAACCACGCCAATTCATCCCGCAGAGAAACAACATCCCCTACCAGAAAAATCGCCGGCGGCGTCAACCCTTTTGCCGCCACGTCGGCTGCCGCCGTCGCTACGGTCGTCACCAATACTTCCTGCTCCGCTTTGGTACCCCAGCGGATTACCGCGGCCGGCGTTTCACCGCTGCGGCCATGTTCCATCAGCTTGGCCGTAATATGGGGCAAGTTTTCCACGCCCATCAAAAAGACCAGCGTATCTGTGCCTGTAGCCAATTTATCCCAACGCATAGAGGATTCCCCTTTAGTAGGATCCTCATGACCGGTCACTACAGCAAAAGAAGTGGCAATGCCGCGATGGGTAACCGGAATACCCGCATAAGCCGGAACCGAAATAGCAGAAGTAATGCCAGGCACGATTTCAAAAGGAATGCCAGCAGCGCGCAAGGTCAGCGCTTCTTCGCCGCCGCGGCCGAAAACAAAGGGGTCGCCCCCTTTAAGGCGGACTACCACCTTGCCTTCCTTCGCCTTGTCCACTAAAAGCTGGTTGATATCCTCTTGGCGCATGGCATGATTGCTGGAGGCTTTACCCACGTAAATAAACTCCGCGTCTTTTCTAGCATGACCAAGCAGACGCTCATCAGCCAGACGATCATATACCAAGACTTCCGCCCGCTGAATAAGTTCCAAGCCGCGCACACTAATCAGTTTATAATCTCCAGGGCCAGCTCCGACCAAATACACTGTTGGCTGTGTCATCTATACTCCCTCGCTTTGCATCAATTCCGCTAAAATCTCTTTGCCCCCTGCGGCCAATAATTGCTTGGCCAAGGCAACTCCTAGTTCTGCCGCATCCTCGTTACAGCCTGATTTCTGGGCTTTTAAGCATTCTTTGCCATCCAAAGTCAGTATAACCGCTGTAACCGTCAGCTGACCTTGCTCTTCTTGAGCATATACGCCTACAGGCACCTGGCAGCCGCCTTCCACTTCGCGTAAAAAAGCCCGTTCCGCTTCTGCAGCCACTCTTGAAGGCTTATGATTTAAAAACGCCAGCAACGACAAAACCTCAGCATCATCAGCTCGCGCTTCCACTGCCAGACAGCCTTGTCCCACTGCAGGCAAGCAGATTTCCGGTTTTAAGATTTCCGCGATTTCCTGCTCCCAGCCTAAACGCTTCAGCCCCGCTGCCGCCAGCACAATGGCATCCAGCTCTCCTGTTTGCACTTTCTTCAGGCGCGTATCCAAATTGCCCCTCAGGTCAACCATCTTCAAATCCGGCCGCAACCGCAAAAGCTGCGCTTTGCGCCGCAGACTGCTCGTTCCCAGCGTGGCGCCCAATGGCAATGCTTCTAAGGAAGCATACTCACGGCTGACCAAGGCATCGCCAGCGTCAGCCCGTTCGGTAATGGCCGCTAGGCATAAGCCTTCCGGCAGCTCTGTCGGCATATCTTTCAAGCTATGTACCGCCAAGTCAATCTGCCCGCTTAGCATTTCCACTTCCAACTCTTTGGTAAACAAGCCCTTGCCGCCAATCTTGGCCAAAGGCACATCCAATACTTTATCGCCGGTCGTAACAATTCGTTTCAACTCTACTTCCAGCCCGGCATGCTCCTGCCGCAGGCGTTCTGCAATGTGTTCCGCCTGCCAAAGAGCTAGCTTACTGCCGCGCGTACCGATAACAAGCCTTTGCCTCACAATGTTTCCCCTCTCCTATTGCATCCAATTTGAATAATTCCCGAATGGCTTCCAGATAGTATTCTTCCTGTTCACTGCCAGCAGCCTGATTGAGGCGCACCATGGGATCGCGCAGCATCTTGCGAATAATCATGCGCGACATGCTCTCCATGATTTTCATCTCTTCCGGCGGTAAATCCGGCAGCTTCGTCAAGGCGCGCTTCATCTCCCGCTGGCGAATATGCTCCGCCTTGTCCGCTAAACGCGCCATAACAGGCTGAAAGGACAGGTAGCGAAACTTCGACACAAGCTCAGTCAGCTCTTTTTCAATAATTTCCTCAGCGGCTTTCGCTTCCTGCTCTCTTAGGCGCAAGTTGGATTCAACAACCGCTTCCAAATCATCAATATTATACAAGGTCACGCCTTGAATGGCCGCTGTCTCTGGCTCTACGTCCCGCGGCACGGCAATATCGATCAATACAATCGGCCGCCCTTGGCGTTTCGGCATAATGTGCGCCATATCCCAGGCGCGAATCATGTAATGCGGCGCCCCTGTAGAGGTAATGATAATGTCCGCATCAACGGCGCGCTGCAAAAAGGATTCAAAGGGGACGGCCTCGCCATGAAAACGTTTCGCCAAATCCACCGCCCGCTCATAACGGCGATTCGATACAAATACAGTTTGCACGCCGCTGGCCACTAAGTGCTTCGCGGTCAGTTCTCCCATTTCCCCCGCGCCCAACAGCAAGACTTTCACTTTCTCCATCTCGCCGCAAACGCTTTTAGCCATTTCTACAGCAGCATAACTCACCGATACGGCATTATAAGCAATGCGAGTCACGGTTCGCACTTTTTTACCTACCGTAATCGCCCGGTGAAACAGCGTATTCAACACCGTGCTAGTGGTACCTGCATCTCGTGCCATGGAATACGCTTTTTTTACTTGACTCAAAATTTGCCCTTCGCCAATTACCAGCGAATCCAAACTCGAGGACACTCGGAAGAGATGCTTAATGCAATCTTGATCACAATGATAAAAGACATAATCATCCGGGCGCTGCTGCCCTGTGGCCATGCGCGTCATCACCTCTTTCAGAGGCTCATAGGCTTCTTCCGCATCCTCGACAATGGCATATAGCTCCGTCCGGTTGCACGTAGACAGCCACACACATTCCTCGACGATTTCCTGATCCCTAAGGCGCCTTAAAGCCAGACGCAATTGCTCCTCAGAAAAAGAAAAGCATTCCCGTACCTCAACAGGCGCGGTTTTATGGTTGAGTCCCAATACCACTAGCTGCATGTCGAATCTGTTCCTCCGCCTCTTTCAAATTTCCAGACCTTAACTCGTCCAGTACCTCGTCAGTCAACGCCGAGCGCCAAAAAAGCTCACGCTCACGAGACGTGGCAAAATGCTCTTTCATTTCCTCTCTAATGCGTCCTAACAACAAAAGCAACGCCCCATATTCAGGCCCATAGCGTTCCGCCAGCTCCCGACGCAGCTTGCGCACCAGCGCCGGGCTCTGCCCGCCGGTTGAAACAGTCAGCAGCAAATCTCCGCGGCGCACCTGTGCTGGAAGGCTGAAATTTCCTTCCTCCGGTCCATCTGCTACATTGACCAATTTGCCCCGTTCGCGAGCCTCCCGGGCCACGTTTTGGTTTACCTCGCGCCGATTTGTCGCGCAAAACACAAGAAAAAAAGGCTCTATATCGCCAGTCTCATACGTACGCGGCCAACATCGAATAGCCCCATTTTTCACCAACACCTGCAGCCCGGGCGTAAGCTCCGGGCTGATAACGGTAATAGCAGCTTTGGCAGCTACCAAGGTATTTATTTTTCGTTCCGCCACCTGACCTCCGCCAACTACCAAAACCGGACACTCGGCCAAATGCAGATTAATTGGGTATAAAACCATGGTCCTACACCTCCCCGAAGCCATCAGCGTTCGGCAAAATCCTTACCGACAATCACTGTCGCTTGGGTACTGCCGCCTTCATTGCGGCTGATTTGCAAGGCATAATCAAAAGGCAAGCTATTTAACCTATTTATAACGCTGTTGTCATTGGAATTACTGATAATAACGGTGTTACTGCGCGCTGAACCAAAGGAAACGCCAACCACGTCAAACCCTTGGCGACGCAAGGTAGCCGCCATTCTATCTCCAGCAGCGGCGCTGCCGCTGCCATTGACTATACTAACACGAATTCGTCCGGTCGCCGTCGGGGTCTTCGGACTCACAGGCTCGGTCGCCCTTGTTGTGTCATTCGGTTTTGTCGGGCTTTTAGGTGCATCCACTACTTTGATATTTTTCGGTAGGGTTCCTGCGTATTCATCAGCTTCCTGCCGCGTAGTTGCTTGATACCGTTCACTGGCTGAAGCGCCCAAGACCTGCGCCATGTGTTGCCGCAAAGCGACAATATCAGGCAGCCAATAGCTGATATCTTCAATGTAAGCTGGTTTGCCGGGGACCATATAAGATTGCAGCCCTTGCGTCTTGGCATCTTTAATAATTTTGGCCAAATTCAGCATCTCTGCTGTCGACAAATCACTCTTCACCGCATTGCTGACGCTTTGAATAATCCCTGGAATCCGAGGAATCACCCCAGGACTTGCCAACTGATCCAATAACGCCCGCAGAAAATGCTGCTGCCGCTCCACCCGGCCGATATCGCCTTCTTCATCACGATAACGTACATACTGAATGGCTGTTTTGCCATCCAAATGCTGCATCCCCGGCTGCAAATCAATGAACAAACCACCGTCATCATCCCAGGGATCGCTGTAATACATACGTTTTTCCACATCAATATCCAAGCCGCCTACAGCGTCTACAATCCGCTTAAAGCCAGCTATGTTGACGATAATATAATGATCGATCGGGACTCCCAGCAGCAGTTCTACCGCCTGCTTTGACAAAGAATGGCCCCCCAAAGCATAAGCATGATTAATCTTATCATAGCCATGGCCCGGTATTTTTACACGTGAATCCCTGGGAATGGCTACAATCGAAACGCCCTTGGTTTTCGTATCAATCGTCAAAACCATCAGAGTATCGGAACGCCCCACATCATCGGCCCGCTCGTCAACCCCCATTACCATAATATTAATCTTATCCTGAAATGCCAAAAATTTGTCATCCGCTTTTTTCTGTTTGTTTCCGTTTAACGCACCGGAAGAAAACCAGAGAAAGGCAACTCCTAACGTAAGAAAAAAGACCGCTAAAAAAAGCGCCGCCCATTTAATCAAACTCTTTTTTTGCTCTCTATTTTTCGATACACGCCGCTGCTCCAACCGTTGCTCCAGATTAGGCACGAAGCAAATCCTCCTTTCGGCGCTGTCTGCAAATTCCATTACAAAAGAAGCCCCCTCGTCTGGGGGCTTCCCTTACTATATCAAAAAAGACTCATCACCGTCAAGATTGTCCCATTTCAAATCCCGCATCTTCAATAGCCGCAACAAGTTCCACCACTTGAAAGTTGCTTTCGTCATAGGTCACCGTCAACGTTTTATCCTCCAACTGCACTGTCGCTTTCTGGACTCCAGTAACAGCTAAGGCCGCTGCTTCCACGGCTTGCTGGCAATGCCCGCAGCTCATGCCTTCTACGCCAAACACCTTTGTCTGCATTTTCAGTACCTCCTTAGGTTCTGCTATTTTTACACTTAGCACTAATTTAGCCCTAAAATCTATTTTATCTGAAAATTATACAGCGCCTCTCTAGCTATGCTATTCTCAATCAACAGCCTTGCTCTTTCATTTCGCGACGTTTTTCTCAAATGAAAGAAATGCGCTGCTATGGTATAATACTGCCAAGCCTTAAGGAACCGACATAGGGTTCCCAATATGAAATAAGGAAGTGCATGCGTCATGAAAGAAACTACAGCCCGCGTGCTCCCGCCTCTCGACGGACCTGCCGTCCGTAAGTTGGAAGACGCTCTCTTGCAGTCTCCCAGCAAAAGCATTTTATTGCGCATCAACCAAACCTTGGTGCAGTTATCCCGCGAAGGAAATTGGTTCAAATTCGCAGTCCTCACAAGAAAACGAACTATCAAACGCGCCTCTGTTTTTGAAAGCCTTACGGAAATCTACAACGATTTCATTCACGGCCAAGACTGGCAAATTGCAACTTTACCTTCACATTCCTAAGAAACTTACCGCCGCCTTTGCGGCGGTTTTATTTTTATGCCTGTGCCTTGCGGCACACATCCAAAAAATTTTTCAGTACCTGCGCCGTCAAACCCCAGATGACCCGTTCCTTCCAAACGTAAAAATAAACGTCATATTCACCTCGACGCCGCCATTCTTTGGAATACTCAGGGAGTAAATGGTGCGGAAATCCGGGCATAGGTTTTGTCGCCATTTCCATGCGTCCCACTTCCGGCGTCATCGCCAGCAGTTCTGCAAGAGGGATGCAAAAGATCTCCGCTACTTCCTCTGCTTGCAATTCCAGATTCCGGCAATCTCGAAGTACCCCTGCATAGGGATGCAGCCACACCCCGATTGGGCTCGCCACTTCCGGCAATTCGCCTAAAAGATCCAGGCAATCTTCGTCTACACCCAGCTCTTCCGCCATTTCCCTCCGGGCCGCTTGGCAAGGCGTCTCCTCCATCTGCACTCGCCCGCCAGGAAAGCAAATATCGCCCGGCTGCCACGACATCTGGCTAGAACGTACCTGGAAGAGAACCGTCGGTTCACCGTGCATCTCCAACAACGGCACTACCACTGCCGCCCGAAAATAACCTTTTTGCAGCAAAGTTACTTCTCTCTGGCCTAACTCTTTCTGCAATTGTCTGCGAATATCTTTCAACTGGCTCACAGCATCACTCCATCTGCTAAAGGTAACTGCAAAAACTATGACTTGTAGATAATTCGGGATTGCTTGGCAAACACCTTCTTTATCTATTTCTTGTAACAAAAACGTCACAAAATAAAAACGCGAAGCGCCAATCCCACCAGCGCTTCGCGCCACCTTCCTTTAACAATGGAGGCATATCAATTTACAGGCTAGCAGCCGAACGTCCGCG